>JAFODV010000133.1 GCA_017380515.1 Alistipes sp.
GTTTTAATCCCTCTTCGAGGGCTTTTCCTCCTTGCGGCTCGGCATAGTGTGCAAGCACCCTCTGCTCTCGCTCCGCTGCGTCGGTTCCGTTAAAACAAAAAAAGGCACTACTGCTTATGGTAAGCAGTAATGCCGATTATAATTTGCAATATTATTGCTAACTATCTGATTATTAGAATATTTGCAGGGGGGGGGTAGGTGTAATAAACAACGAAACCTCCCAATTCATTGAGAAGTTGCAGTCGTTGTTGTATGTCGCAAAACGACTATTCATAGTCCCCCGATTACTCTGTTTGATGTGCAAAAATAATAAAAATCTAACACAAAATATCGCAAATTGAGATTTTTTTGTTGTGCAGATTTAATTTACCCTACCTTTTATACATATATGACTACGCCGATGAGAAAATTGGGAAGGAGCGTTCAAATAAGATAATATGTGGGGAAGAGATGCATCTGCAAATAATAATTATTTTATCGGACTTTATTGTTTTTCAGCGAGTTGTGTAGGTGTGTAAATGTGGATCTTTGGTGCATTTTTGCCACTAAAAAGTTGCACCGATGTAAGAACGATAGAATAGTATGCGAAGATTGAGAAGGTGAAAAGGCGGATAATTTATCCCAATATCCCATCGTGGAGCGTATTATTTGCAGTATGAGGCACATATAAAAGGGGGTAATAATATGGTAAAATTGGGCCATAATCCAGTGCCCTCCGCTTTTAGACTGGTTGCGGGGATAGAGCTCATTGCGACCGATTCCTATCGACCCTATCTTCCCTATTTTCTGGGTAGAGCCGCTAACGCTCTGGGTATAATGGGTATAGTGAATTTAGGGAAATTAAGGAAGTTAAGGAATCCCTATCTACCCTATGCCCCTGCCCACCTCAATCAGCGAGATACAATTTGTTGTCAGAAGGGTGCCGAGTGCTACACTCGGCAAAAATGGCGACGATGAGTAGTACTTTGACGCACGTCCCATTGTCGCCATTTTTTGCTAGGGGCCGCAATCGACCCCTTATCACAACAAATTTAGGAGTGAGGCCATCAAAACGCCAAAGTGATTACCAAGGGCATAGCCGACAATACCTGCGCCAAGGCCAACAAGGAGGACGCGCTTATTCTTCATGGCAACAACCATCATAGGGACAAATGGCGGAGAGTTGACAAAGGCAACAGATGAGGCCACCATGGAGTCGGAGTCAACACGCATAAGACGGCAGAAGAGGGCATGAAGAAGCATTGAGCCAAAGACCGCAACACAGAGGAATGCTATCTGGTTCATTCCGTCCGACAGGTCGAGCTTCGAGAAATCGGCCATAGAGGCCATGGCGATGCTGAATATATATATAAGGTACATGCCAATGTCGAAGCTACGGGTAAGGTTGCGCACAGGCTTAAAGAACGAGCACACAACACCCAGCGTACTGAGAACAAGGATAAATATCACCATAAACCACTCGTCGGGGAATGGCAAAGTGCAAGCCGCTGAAAGGACAACAACAAGAATTGTAACACCCACTATCTTAGCAAGTTCACGCATGCCATCCTTGGTCCATAGGCCCTCATATGGATTACGCTTCTGCTCAGCAATATGACGCTCCAAATCCTGGCGCTCCTCCACCGACAGCGACGCATCAGATGTTTGGCCATAGAGCTTACGAAAGAGTTTATAGCCCACCGACACCAAGAACACGAGGTAGAGGAATGAGATGATAATATCGTATGAACACATGATGACATATGCCTGCTCATCAACCTTGAATATCGACTGCAGGGCTGCAGCATTGAGCATGCCTCCTGTGTACATTCCCGACATGATGCCACCAATCTCGGCACCCTCACTGATATGCTTACCAAAGAACAAATAACCTATAATAACGGCAAGAAATACCGACAAGAAACCACTGATGCAGACCCTGAGTTGAAGGCTCGCCTCGTTAAGCGTAAAGCGACAAGCGAAGAGCATCATAGGGATTGCCAATGGAATAGTAGCACTCGTTGTGATGTCTTGAATAATAGGCATTTGCTCAAAATCCCACCAGAAGTTTCCGATAAGAATACCAAGGCCATAAAGCACGATGATAGGTCCCACCCAATCGAGCCATTTAACACGGCGACATAGCCACAAAACAAGGGCAGGTGCTAAGCAAAAAATAAGGGTCAACAGTACCGAGTGAAGAATAGCCATAAAAGGTTTATTTTAATTTGATTTACAAAGATACTATTTTTGTCACAAAGTTGCTCCTTGCAATGTCATTCAACGTGCTGCAATAATCAAGAATAAGTATTTGTACTTAAAAATATGCTATTTTGTTCATAAATGAATATATTTTACATTTAAAATTCGTATATTTGTGAGTTGAAGTAATATACTTCAAATTGGGAGTACATCATCACGATGACTTATCGACAACAATAACTAACCACACTACACCTAACCATCAGGGGTGAAAATTTAGATTTATGAAGGAGATTTTAATTGGCCTTAAGGACTTTGGTAATATCGACCTCGGTTCTGGCGAGATGTTTTTGGTAAACCTCATTCTTGCATTCGTAATGTTTGGCGTGGCACTCGGCATCAAGGTCGAGATGTTCAAGGATGTATTCAAGAACCCTAAGTCTGTTATCACAGGCCTCTTGTTGCAGTGGATTGGTCTTCCTTTGGCAACGTTCATTCTTGTAATCTTGCTCAACCCCGTCATCACACCTATCGTCGCTATCGGCATGTTATTGGTGGCATCGTGCCCTGGTGGCAACATCTCAAACTTTATGTCGTCACTTGCCAAGGGCAACATCGAGCTCTCGGTGTCGATGACAGCGGTATCAACCATCGCATCGCCTTTCATCACACCTTTCAACTTCTGGTTGTGGGGCACACTCTACTGCAAGTACGCATCGATACATAACGATATTCCTACACTCGAGATCCCATTCCCCGAGATGCTTCAGCAGATTGTGATATTGCTCGGTATTCCAATTATCCTCGGTATTCTCGTGTCTCGCTACCTTCCAAAGGTTGCGAAGTTCCTCGAAAAGCCAGCACAGATTCTCTCATTGCTTCTGTTCATGGGCATGGTGGCAGTCTCACTCACCCAGGTGCTCAGTGGCCTTGAGGTTAAGTGGGAGGTATATCTTGCTATCCTCACCGTGCTTTTGTTGGTTGTTATCCACAATGCTACGGTGCTTGGCACAGGCTTCTTCGTAGGTAAGCTCGTGAAGGCTCCAGAGCGCGACCTACGCTCGCTCACAATCGAGACTGGCATTCAGAACTCGGGTCTTGGCCTTGCACTGCTTTTCAACCCCAAAATCTTCGACCCTAACATCTGGACAGATATGACAGGTATGGTGCTTATTGCTGCCCTATGGGGTGTATGGCACATCGTATCTGGTCTTACTGTGGCAACAATCTTCAAGAGAAGAAAGCTTGAGAAAGGAGCATAACTAATATTGCATACTATGGCAAAGCGTACCAAGAAGATACAGGACTACAACTGGCTCTACAGTTTTTTGCGATACTACACCGACATCGTACTAAAGCTATCATACCGCACAATCAAGTATGTAGGTCGTGAGCGCATACCGCAAGATGGTGCAGTGATTTATGCACCCAACCACACAAACGCACTGATGGACGCCATGGTGATCTTGGCGCTCGACCGTAAGCCCAAGGTCTTTGTGGCACGTGCCGACATCTTCCGCAACCCTAAGCTCGCTAAGATCTTGACATTCCTCAAGATTATGCCTATCATGCGTATGCGTGACGGCATCGACGAGGTGCGCAAAAACAACGAGACAATAGAGAAGGCTGTTGACGTACTGCGCGACAGAGTGCCCTTCTGCATCTTCCCTGAGGGCACACATCAGGCGAAATACTCGTCACTACCCCTCTCTAAGGGTATCTTCCGCATCGCCCTGCAGGCACAGGAGCTCATGCCCGACATGCCGCTATACATCGTTCCCGTAGGTCTTCGCTATGGCAACTTCTTCCGCTTCCGCTCAACAGCACGTGTGGCCATTGGCAATCCAATCAATGTTGGTGAGTTTGTCGAGCAGCACAAGGACCTCACACCCGCCGAGCAGCTCAACACAATGAAAGAGAGCCTCGACGAGCGCATGAAAAAGGCAATCTTCTACATTCCTAACGACGAGAACTACGATGCCAAGTACGACATATGTGCAGCCGTGGTACGTAGCCAGGTACGCATACTACGCGAGGAGGATCGCAAGCTTCGAGGCTTAGATGCTCACTTCAAGGCTAACAACCTAACCCTTGAGCGTATTACAGAGATCGAGCAGGACAATAGCGAGCTTTATACCGAACTTATCGACTTAGGTAACAAGGCCTCAGCACTACGCAAGAAGGAGCGCATAAGTGTCTCTTCTGTCTTTGTGCGCCACCACACCATAACACGCATACTTCGTCGTCTACTATTCTTGGTGTCGTTGCCATATACCATTCCTGCTTCAATACTATCGCTTCCAATGACATTTACCTGCAAGGCGATATTTAAGAAGCTCAAGGATTTTGCATTCCGCAACTCGGTACGCTACTTCATCAACCTCATCATGTGGCCTGTACTGATGATAATATATTCGGCATTGGCATACGCCTTCTTGCCATGGCAGTGGGCACTACCAATCACGTTGGCGATACTACCAGCGCCAATCGTAGCACATGAGATATACCGTCTACTACGAATTCTCAAGTCGGATATTAAGTTACACATGAACAAAGAGTTACGTGGATACTACACACGTATAAACGATATCATATTCAACAAATAACATAGCTCTATGAAACTACGACTAATCGTTCTCTTTATGTTGGCAGCACTATGCACACCAACACTCTCGGCACAGACTACAGACGCAGAGACAACAAAGGATAAAAAGAAGAAGGAGGTAAAATACAACGATAAGGGCGAGATTATTAAGACAGGATACAACTATGGACCTCTACCCGCTGTGGCGTTCGATGCAGACAAGGGATTCCAGCTTGGTGCTCTCTTGAATATCTATGACTTTGGCGACGGATCAACATATCCTAATCCTCGTCAACACTGGTATTTTGAGGCTTCGTTCTTCACCAAAGGCTCACAGCTATTCGTCGTATCGTACGACAACAAGACGCTTATTCCTGGTGTGCGCTGGTCAACAGCCGTGGCGCTGACAAACGACAAGGCAATGGACTTCTATGGTTTCAATGGCTACATGTCGTACTACGACCACGCAACAATTGCCGCAGGCAAGGATAAGAGCAACCCTAATCAATATATATATACTCCAAAGTATCGTGTAAACCGCATTGCCCTCTTGGCAAAGAGCGACTTTGTGGGCAACATATGGGATAAGAAGCTCTTCTGGGAGGCTGGCTACCACTTCAGCTACTTCAAGCAGGGCTACCAGAATAAGCAGGCACTCAACCTCGCAAAGATCAACAAGAACAAGGATGCCGAAAAGATATTTCCTGAGACAGAGGAGCCTATATTCGACCTATACCGCAAGTGGGGCATCATCTCTGAGGAGGAGGCATGGGGCGGCATCAACTCTACAGTGCGCCTCGGCTTGTTGTACGACACTCGCGACAAGGAGGGAGCGCCATCACAAGGCATATGGGCCGAGGGACACCTTACGTTGGCACCAAAGTGGCTCGGCACAACAAACCCATACTATCGCTACTCGCTAACATTCCGCCACTATGTGCCTATCGTCAAGAACGACATCCTAACATTTGCATATCGTCTTAACTATGAGGGCACCATAGGCGACAAGGCTCCATACTACGTGTTGCCATACATCACCACTATAGGCCAGTCATACGACCGTGACGGTATGGGTGGATACCGCACCATTCGTGGCATCATGCGTAACCGCGTGCAGGGCCTCGACATGGCATCGTACAACGTAGAGCTACGCTGGAGATTCGTAAACTTCACACTCTGGAAGCAAAACATAGCCTTTGGCCTCAACATATTTAGCGATGGTACGATGGTGACTAAGAACTACGACATGATGTTCAAGGGCGACGAGAAGTATCGTGCTGAGTATGATGCATATATGGCACTATCTGGCAACCGCACAGCAGATCGTCCTCACATCACTGTAGGTGGTGGCTTGCGCTTTATCATGAACCAAAACTTTATCGTGGCATTTGAGTATGGTATGCCAGTAAGCCGATTCAGCAAGGACCCACTGATCAAGAATCAGGATGGCAATGGTGCGTTCTACATTAACACCGGCTTCCTATTCTAATTTGTTGTGATAAGGGCGCATCTGCGACCTTTCAATCAAAGCCCCGAATGGGACGTACACCAAGTACTACCCATCCGGGGCTTTTTCATGTCAAGGCCACATCTGCAACCCTTCTAACAACAAATTATTTCTTGCTAATTAGGTGGGCAGGGGCTGGGATAAATGGGATTGCTGCGCTTGATAGGGAATTTCCCATTCATCCCATTCGTCCCATCTTTCCCATAAAATAAATATCGTGCAACGCGCACCTTCCTTTTCACCTTTCACCTACCTCGCCACGACCTCATCTACAAGCACATCGTGCTCTGCTGTAGGCAACTCATCAAAGAGCTGACACTCAAAGCATATACCTGTTTTATGGGCGCGAAAGTCGGGCAATGACATATACTTATCGTAGAAGCCTCCACCACGCCCCAAGCGCTCGCCGCGTCGCGTGAATGCGCGCGCAGGCACAATAATAAGGTCAATATCTCGTGCCAAACATACCGAATCGCCCATAGGCTCCTCGATGCCGAAAGCACCCACCTGCATCGTATCGGGCGAGTAGTCCAAGAAGTGCATAACATCACCCTCGACACGAGGCACCACAATGCGCTTACCAAGCATAGGCCACCTATCAAGGGCATACTGCGTAGGCACCTCATCACCCAAAGCTGCAAAGAGCGCTATACAGTGAGCCTGATGGAAAACTGGCAACTTCTCAATTTCATCAAATATTGCCTTTGATGCCATATTGCGGACTTCGGTGTCGAGCTCCTTAATGCGACGACGCACCTCCTTGCGAATCTCTTTTTTAAGCTCCATAAATTGAAATTTATCAAAATAAAATGCCATTAACCATAATTATCGCCGTTTACTACGTAAATAATCGATATTAGGTATTGTTAATATACAAACAATTCTTATCTTTGCAGTAGCATTTGGTGCGCACCTACGCACCAAGTCTATCTTACGACACATAGAACTGACAGAAACTATTTACAAATATAATTAATTTTTTACACTTATGGGATGTTTTCTAACTAATTCATCAGTGGGAAAGAAGGTTGTTATGAGCGTTACAGGATGCTTCCTTGTACTCTTCATCCTCTTCCACATGTCAATGAACCTCACAATGATCTTCAGCCGTGAGGGTTACAACATGGTCTGCGAGTTCCTCGGTGCTAACTGGTATGCACTTGCAGCAACTGCAGTTTTGGCAGCAGGTGTATTCGTACACTTTGTTTATGCCTTCATTCTTACTATCGACAACTATCGTGCTCGTGGTAAGCAGCGTTATGCCGTTACCGTTCAGGAGAAGGGCGTATCATGGTCTTCAAAGAACATGCTCGTTCTCGGCATTATCGTTATCTTGGGTCTTGGTCTTCACCTTGTACACTTCTGGTCGAAGATGCAGCTTGCTGAGATTATGCACCTTGAGACAGCTATTCACCCTGCAAATGGTGCTTACCTCATGGCTCTTACATTCTCAAAGTGGTACAACGTAGTTATCTACCTTGTATGGTTTGCTGCATTGTGGTTCCACCTCACTCACGGTGTATGGTCAATGTTCCAGTCAGTAGGTATGGCAAACGATACTTGGTATCCACGCCTTAAGTGTACTGCAAACACTATTGCAACACTTATCTTCCTCGGCTTCGCAGTTGTTGCTGTATTGTGCTTCCTTAAGAGCCCAGAGTACATGGCTGAGGTAAAGTATTGGACTCCAGGTTTGTAATATCTCGATTCGATAACAATAAAAACTAATATATATTATGGCATATAAATTAGATGCAAAAACCCCAGCAGGTGAGTTGGCCCAGAAGTGGAGCAACCACAAGGCTGCCATCAAGGTAGTTAGCCCTGCTAACAAGCGTAAGTTGGATATCATCGTTGTAGGTACCGGTCTTGGTGGTGCTTCTGCAGCTGCTTCACTCGGTGAACTTGGCTACAACGTAAAGATTTTCTGCATCTCTGACTCACCACGTCGTGCTCACTCTATCGCAGCACAGGGTGGTATCAACGCTGCTAAGAACTATCAGAACGACAACGACTCAGTATATCGTCTATTCTACGATACCATCAAGGGTGGTGACTATCGTGCTCGTGAGGCTAACGTATATCGTTTGGCAGAGGTTTCTAACCTCATTATCGACCAGTGCGTAGCTCAGGGCGTACCTTTCGCACGTGAGTACGGTGGTTTGTTGGCTAACCGTTCATTCGGTGGTGCTCAGGTATCTCGTACATTCTATGCTCGTGGTCAGACCGGTCAGCAGCTCCTCTTGGGTGCTTACGCAGCA
>JAFODV010000134.1 GCA_017380515.1 Alistipes sp.
GGATATCAACTCGTTGACACCTCTTGAGGCTCTCAACAAACTCAACGAGATAAAGCGCATCACGGGACTTTAGGAATTAGTAATGAGTAATTGGTGGCGGCAACGAAAAACTATGACTAATTGCTAAAAATTAGGTTTTTACATTTTTTATGTTTACCTTTGCACTCCAATGACTACGCAAGAGCAATACATAGAGCGCCTTAAGGAGCTTATTATAGCAGAGTTTGGACGACCAATCCAAACCCACGAAGACTGCATCGCACTGTCGAATGCCGTCCTCGAAAACGTAGGCATTAGCATTGATGCAGAGTCGTTGGAATTGCTATTCATGGCTGAGGAGCACCATGTTGCACCACGCCCATTAATACTCTCGTCATTAGCACGTTACGTGGGATTCACCGGCTGGAGCGACTTCTGCACAGCACGTGACATCACCCCTGCCGACGACCGCGACACAACACCTATAGTGCGCCGATGGGGCGTGATAATACTCACCGCCGTAGCTGTTATCATAGTGATAATAAGCATCATTGCTCTTGTCAAGAGTGGCAGCAACGACGAGGAGAATCGACCTATGGTTGACAGCCGCTTCCGCAACATTGAGCAGACATGGTTGGCAAGCACCTCGGAGCGCTGCAACACCCTACGCACATACTACAACGACAACGACCCTGACGGATTCAATGATCGTGTAGATAGGTTCATAGTAAAGTATGAAAAAGCCCTCGAGAGGCGAGTTAAGAAGAATATCGAGGAGTACGTCATCAAGAATAAGATCACTGTTGACAACGACACCATCGACCAGACAGCCGAGCTAATCATCGAGGAGTGCTTGGAGATGTGCGAAAACATCAAGGTCGACTAAAGCCAGCCGACAACGAGATAGGAGGCAATGAGGGCAGCCGACAACATTAAGAGTGACGAGGGCAGCCGACAACGAGATAGGAGGAGACTTGGTCTCCTCTTTTTTTTAGGCTGTAGCATGCCAGCTGATAGCGCACAAGTAACACGAGTCACATGTACCCCACCCCCTGTGACTCTGTGACTCTGTGACTCTGTGACGAACAATGAGTAGTGGGTAATCGGCAGTAGCCACGAGAAGCCATTACCAACTGCACTTTTTACATCAATCAGCGCACAACTTGTTGTCAGAAGAGGTTAGATATGGTACATCGAAAAATAAGATCCCCTCAGGATAGTATAGTTAGTACATCCCGAGGGTTCTAACTTGTTGGGATGTGACGCTGATGCGCCCTTATCACGAGAAAAAATTTGTTGTCAGAAGTCGTGAGATGTGGTACATCGAAAAAGGGACCACCCCAGGATAGTACAAGCAGTACAGCCTGGGGTGGTCAACTTTTAGCGATGTGCCGCAGATTGCGGCTTATCACAACAAATTAATGAACGAAGTGCTCCAAAGACTTCATAATATTTCTTGAGTGAAGTATCATCGTCTTTGTCTCAGTCAAGATGTTGAAGAATAGCATGTTGGCCGATGATGAGCCGCCAGTATCACGGAGACGACGTAGCTGATTCTGCATAACCTCGTCGATAAGGTCAAACATCTCATCACGCATGTTGAGAACCTTCTCCATGCTATCGAACGAGCGTGTGCGAAGCATCATGTTGATCTCACCGAAGATAACCTCCACACGGTCGTTTATGCGCTTAAGGTCGTACACCTGCTCCTTAGAGAGACCTGTATGGTTGTTGTCAACGTGCTTGTAGCATGGACGTGTGATGTGCAACAACGCCTTGCTTGTCTCAGAGATATAGTCGACAACCTGCACATAGTAGTGGCCAGTGTTCACATCGCTATCCTCAAGGTTGCGCAACAGAGGCAGAAGCTCATACTTCTGTTGGCGTGTAGAGTGGTAGAACTCCTCGGCCTCACGCACCATATCCTTGAGCACCTTTCTATTCTCCTTGAACACGGCAACGATGGTGCGGTCGTATATCATCGTCACCTTCTCCATTGATGAGCACACATGCTCGGTATAGGCTATGAGGGCCTCCTCAGGGCTCTGCTTGAGGGTGTCGCCAATCTTTGCCACTGCCGACTCCTCAACCTCCTTATCCTTCTTCTTGCTGCCCTGAACATTGCTCTTGATGATAAGGCCCACGCAGATGAGTGTAACAATGATAATGGCAATCTTACCACCAAAGGCGAGGGCCAAGGTTACGCCAAGGGCGATGACGAAGCCGCCAATAGCTGTGATAAACCAGCCCATGATCACGGTGGTTACGCCTGTTATACGATATACGGCGCTCTCTCTACCCCACGCTCTGTCGGCAAGCGACGTACCCATAGAGACCATGAACACAACATATGTTGTTGACAAAGGCAACTTAAGCTGAGTACCTATTGAAATGAGGATGGCTGCTGCTGTGAGGTTTACCGTAGCACGAATAAGGTCGTAGTTAACATCGCCACGCTCCTCCTCAGGAAGCTGCTCAAAGCGGCTGTCTATCCACTCGTTGACACGCTTAGGTATAAGCGACTCGATAGCCTCGCTCATGGCACGTGCACCACGCACAATGCCTCGTGCAGCAACCGTAGCATCGCTGTTAATAGGTGCCTCCTCCGACTGCGACGACAGCTTACGCTCGGTCTCGATAACACGCATAGCCTTCTTCGACGTAAAGAGCGTGATGACCATAACCAAGCCCGCAGCACACATGATAAAGAAGTTGGCCTTAGTAGGATTTGACAACGCCGCCATCGAGGTGATAGGCTCAGCGCTTGCCTGCTGAAGCATATATGAGTCGTAGCCAGCATAGGGCACACCGATGAAGTTAACAAGGTCGTTACCAGCAAATGCCAATGCCAAAGAGAAGGTACCAGCAAGGATTGACACACGCAAGATGTTGACCTTGCAGAGCTGCAATATCCACAAGAACAATGAGCTTGCAGCCCACAATATGAGCAACGATATTGTAGTGTTGTTGTTTACATAGTCGATAAGCTCTGCGGGGATAAGGCCTGAGCTCTTGAGGCCCTTGAACACCGCAAAGAAGATGATACCAGCCAACGTGATACCGCACCACATAGCACCAAAGCGGCGGAATAGCTTATGGTAGCGGAACGAGAATATCACGCGCGAGATATACATGAGGAGGTGTCCTGAGAGGAATGCGAGGACCACCGAGAGCAGGATACCCGAGACTATGGCAAGGGCATTTCCTGAGTTGATATACTCGCCAATGCCGTACTGAGTGTCGCCACCCCACACATTGTAGAGTGCCAGGGCGAGTGCCGAGCCGAGCAAGCCAAAGACAAGCGACACGGTAGTAGATGTTGGCAGACCAAGCGTATTGTAGATATCGAGCAAGATGATGTTCGAGAGCATCATACCCAGGAACAGAATCATAATCTCCTGATAGCTAAACTTGTCGGGATAGAAGACACCGCTACGAGCCACATCCATCATGCCACTCGAGGTCATAACACCGACCATAACACCAATACCAGCTACTGCTAAAATAACATTTTTCTTGGCTACCTTAGAGCCAAAAGCCGAGTTAAGAAAGTTTACTGCGTCGTTAGAAACACCCACGACGATACCCATAATTGCAAGAAGCGCAAGGGTTATTACTATAAATAGA
>JAFODV010000135.1 GCA_017380515.1 Alistipes sp.
ATTTGGCGTTGCGCTGTACAATATAATTAATAATGTTGTATCTTTGTGAGTTGAAACGTAAATCTATCGAAATTATATGCTTACACTAAAGCAACTAAGAGAGAATAAAGAGGAGGCTATCCGCCGCCTTGCAAAGAAGGGTGTGGACGCCGCACCAATAATCGCCACAATCGAGCTTCTCGACGACAAGCGTAAAGCTCTTCAAAATGAGCTTGATGGCTGTCTTGCCGAGCAGAACCAGGCTGCAAAGCAGATTGGCATGCTCATGGGCAAGGGTCTTAAGGAGGAGGCTGAGCTCAAAAAACAGGAGGTGGCAGCACTAAAGACTCGCTCGAACGAGCTTAAGGAGGAGTCGGAGCGTGTAGCCGAGGAGCTACAAAACGAGATCGTTAAGCTTCCTAACTTCCCTGCCGACATCGTGCCAGAGGGTCGCACAGCTGAGGATAATGTTGTGGTTAAGCTCGTGGAGAACTACACCGAGATTCCTGGCGAGGCACTACCCCACTGGGAGCTTGCTAAGAAGTACGACATCATCGACTTCGACCTTGGCGTGAAGCTCACTGGCGCTGGCTTCCCTGTATATAAGGGCAAGGGTGCACGTCTTCAGCGAGCACTCATCAACTACTTCCTCGACTGCAACACAAAGGCTGGTTATCAGGAGGTTGAGCCACCAATCATGGTGAACGAAGCTTCGGGCTTCGGCACAGGTCAGCTACCCGACAAGGAGGGTCAGATGTACCACGCAACTGCCGATGGCTACTACCTTGTGCCCACTGCCGAGGTGCCAGTAACCAACATCTTCCGTGATGTTATCCTTGAGCAGAACGAGCTTCCAGTTAAGATGACGGCCTACACCCCATGTTTTAGACGTGAGGCAGGCTCGTATGGTAAGGATGTGCGTGGTCTTAACCGTTTGCACCAGTTCGACAAGGTGGAGATCGTGCAGGTGGCACACCCCGACAAGTCGTACGAGGCACTCGACGCCATGGTAGCACACGTGGAGAGCATCGTATCTTCACTCGGCTTGCCATACCGCATCTTGCGCCTATGTGGTGGCGACATGTCGTTCACATCGGCCCTCACCTACGACTTCGAGGTATACTCTGAGGCACAGAAGCGCTGGTTGGAGGTGTCGTCGGTATCGAACTTCGAGTCGTTCCAGGCTAACCGCCTTAAGCTACGCTATCGCGACGAGAACCGCAAAAATCAGTTGTGCCACACACTAAATGGCTCGTCTCTTGCATTGCCACGTATCGTAGCAGCACTGCTCGAGAACAATCAAACTGAGGAGGGAATACGCATTCCAGAGGTATTAATTCCTTATACAGGCTTCGATTTTATAAAATAGGTGTTGATTTTGTAAAATAATTTGTATATTTGCATTTGAAAACAGTGTAAACACTCATTAAAACTATAAAGTAATATGGCTTACAAAATTTCAGATTCTTGCGTTGCATGTGGTACATGTATCGACGAGTGCCCAGTTGAGGCTATTTCAGCAGGTGATATCTATTGCATCGATCCTAGCAAGTGTATCGATTGCGGTACTTGCGCAGGCGTTTGCCCATCAGAGGCTATCGCTCCTGAGGCTTAATTAGATTTTGTCTTAGAAAAATATAGGCTATCCCGATTGGGTTAGCCTATATTTTTTTGCGGTTGTGGCATCGTGTGCCACATGGGTTTAGAAGTAGAAGGTCAAGGCAGTGCCAAGTGCACCTGGAGTGCCATTTATAAACTGCTTTCTGTTAGTATATATCTTATAGTATACCTTCCAGTCTACATATCTTGTTCCAAAACCCATTTGCAGCACAACGGCACGAGTTGGGATTGACATTGTCTTCCAATCGGAGCAGTCGCCTCTATCCCAAAACTCAGACTCGACAAAGTCGTATGACATGTCGAAGAACTTACTCTTCTCTGAGAGGAGGAAACCATACTCGTAACCAGCACCAAAGTACACGCCCAAATCCTTATCTCGGCTAAAATTCAAGTTAAGGATGGCTGGCACAACAAACTCATTTGCCTTGTGCATATACGTTGCATCTTCGGTTAAGTAAGTATATCCAGGTGTTGGATACTCTGCTGTTTCAAATACCATTGTTGACTGATACTTAAGGCCTACAGTAGCATTAAACAATGAGTTGTATCGGCCAAAGCGTAGGCTAAAGCCTATGCCTCCCGAGAATGACTTAAGACCCTCAATCGAGCCCTCGAGGCCAAAGGTTACGAATGGCGATTTGGGGGCAGTAGCTGAGGTTGTGCTGGCCTTACTTGCTGAAGAACCACCTCCTGTGTATGCCGCAGATTCTTGAGCAGCAGTTGCATATTTTTCAAAGTTGAGGAACTTATTAAAAGCATCAAGATTTTTCTGACAGCTTGCAACATCTGCCTGTGCTGATTTCTCCTGCGTTGCTAACTCGTTGAGCGAGTTTAGAACTTGATTGTACGAACTACTATCCAACTCTGCCCACTCCCCGCTGTATGCCTTTTTGCTCTTCAGGCTATTCAACCTATCGCTCCATAGGTTTATATGCCTCTGACAATCTCCATCCGACATTACGCTCTGCTTAATAGCCTCAGTATCCACCGAAATCTCTCGCGATGGGGCATCGGCGATTCTTGCGATGTCGGCACCACTAATGTTTATAGAGGAGCCGTCCATATATATAATCTGAATCTTAGAAAGCTTCATATATTCTGCCGAGTAGTTATATATGACACAATCCCAGTAGCCTCCGCTAGACTCGCCCTGCTCCACAGGACCAGTATCCATACCAGAGAATGTTGACGTTCTTCGTATCTCACAATATACAGGATCATCTACAGCATTATAGGCTGTACCTGTCCAATAGAGATACTTAATGGTTTTTGGCGAGATGTTGGTATATTCGAAGTTATAGTCGCATCCACCGACAGAATTTGGATAGTCTAATTCGGCATAATCTATGATTATGGCATTCATAGCAGCCTTCGATGATGCTGGCAGCGAATTATACCAACTATTATACTCCTTATCTACCCTCGCCTGCTCCTCACGCTCAGCCACCCTGACCAGCGAATCACGGATTTGTGGAAGGCGCAACTTGAGATCCCTATAATAGTCTAGACTATCAGTAGATATCTGCGCATAGTGAGCAACAAGGCTGTCTAATTCACCTCTTAGCGCCAATCTTCTACTATACAAATCTTGTAGCTTAGCTAGGCTACTGCTCTTTGCCGACTCCAACTCCTCTTTGTTGAACTCTATCGCGGCATTCTGCTCGACAAGCAAAGTATTATCTTGCACATCACTATTCTTCAATATCCATAAATTATCCTTATAACCAACGATGTAGGCATCAAAATTTGGCGATTTAGTGACATTTGTATATCTCACCACGGGCAACTGTAGCGACTTGCGAATTGTTTTGGGCTTAATCTCGCTAATATTTACAAAATCACGAATACCATAACTCAAAGAGGTCCCGATGGTGACAGCCTTGTGATATGATTCGGGCAAGAGGTATAGCTTCGCAGAGGGATTAGTGATAACAAACTTATCGCCCTCAACCTTATAATATTGCTCATACTGAGCATTACATACAAACACACTCGACAGAATGCCGAGAACCAATACTGCTAAAAATTTAGTAAAACGCATATCATTAAAATTAGGATAATACAAAGATACGAAATATTAGCGAATAAGCAATCGGCAACATGAAAATTGCTCATACAGCACACCGCTATCAGCCGTGCTTATAGCCATATAATTATTTCCGTTGGCAATTTTTTGGTAGCTAACAAATTTATCACGATATTTGCACCAGGAAAAAACAGAAGTGAGTATGAAAGCCCCGAGCATTAAGGACTCGACCCGCGACAAGAGGCGTGAGTTTGTGCTCAACGAGTGGCGATGCTTGTACAACTGCGAGATGTGTGGCAAGTGCTCGATACTCCGAGGGCGAGATGAAGAGAGGCTCTATGCCGACTACATCGAGGGACGACGCGAATATTTAGAGATAACATTAGAGTTACGAAACAATTAAAAACTAGACAAATATGGAGACAAAAGCAAAAGTATTGGCAGTAATGACTGAGGCAGGTGAGCCTCTAAACGCAGGTAAGATCGCAGAGCTCAGCGGCATCGACCGCAAGGAGGTAGACAAGGCGATGAAGGCTCTCAAGGAGGAGGGTGCAATCGTGTCGCCTGTGCGCTGCAAGTGGGCACCTGCAAAGTAAGATAAATCTAAATTGCCATAGAGAGTATAGGGTGTTACAACTGACGTTGTAACACCCTAATTTTTAAGGGGAAAGGTGAAAAGTATGGTGTGCTTCGCACAAGTTTTAATTAGTAATTAGAGGTGAGTAAAGAGTAACAAAAAACTGTAAATTATTACTAATTACTCTCTGCTCATTACTCATTAAAATTTACTAAAACTCCGCTTTGCACTCTACTATAATGCGCTCTTGCGTGTGCGGGTGCGTGAACTCAAGACGTGAGGCGTGAAGGTATAGGCGATGACCGTCGTCGAGGTCGGCATGTTGCTCGTGGCCATAGATGTCGTCACCAACGATAGGTGTGTTAAGCCCCTCAGGGTGAGCCGAATGCAGTCGTAACTGATGTGTACGTCCCGTAAGCGGATAGAACTCTATGCGGGTGTGACCTTCCTCCACTGCCACAACACGATATTCGGTGATTGAGCGCTTGCCGTCGGGGGCAACCATCTGGCGTGGGCGGTTGTCGTAATCGAGCTTCATGCATAGGTCGATGCGACCACTCTCATGCTCGATAACACCATCGAGAAGCGCCGTATATTGCTTTGACACTGTGCGTGTTACAAACTGCTCCTGCATAGCCTTATGCGTCGCCTTATCCTTTGCCAAGAGCAGTATTCCCGATGTAGATTGGTCGAGGCGATGCACAATCATAGGGCCTGTGGCATCGGCATATCGCTCCCTCGCCCACTGTTCAACGCTACGCACTCCCGACTTGCCATCGACCGAGAGCATGCCACAGGGCTTGTCGATAAGCACGATGTGGCTATCCTCCCATAGTATGCGGGGCTCGGCGGGCACAATCTGCGTAAGTGGGTTAGGCTCAATGGCTAAGCCCTCGAGCATATGTGTCAAAATAGGCTTACACTTGCCGTTGCACGCTGGATAAAAAGCACCATGATGGCGCACCTCGCCACGGGGTGAAGCACCCTGCCAAAACTCAGCCATAGCCACAGGGCGAAGATGGTTTAAGTAGGCATACTGCAACAGCTTAGGCGCTGCGCACTCGCCAGCACCTGCAGGCGGCACGAGCTGCGGTGTGGGGGCAAACAACTCGCAAAGGTTGCGCACCTGGCCACGAGCATTGAGTATGCGGAACTCGGCAAATAGCTGCATCTGAAGCTCAGAGGAGCGTTGCTGACGCTCAGCCTTGAGCGCATCAACCTCAGCACGTAGCCCATCGTAGCGCTCTAAAGCCTCGGCAACAGCATCACGCATGGCACGCTTTAGGCGTTGCAGCTCAGAATTATCTCGCTGGCTCTCAAGGATTAGCATCTCCGCACTCTCGCCCTCGGCACGTCGTCTATCACGTTGCTTTTTGCGCTCCTTGAGTTGCGCCTTAAGCTCGCTAAGAGCATGCTCCGAATCACACCTTGCCCTCTCTAACGCCACCATTGCCGACTGATACTCCTCGCTCGCCTCTAGCTCCTTAATGGTGCGGTTTATTGCCGATATCTCGGCCTCGCCACGACGAAAGAAGTCGCCAGGGCGTAACATATCGTATATCGGTGGCACAAAGTAGTCGTGGTGGTTGCGTCCATTGAGGTTGCCCGAGAATGCCGCAAGAAAGCCTAGCTCGCCCCTCGCATCCTCGACCACAAGCACTCCAAACATCTTGCCTCGCGCAATCTCCTCACGCCACTCTGGATGCGACCCAAGGTATTGCTGCACCTCGCGCGCTGCCAGGCACGACAACTCGTGTGGCACATAGTGGAATGGCCACGTGAAGAGCTTAGGGCGCTCGATATGCGATATGTCGGTACTAAAGCGGTGCAACATAACACTCTAATTTTGGGTCTCGCCTACAGCACAAACATCTGCAATAGCTTCCATGTGGCAATCATGTGGCATACATCACCCAGAATTACAAATATGTGGAACACCGAGTGGATATATGGTATTTGCTTGAAGCTATATAACACGGCACCAAGGATATAGGCTATGCCCTCGCCAACAACCCATAGAACAATCTCAAGGCCGCAACACTCGTAAAAAGGCTTGAAGGCGACAAGGATAGTGAGTCCCATAAGCACGTAGCATGCCGTCTCGAGGTAGCTCTGTGCCTTTAGTTTGCGGAAGCTAAGAGCTGTGCCCACAAGAGCTGCAAGCCACACAAACGAACAGATGACAATGCCCCACACCGGAGCACCACCCTCGAGCATAGCTATTAGCGTTACGGGGGTATAGCTACCCGCAATATGCCAATATATCGCTGCATGGTCAACCTTGCGAGCTAGGGCCTTTGCCTTGACACGAGTGGCTGGCATGGCATGGTACATTGTCGATGCGGCATAGGAGCTTGCAACACCAATAAAGTAGAGCACAAGGCTTAATATGGCGAGCGACGAGGCGTAGTCCGCACTCTTAACAACAAAGAATCTACACACCACAATGGCCATCAGAAGGCCCACGGCGTGTGTCGAGGCATTTAAAATCTCCTCGCTGCGAGAGTATGCTTGCTTTACGTTCATATGGCAAAGGTAATCAAAATCGGCGAGGTAGTGACGTGCGAGGATGAAATTTATTACATGACGAGAGCTACGTATTAGAAATTTTTGCATATCTTTACAAAAAAATAACACCTATAAACTCTAATATAATGAATAAATTAGCACTTTTACTCGTGACACTAATGGCTTTTGCCACACCAAAAGCCTACGCTACACCCGAGGCTTGCAGCATACAAAACTGCCTTAGCCAAAGCCCACAGCAACAAGAAGCATGCACCGCAATTATCAAAGATCTATATTCAAACTATATCTTAGGCACAGGCGACTTCTATGCTGTTGCTAGAAAGATGTGTACACCCAAACTATTGAAGTACCTAAGCGATCATTACGAATATGACAAAGAGCCAGGACAAGACTGCTTTGCCATGTGGATGTTCAGAACAGGCTACCAAGATGGTCCTGGAGCAAGCAAGCTGCTAAAGATTGTGCCTAAGGGTAATGGCTGGTTCGATGTATATTACACCGATATGGGATGGAACGGCAAGACCTCAGTTCGTATAATCTATGTTAGCGGTCGCCCCATGTTTGACGAGATAATACCCGACAAATCGCACTAACACACACATAAACGATGAAGATAGCGATTATTGGAGCAGGAAATATGGGTGGTGCGGTGGCACGTGGCTTAGCATGTGGCACGAAGGTAGCCACAGCAGATATCTACGTGTCGAACCCCTCGACAGCAAAGCTGGAGGCGCTAAAGAGCGAGCACGCAGAGATAAACACGACAACCAACAACTGTGAGGCAGCGGCGGCAGCAGACATCGTCATACTCGCTGTGAAGCCATGGAAGGTGGAGCAAGTCTTGGAGGAGATAAAGCCACACCTCGACTACTCGCATCAAGCCGTAGCCTCGATGGTGGGTGGGCTTGGCATAGGTCAGCTTAGCGCATGGCTCGACAAGGGCGACGGAGAGCTCCCTGCGACATTCATCATAATCCCCAACACGGCAGTTGCCACCATGAGTAGCATGACATTTATCGCCTCGGCACGCACCACACAAGAGCAGGATGCAGAGCTTGTAGAGGTGTTCAACGAGCTTGGCATGGCAATGCTTGTGGAGGAGGGGCTAATACCCGCTGGCACATCGCTCGCCTCGTGTGGCATAGCCTACGCCCTGCGCTACATACGTGCAGCAATGGAGGGTGGCGTAGAACTCGGCATGCGGGCCGACGATGCTAAGCGCATAGTGATGCAGACATTGCGTGGCGCCGTAGACATCCTTGAGGCAAATGGCAGCCACCCCGAAGCGGAGATTGACCGAGTGACAACGCCAGGAGGTCTGACAATCAAGGGCCTAAACGCCATGGAAGCCGCAGGCTTCACACCGAGTGTCATCGAGGGCCTCAGAGCATCGACAAAGAGATAGCAACAACCAAAATGTATTAAACAAAAACAGGACTGCTCAAACAAAGCAGTCCTGTCTGTTTTATGGTTCGACGGCAACCCTTATCACGCCGTCTAACATATTCTCGAAAGGGTGGCACGTAGCCACTATGTCTATTTAGAAGCGGAAACCAAGTGTAAGTACAGCTATATGCTTCTTTACTGATGTTGACACCGGCACAGTCTCAATATCCAAGCCATTACCTGTTGCGAAGAACGACTGCTGATGAGTATACATTGTGTTGTTATACTGATATGCAAAGTCGAGATATGTTGTCTCGCTGAAGCGTATGCCTAAGCCCGCTGTAATATAGGTCTGCTCCTTGGCCAAAGGGTGGGTATATAGCAACGATGCATTATTGATAGCATCGCCAGTGTAGATATATCCAGCACGCAAATCCAAGAATGGCAATGCACGGAACTCTGCACCAAGACGTATGGTGTTTGAGTGGCGGAAATACTCCTGAATGGTTGATGTGTAGTCGAGATCGTTGATTGGAGAGCCTCGTAGCCACATATCGTTGTAATAGGCTGCCTCGTAGTCGGCCGAGAGGATAAGACGCTGAGCAATGGTAAATGCTGCACCCACCATCAGGCGTGATGGAGAGCTGACACGCCACGCATTAGCACCAGCATCTTCCCACATTGGCGACTCCACATAGTCGTACATATAGCCCATATTGTCGACATCGTAGCCATCGGGGTTGCTACCAGCACTAAACGTGCTCGACCACATGTCGCCATAATACTCCATCGACAGGTTGTAGGCTGTGCGTGTGTGGTAGGCACCACCGATGCGCAACCACGCCACAGGACGCCATGTGAAGCCAACCTTGAAGTTTACGCCCACGCCCGAGATGCGTGTCGACTGCAAGTAGTTCATATACTCAAGCTGATAAGGCATCTCGTCGCCCGAAGGGTATGTGTCGTAGAGATAGTTCTCGCCGTAGAACACGCTACGATTATAGTTTACACTATGTATGCCGAGCGTAGCACCCAAATAGAACTTATCCACGAAGTTGAAGCCCATGGTAATGGCATACTCACCAATGCTACCACGTGTCTGCACAGCATTATACTGGTCGATTCTGGCATTCTCACCTATGCGGTCGATATACCAGCCGAGGTCATCTTTGTTGGTCAGGCCATTTTTGTAGGCGAGCACAGCACCCCAGTAGTAGGGGTCGTTGCCAAACGACATAGTGCCATTGCTATTTGTCTGAAGGCGATCAATGTTAGATAGCTCACAGAATAGGTTAGCCATAGAGTTATTTGCCGAGTTGTCCCACGATGCATATTTGTAGCTATGGTTGAAGTCTGCAACACGATTATAGACAAAGCCAAGGTTAAAGTTGGTGAGTGCTCCTGTGCCACGATATACTGTAAACACACCGCCAATGCTCGAAAAGCCAAAGCGGTTGCTATTGTTCGAGAACTCGTCAGAGTTATATGGGTCAGCGCCAAAGGTCTTGGCACGTGCAAACTGCATCATCGGCGTGAAGCTAAAGTCGCTATTGACGTACATGCCGATACCTGCTGGGTTCAACGATGCCGAAACCATGTCAGCGCCCAATGCCGTGAAGGCATTACCCATGGCCATAGAGCGTGCTGTGCCGTAGTTCTGAGATGTGAACGACAGGTTGTAGAGGTCGCCCCAGCCTACGATATCGTTATTGAGTGCAACACCACCAAAATTCTGTGCCCCAGCCGTAGCAACAAGCGTAAGGCTCACGGCTGCCGACAATAGGAGTTGGTATATCTTCTTCATAGTTGAACGTTTTTAGAGTGTTATATCCAAGGAGTATGCCCCACAGCATACCCCTTGGTTATGTTTTATTATCTTCGTGATGAGGTGCTGCCACCACGTGAGCTGCTGCTCGATGACGACGAGCCACTATATGAACGGCTGCTCGATGATGACGAGCCACTATACGAACGGCTGCTCGACGATGAACCACTGCTGCGATAGCTCGACGATGATGAGCCACTGCTACGATAGCTCGATGATGAGCTCTTGCTCGAAGAGCTGCCACTCGACACTGTTCCTGAGCTACGACTCGATGATGATGAGCCACTGCTGCGATAGCTCGACGATGAGCTCTTGCTCGAAGAGCTGCCACTCGACACTGTTCCTGAGCTACGACTCGACGATGTCGATGTGCCCTTGCTCACTGAGCCACTCGATGTCGTTGTGCCACGCGATGTTGTGCCACCCTGACGGAAATTAGAGTTGGTGCTTCCCGAAGTCGTTGTGCCCTTATTCACTGACGTGCCCTTATTCACCGTTGTGCTACTACCCCTATTTACCGGGGTCGACTCCTTGGCTGCTACCGAGCCTATGTTGGTTGTTGTAACACGATACTTACTTTCGCTATTCACACCCGTAGAAGTTGAGCCTCCAGTTGTTGGGCGTGTATTACCATTTACTGGTCGTGTTACCGTTGCCGAGCCATAATTTTTGTTGTTATGTGGCGAGGTATAACGTGAGCCTTCTGACCCACGACCACCATTAAGATTACCGCTAATAGGTCCTGATGACGCTCCCGAACCAGTGGTTATGTATCCATGGTTAGGACGGTGATCGGGGCGATAGTTTGGCCTATCGTTAGGACGGTGATGTGGCGGACGTGGTGGTGGCATATGTCCATGATAGTGAGGATAATAGTGGTTATGATAATGTGGGTAATAGTGGTGGTAGTAACATGCGTCGTAGTACCATGGGTTATAGCATATTGTCCAGTTCCAATCATACCACGAGTAGTGAGGATAGCCCCACGATGAGTAGTAGAATGGATCTACACGATAGCTCCAACCGTAGTTCCATGGCGAAGCATACAGACCAAAGGTGACATTTGTCGCACCCCACGAGCCAAACATCGAGGTGATGAACTTAGGCTCAACCCACACCTGGTTGCCCGACACCATGATGTTGTAGAGCGATGGGTCGTAGGCCATAGCATATGTCAGATTGCGGCTGTAGGATAGGTCGTAGTAGCTCGATGGCATACGATACGATGGTGAGTTAAAGCCATATAGCCTACGAGCATAAGCACTCTCATAGTCGTTGGCAACGATTGACTGATAGCTTGGCTCGTTAAGCGACGCATAGTACTCAGCCTCGGCTCTATCGGCCTCGGCCTCAGCCTGGCGAGCTATCCACTGGGCCTCACGCGCCTCAGCCTCAGCCCTCTGTGCCTCAGCCTCAGCCTTCAGCTGGTTGGCCACCTGCACACGATTATCTACACGGTAGAGGTCGTTAGTGCCCACAAGCGAAGTGCTGAACAACGACGAGCATCCTGCGAGCAATACACCACCAGCAAGAGCTATTATCATGACGATTCTTTTCATAACGCCTAATATTTTATTTGTTTTGTGCTGCAAAAATTTTGCAACATTGTTCTCTTCTAAGAGCAAAGATAGTAAAAAATTTACTATTTCCCACATTTTCTTCGTCGAAACGCCCTCATCGTGGGGCGAAACGCCCAATTAGCAAGGCGAAACGCCCGCAAAGAGAAGCAACTGAAAAGTGAAAGGGGAAAGGTGAAAAGGCGCAGAGATAGGGAGTTTAGGGAAATTAAGGAGTTTAAGGAGTTTAGGGAGGGCGCGATCGACATTTAACCTCAAAGTATAACCGCTAACTTTCTCCTTAACTTCACTAAATTCCCTAACTTCCCTAATCTCTCCTATAAACAAAGCGTCGCAGACACCATACTTCTCACCTTTCACTTTTGACTTTTCACTTTAAACAAAGCGTCGCAGACACCATACTTTTCCCTTCTCACCTCTCACCTTATAAGCTCCTTATCCCCGCGCTTTTTTGTCCTTTTTACTTTTTTTTCGTATATTTGCAATAATTTGGACTATTGTAGCGTTACGTCCTTTGGACGTGGGGCGAAAAACAACCCTTGCAACAACACCAAAAAACCAACAGCGAAAACAAAATAAAAACATATAACACACAATGAACGAGGTAGTTAACATCAAGGAGCTTAATGCTCATATCGAGCAGGAGTCGATATTTGTCGACACCCTACGCAAGGAGATATCACGCGTGATTGTTGGTCAGCAACATCTTGTTGACACACTCCTTATAGGCCTTCTTTCAGGCGGACACATCCTTTTGGAGGGTGTTCCTGGCTTGGCAAAGACTCTTGCCATAACAACACTTTCGAAGGCTGTAGATGCCAAGTTTGCACG
>JAFODV010000136.1 GCA_017380515.1 Alistipes sp.
GGTACATCCGGTCGAATAGAGCATTGCACCAACAAGGAGCATGCTCAACAACTTAGATAAGTACTTCATTGTTTAAATAATAATTAAGTAAATAAAATAATAAATATGTTTCTATATTATATAAGGTGTAAATTGTCTTACTCCAAAGTACAGATTACAACACGGTTCTCTGCGGCCTTCTCGAAAGGCTGAACAGTATCACCCTTGTGGTCGAGCTCAATACGAGCCTCCTCAACACCTGCTGCGAGAAGAGCCTTCTTCACGTTCTGAGCACGACGCTCTGAAAGCTTCATGTTACCAGAAGCGGTACCAGTCTCCTTATCAGCGTAACCTACAACAGCTACAGTGTAGTCGGGGTTGTTCTTCAACCACTCAGCAATGCGAGTAATCTTCTCCAACTCAGCCTTACGTACATATGTAGAGCCGATAGCGAAGAATACGTTCTGAGAGTTGTCAGCGATGTTCTGTGCGCGAACAGCAGCAGCAACACGAGCAGCCTCAGCCTTAGCAGCCTCCTCCTTAGCAAGCTTCTCAGCAGCAACACGAGCAGCCTCAGCCTTAGCAGCCTCCTCAGCAGCCTTCTCAGCAGCAACACGCTCAGCCTCGATACGAGCCTCCTCAGCACGCTTCAAAGCCTCCTGCTCTGCAGCCCAAACCTTAGAAGTCTGGTGCTTCTTACCAAAGCTATATGATACACCTACCAAGTAGTTGAACTGCCAGTCAACGTTCTCAGCCTTCTTAGAGTTGAATCTATCAGAAAGGATGTTTGCGTTAGCCTCGAGGTTCAAAGATACGCGCTCCGCAACACGGAAGTCAACACCCAAACCGAAACGACCAGCAACAAATGCCTTCTTGTCCCACAAATACTCCAACTTATCTGCATCTACGAGAGACTGAGCCTGCTTATTATCGAAACCGTAGTTGAAACCTACACCCGCAAGAGCATAAACTGAAACGGGACGCTTGTGGTTGTAACCACCGATAAGAGCTGAAAGATCGAGCTTGTAGTCAGCGTTCAACTGGATGAAGTTGAATGAGTAGTTATCGTCAGTGCAAACTACTGCACCCTTACCCTGCCAGCCACCAAGACCAAAGCGAACGCCCATAGCGTGGTGGAAACGATAATTTGTAGAAAGAACAACTGCAGGTGACATCAACTTGCCAACGGTAGTCTCACCAATGGTATGACCTACACCACCCTGCAACTGCAAATCCCAATGAGGACGGAACTCAACGCTCTCGTCACTCTTGCTCTGTGGCTGAGCGTAGAGGCCTACGCACACCAACATAGCAGCCAATGTTAGAGTAAACTTTTTAAAATTCATACGCTTAATTTATTATATATCACAATATTACACAATAACGTCATTGATGCCCAGCGTTGCACACACGGCATTTTACACAATACTATGCCGCAAATGTACAATTTTTTTTTCTTGTGGCAAAATATTTTTTAACATTTTTTCATGTTTTGATGCGTTATTTTTTACCCGCAAAACAGCAACCCTCAACAGAACGCAAAACCGGCATCGAAACAGAGCTATATTCTTCAACATAAAAAGCAATAAAACTACGTATAAAAAGGCATTTACAGCCGCTATACATATATATTATTAGAAAACTATAAGTAGAAGTACGTAGCAAAGCACCCCTTTGCGCACCTCCAACAGCATGCAAAATGGAGTCCAAAAGAGCAAAAATAGTTCCTTTTTAGCATACTCACACCCACAAAAACGAGGAGTGCGAGAGACTCTGCACAGTAGCATAATTATCCATCAGTAAGAGCCTCCTGAAACGAGCATCGAATGGCATGGTTTATGTCAAAATCGAGGCATCAACCATAAAAAAAATGTAATACTATGAACGAAAAAAGATGCTCAACCGCCACAGCCGCGGTATACGGGTCGGAAGAGATGCTTAAACCCGCACCCACAACAGTAATCCCCGAGGAGATGACGCTCCCCGAAATAGCCTACCGCATGGTCAAGGATGAGGCGGCAGTGGAGACAAAACCACAGCTCAACCTCGCAACATTCGTGACCACGTACATGGATGATCACGCAACACGTCTGATGAACGAGGCAATAGCGGTGAACTACATCGATCAGACCGAATATCCTCGCGTAGCTGTGATGGCGGCACGATGCATAAACATCATCGCAAACCTATGGAACAGCCCCGAGAAGAGCGACTCGAAGACGGGCGCAGTGGGCATAGGATCATCCGAGGCCTGCATGCTCGGTGGCGTATCGGCATGGCTGCGCTGGCGACACCGCCGCATCAAGGAGGGCAAACCCGTGGACAAGCCCAACCTCGTGATTAGCACTGGCTTACAAGTAGTATGGGAGAAGTTCTGCAAACTATGGCAGATAGAGTTACGACAAGTGCCTCTGACACGTGAGAAGCGCACTCTCTGCCCCGAGGATGCCATCAAGATGTGCGACGAGAACACCATATGCGTAGTTGGCATCGCGGGTGTGACATGGACAGGTCTAAACGACGACATCGAGGCTCTCGACAAGGCTCTCGACAAGTTCAACAGCCACACTGGATTTAACATTCCTATCCACGTGGATGGTGCATCAGGAGGCTTCGTACTACCATTCACACACCCACACATCAAATGGGACTTCCGTCTAAAATGGGTGGTATCGATATCTACTTCGGGACATAAGTTCGGCCTCGTATACCCAGGTCTCGGTTGGGTGGTATGGCGCGATAAGAGCTATCTACCCGAGGAGATGAGCTTCTCGGTGAACTACCTCGGCGCAGAGGTAACACAGGTAGGCCTCAACTTCTCACGCCCCGCAGCGCAGATACTCGGTCA
>JAFODV010000137.1 GCA_017380515.1 Alistipes sp.
ACATTCGCTCAGATCAACACTAAGAAGTTTGTTGCTAAGGTTGAGGAGGCTCTTAACACGAAGGGTATCGAGGCTGCTAAGGAGCTTTGCCGTAACACTCGCGGTCCTATCGCTTCAATCTACTACCAGGGTCTTATGCGCTACGATCAGGGTCTTGAGGCTGTTGAGAAGGCTGTTGTTTCTTACGGTTCAGTTCAGCAGGGTCAGATGGAGTCAGGTCTTTCTTGGATCTCATTGTTCATCGCTTTGTCTCCATCACTCGGTTTCATGGGTACCGTTGTTGGTATGATCCAGGCATTCGACGATATCGAGCGTTCTGCAACAATGTCTCCAACCGTTGTAGCAGGTGGTATCAAGGTCGCTCTTTTGACTACTATCATGGGTCTTATCGCTGCTGTTATTCTTCAGGTGTTCTTCAACTACATTCTCTCTAAGATCGAGTCACAGGTAGTGAAGATGGAGGATACTTCAATTACATTGGTTGATATGCTTACTGCATACAGCAAGAAGTAATTAAGAAGCAAATAAAAGATCTATAACATAACAATAGAGAAGACTATTATGAAAAATTTACATAGAATAGTATTCCTTATCATTGCACTGATTTCGGTCGGTTTGATGGGATGGGCTATTGCTGTCGGTATGGCTGCTCCAGATTCGGACAAGATTGCCGACGTAATGGGCATGACCTATCAGTACGACGAGAATGGCAATGAGAAGCAGGATACACTTGGCAACCCAATCCCAGTAGTAACTGTGGAGCAGGGTATCGAGTCAATGGGTACTGCAACAATCAATCAGATGAGAAAGTCTGATGCTACTATCTACGGTACTACAATTGAGAAGATCAAGAACCTTGAGAGCAAGATCGCTGAGTGCAAGGAGAAGCTTGCTGACAAGGATAACAAGGCACTTAAGGAGGCTGAGGATAAGAGAACTCAGCTTATGCTCAAGGGTCGCCGTGCTACTGCAGCCGAGAAGAACGAGCTTGCTAACCTTAACAAGACCATTGAGGATCTCAAGAAGCTTCCTGAGACATTGAAGGAGCTTGAGGCTAAGGTAACTTGGGATATTAATGCATCTGACGACGAGAAGGTTATTGCATTTGCAAAGGCTGAGTTGGCAGCAGTTCAGGAGCAGGTAAAGAAGGCTACCGAGGCTATCGACGCTAAGAAGGCTGTGTTTGATCCAGCTAAGAAGTTGGTTGAGGATATGTGCCAGGCAGCTAACACTAAGATCGCTGTAGTTGAGGGTCGTGAGGACTACGCAGCTACTCTTGATGAGTTGCTCGCATCAAAGGCTCTTAACGCTATTCAGAAGCGTCAGCTTGGTGGCATTAAGGCTACTATCGCTGACTACCAGAAGCTTGCTAACGAGCGTCGTACAGTTCTCGACAACGAGACAGCTTATGAGGCAAACATCCCTATGTTGGAGAATGCAATCGCTCAGGCTCAGATCGACCAGAAGAGCATCATGGAGCTTGGTAAGGTTATCAGCTACAACATCTACTGGTTGTACTTCCTCATGCTATTTGCAATCGTATTTGTATGTATTGGCTTCCTTCTTAACTTCTTCCAGAACACTGGTGGTATCGCTAAGACTATCGCAGCTGTAGTTGTTGTAGCTGCTGTAGGTGGTGCTGCATACTTCATCGCAACTAACCACGGTTGGTTGGATGGCGTAGTTCTCTACGTAACTAACGGTGTTGGCCAGCCTATGTTGGATGCTGCTGGTGAGCCTATCCCATTCGGTATCGGTAACGATCCTGAGACTCGCTCAGTATTCGGTGCATCTGAGTACATGATTGCTGACGTTAGCATCTGGATTACTTATCTTGCATTTGCTGGCGCAGCTATTGCTGCACTTTATTCATCAGTACGTGGCATTTTTAAATAGTAGTATATGGCAAAGGCAAAGAGAAAGGCTGGAGAGATCAATTCCAGCTCAATGGCAGATATCGCATTCTTGCTGTTGATATTCTTCTTGGTCACAACTACTATGGATGTCGACTCAGGTATGAAGCGTACGCTTCCACCTATCGCCGACAACGAGCAGCAGCAGCAGGACGTAGAGCTCAAGCAGCGTAACGTCCTTATGGTTAACGTTTCTAAGGAGGGACGTATCATGGTTGGTACAGAGGAGTACATGCCTTCTGACCTTAACCGTCGAGGCGACCACTCACGAATGTCACGTGAGGTACTTGACTTCCTTGCAGGAGCAGATCGCTCTGAGAAGAAGTCTACCGATATTGAGCCAGGCACAAGCTGCGAGATTAGCCAGGGCGTTGTTTCGCTTAAGGCTGATAACGAGACCAAGTACAATATCTACTTGCAGGTGCAGGACGAGCTTACACATGCCTTCAACGTATATCGCGACATGATATCTGTTCAGGCATATGGAAAGCCTTTTGAAGATTTGAATGAGATCCAGGCAGGAAACATTCGTAAGGCAGTGCCAGTGAAGGTTTCTGAGGCTGAACCTAACGATCAAACACGATAGTAATTATGGCAGTAATGGCAAAAAAGGGCAAGAAAGAAGTGCCCGCAATGTCGACCTCGTCACTTCCTGACATCGTCTTCATGCTTCTGTTCTTCTTCATGGCGGCAACAACCATGCGAGATACAGATCCATTGGTGACTGTGTCAATGCCCGAGGCACATGAGATTACAGAGCTTGATAAGAAGGGTTTGGTAAACATCTGGATCGGTCAGCCCTTGCAGCGTGGCGAGGGTGATGCGCTAAAGATTCAGCTTAACGATCAGATCTGCGAGGTTTCTGACATCCAGGACCTTGTACACGATGCTAGCGCTAAGAAGGGTATGGCATTGTCACAGATGCTTATCAACTTGCGTGTTGACAAGACCGCTACCGTAGGTAAGCTTACTGATGTTAAGCAGGAGTTGCGTCGTGCAGAGGCATACAGCATCTCATACGCAGCAAAAACCCGTGTTCATTAATATTTAAACTCTTATACGTATTGGGGCTGTTCGACGTTTGCCGAACAGCCCTAATTGTTTAATATAACAGCAATGAGAATGAATATTATCTGGCCTAAAACATGATTTTTTTGTCGAAATTGGCCATAAATTGAAAAAATAATAATATCTTTACGGAAGAATTATTTAAGGCAGCTTGAATGGCATGAGTAAAAGCAAACATAGATGGCTGATTATTAGCATTGTAGCCATGGTATTGGTTACTATCGACGCCATGATAGATGGTGTTGATATTGCCTTGTTTGCCTTTCCACTAAATGTACTCTTGGCTCTATTATGGATTATCGTTGTTGCACGCCTGTGGCATAAGCGCAATACGACTATAGGAGAGTTTATGCTCTCGGCAGATGCCACTAAAATATCGCTTGGACTAATGGCAGTAGTAGGCATCGTTCTGGGCACGCAGGCAGAGCCCAAGACAACATCGATTTCGGTGATAACAGCGATAATATTCACACTTACACACCTATCACTCATTATTCTACGTGGTTGGCGTAACGCAAAGGGCATACGATGGAGGTTTACGTTTCTTCATTGCGGCTTATGGTTATTGCTCGGTGCTGGCTTCTGGGGCGCTCCCGATCGAAGTGTGGTGCGCATGGCACTCGGCGAAGGCGAACGAAGCACAATAGCCTACACAACGGATGGCGCTGCCCAAGAGCTTGGCTACGAGGTAGAGCTATGTAACCTTCTCTCTGAGCAAGATGGCGCAGGTAGACTTACTAAGATTGAGGCAGATGTAGTGGTAGATGGCAAAAGGGCAACGCTAAGTGTAAACCACCCCATGAGCAAGGGTGTAGGCACAAAGATATATATTGTGAACGACGGCAAAGATGGCTACGCCGTGATTGAAATAATCAACGAGCCTTGGCTCTACATCTCATTTATAGGTATTATGATGCTGCTCGTGGGCGCAATCATGATGTTCGCAATAGGACCTAAAAAGTAGAGTGTAAACATGGAACTTGGCTGGAACATATTTGCATATATCGCCTCGGGGGCAATTTTGCTCTCTGTGGCAGGTGCCATTGTAGCTCTACGACATAAGGAGCGAAGCACAGCGGCTACCCTGCTATCGACACTTGCTATCATGGTCATGGTGATGTTCGTCGGAATGCTGTGGCACACGCTTCAGCGACCACCGCTACGCACCATGGGCGAGACACGCCTGTGGTACTCACTATTTATGCTCGTGGCAGGAACTGTGACATACTATAGATGGCACTATCGCTGGATACTAAGCTTCTCGACACTTATGGCAACGGTGTTTATCGTTATCAACATACTACGCCCTGAGATACACGACGAGTCACTGATGCCAGCACTACAAAGCGCATGGTTTATACCTCATGTCTCAGTATATATGTTTTCCTACTCGCTACTCGGCTGCGCCACGCTGCTTGCCGTGTGTGGCATCGTTAACCGCAAATTAGAGGTTCGTGAAGGCATCGATAAGCTACTATATGGGGGCATAGGCCTCTTCACCGTGGGCATGCTCACTGGAGCACTATGGGCAAAAGAGGCATGGGGCGCATACTGGAGCTGGGATGCCAAGGAGGCATGGGCGGCGGCAACATGGGGTCTATATCTACTTGCCATACACCTCCCAGCACGCTCAACACGACGTGCGAATGTTGCATACTACGCCATAGTCATCACCGCATTCATGTCGCTACAAATGTGCTGGTATGGCGTTAACTATCTACCCTCAGCAAAGCAGAGCGTACATACATATAATCAATAATAAAAACCGCAAACTATGAAGAAATTGTTCACATTTAAGCGTCTATCGCTTACGGTGCTACTACTTGCCATTGTGCTTGTAGTTGTCTACCGCATGCAGCTCACTCCCCCCTCTGAGGAGCTTGCACCAAATGCACGCATAGCTGCCATGTTGGAGCAGGGCGGCTGTCTAAGTTGCCACCAGCAGGAGGCTGAGCTACCATCTTATGCCAGCCTACCATTTGTTGAAGACATGATTAAGGAGGATATGGAGAAGGGCTACCACACGTTCGACATCATGCCTATGCACAACGCACTGCAGAGTGGCGATAAGCTATCGGCAGTAGATGTTGCTAAGGTTGAGAAGGTTATTATGGACGGTACTATGCCTGCTGCAAAGTACTACCTTATGCACTGGGGCAGTCAGAGCACTAAGGATAAGGGTAGCATCGCTCAGGCATGGGCCGAGGAGTGGCGCAAAGCACACTACAACGACGGCTTGGGCGGCGAGCCTGTGCGTCCTATAGCCGAGGCAACAGATGTTGACGAGAAGCGTGTGGCGCTCGGCTTTAAGCTCTATCACGACACTCGCCTATCGGTAGACAATAGCGTGTCGTGCGCTACATGTCATGACCTTAACGCAGGTGGCGTTGATAACCACCAATATTCACATGGCGTGAATGAGCAGCTTGGTGGCGTGAATGCCCCCACGGTATATAACGCTACATACAATTTTGTGCAGTTCTGGGATGGTCGTGCCATGACCCTCGAGGCACAGGCGGCGGGACCTCCTCTCAACCCTATCGAGATGGCATCAGCATCGTTTGACGAGATCATCGCCAAGCTAAACAAAGATGCTAAGTTCGTGGCAGAGTTTAAGGAGGTATATCCTGAGGGCTTCACCGAGCAGAGCATAACAAGTGCCATTGCAGCATTTGAGCGTACACTCGTAACGCCTAACTCACAGTTCGACAAGTGGTTGCGTGGCGACAATGAGGCACTTAATGAGCAAGAGAAGCGTGGCTATGATCTCTTTAAGGAGTATAGCTGTGCGACATGCCACGTAGGTGCAAACCTTGGTGGCGAGTCATATGAGCTTATGGGCATATATCACGACTACTTCGCTGATCGCGATGCCGACAAGGAGCTTAACCACCAGCCAAACGTGGAGGACAACGGTCGCAACAAGGAGACAAAGCTCGAGCGTGACATCCACCGCTTTAAGACCCCTGGTCTTCGCAACGTAGAGCTTACATGGCCATACTTCCACGACGGCACACGTCCAACAATGGAAGCTGCAGTACGTGATATGGCTTACTATCAGGTTGATAAGAAGCTCAACGAGCAGGAGATTGACGACATCGTGGCATTCCTACGCACACTAACAGGTGAATATAAGGGCAAGAAGCTAACAACGCCACATGAGTATGGCATAACTCTCGATGCCGACCACGATCACCATGACCACGATCACGACCATGACCATGACCATGAGTAGCGGAGATTAGAATCCGAAGTTGATATTTATTCTACATGTGCGTCCATAGCCATACATTACTTTGTTGGCAAATGGGCGCACATGTTCTCTCTCGGCGATTTGAACCTTACGAATGCGGTGTTGCTCATAGCCGCTATAAATATTGGATGCGCCTAACACATTATCGACACTAAGGCGCAGACTTAGCCAGCGCCCTTCCTCCAGCTTGAAACTCTTCGAGAAGCTAAGGCCAAGCGACGTAGCATCACGAAGCCTTTGCTGCTCTAACATTACCTGCTGCTCCTCAGCAGTTGGAGCATAGCTATACATGCGCTCAGTACGTCGAATAAACGAAGGCGAGGCATGGCGCATGCCCAAATAGCAAAACGAGGCTACGGCTTGCCATCCTCCACGACGAAAGGCTATGTCGGCATACACTGATAATTCTGCAGACGAATAGCCACAACCACGCATATGAGCGCGCGACTCGGCAATAAGATCATTATCATTGTCAGCATATGTCTGCACCCATGCATCACGCTGGTAGCGATGACGACCAATATTTATTAGGCCCTGCGAACTGAAATGTTGCGACCACTGCATCTTGGCATCGAGCTCCACGCCAATATTTAGACGGGCAATGTCGCTCACAACAGCGTCGACATACTCGCCAGCGAGGTCATCGTAGTAGTGCAAAACATCTGCCTCATTGCCATGATATATGGCATATACCCTACCATGCAGCGCAAAGCGCGACAGGAGCAATGAGTAGCCAGCTTCAGCACCAAATGTAGAGCTTAGGCGAGGATTATCCACAAGACGATTGTTGTAGTCGACCTGCAAGAACAGAGTCTCAGCGTCAGGCATATTGCTCGACAGTAGAATCTTTGCATCGAAATTATGATGTGATAGAGCGTAGCTCCACGAGGCAGTTAACAACGCTGGCAACAACACCACAGCACGTGAAGCACCATAAGAACGATAGCCAGAGAATAGCTCCTTCTCGAAATATCCACGACGACGTATTGCCGATGTGGCGATGTCAACACCGAGCTCGAAATCCATATCCCATGCTCTAAGACGTGCTACGCCATAGAGCGCCATGCTGCTCTTTGTCACACGATAGTCATACCCAAATCGCTCACCCTCAATAACCTTGATATCATCTTCGAGCAGGTTATTACGATACATCGTTCCATACGTGTCATCATCACGCACAAAATAGTCTATATCAAGCAGATAACGAGCCCCGAGAAGATCATCAGCAACCTTAAAACGCCTATCGCTAACCATCTCAGCACGTGCGCCATAGCATAGCTCAACACCTCGAAAAAGTGTGGTAAAACCAATATTTAACGACGTAGTGCCACGATTGGTACGCCTATTTTCTACCAGATATACAGCATTGCCATCTGGCTGAAGTACATTGGTGCGATATAGCTCATCCCAATTTATCTGCGTATAGCGCAAATCGTTATATCGCCAAGCCTCCGCAAGACGACGACTATCATCATCATCGACAAAATAGGACGGCATGTAGCGATAATTATCAGGCATGGGTGTCATAGCATCACACCAAGCTAGAGCCGTGCGGCCCAAACGCTCAAACGATGTGCCCGCAGTAAGCTGCATCGTGGTCCACATGCCAAGCCTACGCTGCCATGAGGCCATGAGCATGGGGCTAAGCCCACTATTTATGCGACTGCTACGCAGCTTACCACCTTGCATTCCCCATGTAGGGTTATAGCCACAATTTCCCGTCAGTGTTACCGCCTCCTGCGTAGTTGCCTGGCGTGTGCTACGACGTGCCCACGGAAGCATTGCAGTGATTACCAGCGAATTGTTGCGCCACTCACGCGACATGGCAAAAGCAAGATCAAGGCCATTTGCAAATAGTCCATCGACGTATATGTCACGACCAGTATTGACTCTCACATACTCAGCAAGAAACCAATCATCATCGAGTTCTACACCTCGTCGTGAGAGACGATAGGTGGCTCTGTGATTTAGCGATAGTAGATAGTTGCGCCCCGAGAGTGTAGTACCCACTCGATGATGGCGCTGCTTAAGTGGCGAAGAGTGGTAGTAGTGATTAGTCGTCTGCGTTGTAAAAGCATCAACACCCGAGACAGTGTTGTCTACGCTACTCAGAAAACCGAGCTGAGATAATAGCCGCGATGCCGAACTTCCGATATAGATGGATTCAAACTTGTAACGTCGTGAAAAACGATCCTCGCCTCGTGGAGCATATCCTAAATTACTAAGCGCATATTCAGCATTCGACAGATAGCCATAACGCTCGACATGCGAGATGTTGATAATAGAATCTATCTCTTGGGCAAACCACGATAACGGATCGTCATCCTCCTCGTCATAGAACTTATATTGGCGATAGTCCTCCTCGTTCTCCTGTGCAACGATATGTTGCGAGAAGAGGGCGAACATGGCAATCAGAGCCAAATATCGTACTACATGGAGCTTCATTTATTGGAATAGGGTTGTTTATGCTCTACAAATTTACAAAATTTTGGCTCAAGCCAAAGCGCAAAGCACAAAAAAAGTCTGCCTAACTAGGCAGACTCAAAATATTAGATAAGCACAGATTATAGCTTCTTGCCCCACTCCTCAATGCTCTTTGCTACGTTGCCCATCTTCTCCTCGGCCTTGCCAGCAAACTCTTTTGCCTTAACCTCGGCCTTGTCAGCAAACTCCTTTGCCTTAACCTCAGCCTTATCAGCAAACTCCTTTGCCTCGACCTCGGCCTTCTTGCCAAACTCCTCAGTCTTGTCGGCTGCCTTGTTCAAGAATTTCTCGGTCTTATCCACCGCCTTGTTCATAAACTCCTCGGCACGAGCCTCAATCTCACTCTCTTCAACCTCATCAGCAGCTATCTCCATGCTCTTTGTGGGCTCCTCAATCTCAGCCTCAGCCTCCTTAGCAAGCTCGTCAATCTCAGCCTCAACCTCCTCAATCAACGGCTCATACTCCTCCTGGTACTCGCTATCAGCTGACTTAGGCTGTGAGCCACCACAAGCCACAAGAGCACAAACTGCAAACAAAAGTGCGAATGTATAAATCTTCTTCATAGGTATAATAGTGCTAAATGGTTACTAAAAAAGGCAATAGGAGACCTATTGCCTTTCTCGTACTGAGATAATAAATTACTCAGCCTTCTGAGCTGGAGCCTCCTCAGTTGCTGGAGCCTCTGCTGCAGGTGCCTCCTCTGCTGCTGGAGCCTCAACTGCTGGAGTCTCAACTGCTGGAGCCTCAACTGCTGGAGCCTCAACTGCCTCAACTGCTGGAGCAGCCTCCTCAGCGTTCTCCTTCTGTGCCTGCTCTGCGCAAGATACAAGAGCAACAGCTGCAAACATAGCTGCAAGTGTAAAGATCTTCTTCATAATTATAAAGTTTAGTAAAGTTTATAAAAATTGCTAACACAAATATATAATCTTTTTTCTCCCACAACAATACTTTATGCAATTAAATACCTATTTTTTACATATTCATGCATATATAGCGATTATTTAGCCCATTTTTTGCATACAAATATTGCTGATAATGGCACCAAAAGACGTCAAAAAACAATAGATGAGGCCCTGATATTATGTCAAGACCTCATCATTGTCATGAGACAAATAAGCAAAATTTGCTCTAAATATCCACTATTACTTATTACTTAGTCTCTGCAGCAGCTGGAGTCTCTGCAGCTGGAGTCTCAGCAGCTGGAGCCTCAGTTGCCTCAGCCTTATCGCACTTGCCCTTGCACTCAGCCTTGTCGCACTCGCCCTTGCACTCAGCCTTGTCGCACTCGCCCTTGCACTCAGTCTTGTCGCACTCGCCCTTGCACTCAGCCTTGTCGCACTCAGCCTTCTGCTCGCAGCATGCCTTCTCACCCTCATTTGTATTCTGATTACCACAGCAAGCAACCATAGTAGCAGCAACAAACATAGCTGCAACAATAAACATCTTCTTCATAATCCTAAATTTATTAATTAAACAATGTATTAACTATAGTCTAGAAAATGCGGGTACACGCATATATCTCTAAGTTGCTCTTGCAACTAAAACTATTCCTGAGTTGAAACCTCTGTTGACTGTGCCTCAGCAGAGTTCTCTACTGTCTGAGCCTCAACAGTCTGAGCCTCAACAGCATGAGTCTCATCTGCGGCAATCTCTGTTGCAGTCTGCTCAGGAGCAACATCTGATGACTCCACAGCAGGTGCCTCATCGCCCACAAGTTCCTCGTAATAGAGCTTATCAAACTCAATACCTCCAGTAACGACACCACTACGCTCAATCTTCATACGATTCTCGCCCTTGATACGACACAATACCTTGTATGGGATACGTGCGTCGCTGAGAGCAGCATCAGGATAATCATCGCCAATGAGATTTCGCAAGATGGCTACATCCTCATAAGTAAAACAATCACCTACAACAATACGGAATGATGGCGCTTCAGAAGAGAGATATGAGGTAACACTCTTATAGCGAGAGCGAAACTCTTTCAAAGCCTCGCTGGCACGCTCATCAGCAAACTGCTCATTATCGTAGAATATCACAAAACGATAACCATCAGTCTTCTCAGGTCTTGTTGTTTTATTCTCAACAATCTGCACTGCGAGCTTAGTACCCTCATCCTCGGTGATCTTAACAAAACCACCCTGGGAATTACGTGATGCTATCGAATTTTTCACGCCAGAGATAATCTGCGCAGATACACTCGTAGCACCCAAAGCCATGGTGGCAATCAATAGAAATAGTACTCTCTTCATCTGTGTATTTTGGTTTAAATCAACTCTATCAACTCGTTCAAACTATCATTTGATAATGCGAAGTTATTTAAAATTTCCGAAACAGCAACATTTTTGTCTGAAAAAGTGAGCTTTAGCACCTTCATGCCAGCACGAACACGATAGTTTATGGTGGTGCCAAAACCCCTCTTCTCAACGAGGTTATACAATATTCGCTGAAAACTCAGAGTGTTGTAGGCATCGAATCGCAGAGGTATAAGCACTCGTGACGTTGTGCGACGCGGGATAACAATCTTGTCGCGTAACTCGATGGTGGCCACCTTCTTACCATGCATCATCACATCGACCGTTCCTCTCTTAATCACAAGGTCGTGTGCCCAGTCACTACGCACATCAACCCAGATGTTAACACCCGAAGTCGAGAGATGCGTAACAGCAACAAAGCGCTCGAGGTAAAACTTATCGAGAATGTCTCCAGCCCTAACACCACTGGCCGAACACATAAACAAAACAACAGCAAATATATACCTAAGCAACCTACACATAGAACCTCTCTCCCAACTATTTAGTTGCTTCGTAGATATATGCTATACCAAAACTCTGAGGCTTTGCCTTAACCGATGAGAACCCCACCGAACGAAGGATATCCATGAAACGTTCAGGTGCTGGGAACTCCTCAACAGAGTCGGGCAGATAGTCGTAGGCTTGGCGATCTTTCGACACCATAGCGCCTATTCGTGGCAACAGACGATGCGAGTATTGAGCATATACCCAGCGCACAAGCCTATTACGAGGAATTGAGAACTCTAACACGACGAGCTTTCCGCCTGGCTTAAGAGCACGATAGAGCTCAACAAGTCCCTTCTCCAAATTCTCGAAGTTGCGAACACCAAATGCTACGGTCACAATATCCATGGACTCGTCTGCAACCATATCCAAGTTCTCAGCATCACCCTTTGTGAGCTCTATACGCCCATCTAAGCCCTGCCTATGAACCTTTTGCTCTGCCACACGCAACATCTCCTCGGAGAGATCTACACCCAATATATGGAGGTTCTCAACACGCTTAGCCATGGCAATAGCCAGATCTCCCGTACCTGTGGCAATATCCATAACCCTTTGGGCATTAGAGCGTTGCACTATGCGTACGACACGACGTCGCCACATACGGTCGATGTTAAACGATAGTATATGGTTCAGCTTGTCGTATGTTGGAGCTATATTGTCGAACATCTGCTCTACCTGCTCCTTCTTTGTTTGCTCCTCATTATATGGCTTCATAACTTACAACGGCGCTAAATGGCCCTACATAATTAAAACTAACTTTACTCGTATCTTATTGCCTTTGATGGCGACACCTTGGCAGCAAATAGCGCAGGAAGTATCATCATAAGCATAGTCACACCCGAGGCCACAACAATGGCAATAATCCATAGCTGCCAACATATGGCCGCAGGCACAGTGCTCAGGATGTAACCCTCGCTGGGAAGTGGCACAACACCAAACAGATGCTGTATCACAACCAACACAACACCCACTACACTACCCCACAACACACCACGCAAAACAATAAATAGCGCACGATATACGAACACTCTGACAACAGAGCCTCGGCTCATGCCCATGGCTCGTAGTTGACCAATCATGCGTTGGCGCTCAAGAACTATGATAAGCAATGCTGTGGTCATATTGAGCAATGCCACAACAATCATTATTACTGTGATAAACAGCGCATTTACATCGTGCGTAGCGAGCCAACCAAACAAGTTGGGGTGTATCTGCTGCATGGTGAATGCCTCAGCATTAATCTCATGCGAGAAGTACAACTCGGTAAGATTGTCGTTCAACGTCGACTGCAACATCGCCTCGTCATAGTCCTCCTCAAGCCAAAGTTCATAACCTGTAACGCTATTTTTGCCATCGGCATAGAAACGCTCAACGTTGCGTATATCGCTAATAACAAGCATATTATCAACTACGTCGAGGCCTGTTTTAAAGATTCCTGACACCGCAAATCTATCACGCAACAAGCCATCATCCTGGTCAACAAATAACATCTCGATACGATCGCCAACGCCCACCTCCATCTTGTGCGCCACAGCACTCGACAGTATCACATCGCGCGAACGAGGCTCACGTCCCACACGTGGCAACTCGCCCTCAATCATGTAGTTTTCAAAAAAGCGAAAGTCGTATAGCGAGTCAACGCCCTTGAGCACCACACCGACAATGTTGTCATCACTCTTTATCACACCCTCCTTGGCCAGATAGGGCGAGCAACGCTCAATACCCTCACACTTAAGCACATCCGCCAATGCAGAGCTGCGCTCAAGGACAACTGGCGAGAGCAGACCCATGCTCTGCGGCGAGGTGATAACGACGTCGGCCGAAGCGCCACTAAGCAGCTCATCTACACTCTGCTTAAAGCCTACAACCACAGACAGCGTCACCACGATGACAGTAAGGCTTATGGCCGTAGCAATGGTTGCCACACGCTCCATGATTCCTGCACGCTCACCATGCTTACGACTTGACAAACGTCGGGCTATATAAAACTCGTTGCTCATAACTGCGGACAAAGATACGAAAAAAAGTGAAAGGGGAAAAGGGAAAGGTGAGAAGTATGGTGTGCTTTGCACGAGATTTATAAGGTCAAAGGTGAGAGGCGAGAAGCGCAGAGATAGAGAGTTTAAGGAATTTAAGGAGTTTAAGGAAATTAAGGAGGGCGCTATCGACGTTTGACCTCAAAGTATAACCGCTAACCTTTTCCCTAAATTCACTAAACTCCTTAATCTACCACCTCAATCAGCGCACGAATTTCTCGTCAGAAGTGCCAAGATTTGCCAAC
>JAFODV010000138.1 GCA_017380515.1 Alistipes sp.
ACGTAAGATGTGTGAGAAGCTTAAGGAACTAATCCCACGCCAGCAGTTCGATATCGCTATTCAGGCAGCTATCGGTGCAAAGATTATCGCTCGTGAGACTGTTAAGGCTGTGCGTAAGGATGTTACGGCTAAGTGTTATGGTGGTGATATATCACGTAAGCGTAAGCTGTTGGAGAAGCAGAAGGCGGGTAAGAAGCGTATGCGTCAGATTGGCTCAGTTCAGGTTCCGCAGTCTGCCTTCCTCGCAGTCCTCAAAATGGACTAAATTTCTTGTGATAAGGGCGCATCTACTGCCGCTAGCAAATTATTGTAGCAATGAGCAGTACTTTGAGTACAGCCCATCGCTCCAAAATTTCCCGAGCGTTGTATCTGCAACCCTTCTAACAAGAAATTAGTGTGCTTTGGAATGTGAATAATAGGAAAAATAAGGAGGATAAGGAAGATAAGGAGGATAAGGAGGATAAGGAAGATAGGGAATATAGAGAATATAGGAAGAATGGGTAATAAAATGTAAAAATATTACTCACTACTAACTACTCATTACTAATTACTAATTCGTATAAACTAAGCTAAACCTATGATAAAGAAGACGTTGTTGGCTGTCGTAGCCATGTTATCGCTGGTGTCGCTCTCGGCACAGAAGTATGAGCCTACGCCTGAGATTTTGAAGGCTCGTGAGGAGTTTTCTGATGCTCGTTTTGGTGTGTTTATTCATTGGGGTATCTATAGCATGTTTGCGCAAGGTGAGTGGTACTTGCAGAATGCTGGTCTTAACCGTGATGAGTATGCTAAGGCTGCCGATGCGTTCTATCCTCACCGCTTCAATGCAGAGGAGTGGGTGTCAGCAATTAAGGCGTCGGGAGCTAAGTATATATGTTTCACCACACGTCACCATGATAGCTTCTCGATGTGGGATACCGAGCAGTCGGATTTCAACATCGTTGACTCATCGCCATTTGGTCGCGATGTGCTCAAAGAGATTGCTGATGAGTGCCAGAAGCAGGGCATAAGGTTGCACCTATACTACTCGCATGCCGACTGGATGCGTGATGACTATCCTCGTGGCCGCACAGCACGCAATGTGACAGGACGTGATGAGTCAAAGATTAACTGGTCTGAGTATTATGCGTTTATGAATCGTCAGATTGAGGAGCTCTTGACAAACTATGGCCCTATTGGTGCTATATGGTTTGATGGCTGGTGGGATCATGACGAGGATGTTACACCTTTCGACTGGCAGCTAAGTGAGCAGTATGCTCTTGTGCATAAGTTGCAGCCATCGTGCCTTGTGGCCAACAACCACCACCAGGTGCCTTTCGATGGCGAGGATATTCAGATTTTTGAGCGTGACCTCCCAGGTGAGAATACTCACGGACTGTCGGGCCAGGATATCAGCCGCTTGCCATTGGAGACATGCCAGACGATGAATGGTATGTGGGGATATAAGGTCATTGACCAGAACTATAAGAGCTCTGAGACTCTTATTCGCTATCTAGTGAGTGCAGCAGGCAAGGGTGCTAACCTTCTGCTAAATGTTGGCCCTCAGCCTAATGGTGAGCTTCCAGCCGTGGCTGTCGAGCGTATGAAGCAGATGGGAGAGTGGCTAAACGTTTATGGCGATACAATCTATGGCACCGAGGCTGGCGACATCAGGCAGCAGCAGTGGGGTTGCACAACGCGCAAGGGTGATAAGCTCTATGTTCACATCTTCGAGCTTGAGGACGATACATTGTATTTGCCTCTTGATTGCAAGGTGATGAGCGCTAAGGTGTTTGAGTCGGGCAAGGCCGTTAAGTTCCAGAGGGTTAATGGAGGTGTAGTCCTCAACGTTGGTAAGGTTGACGACACCGTTGATTATGTTGTGGAGCTAACAACAAAATAGCAGACGTTGTGAAACAAAAATAATCGTATCTGCCTAAAAATTATCGCAGTCCATATTTGTGGATTGCGATTTTTTTTATATCTTTGCACGATTAACGCACGAATGCGCATGCATGACGTGTGAAAGAGTATTGTAAGACGCAAAAAAATCAAATAATTACAAAACTTTTTAACAATGCAGAGTAAAGGTATTATTAAGTGGCTGGCAGCGCTTTTGGCGCTCGCTTGCATCTTCCAGCTCTCATTCACCTTCGTAACACGCAAGGTGGAGGCAGATGCTGCGAAGCAGGAGAATCCCCAGGCTTATCTCGATGAGAAGTGGGATGAAGTAGTTTACAATCTTGGCATCACAAAGTACACTTATGCCGATTGTAAGAATCGTGAGTTGAACTTGGGTCTTGACCTCAAGGGCGGTATGAACGTCATGCTTGAGATTAAGGCTGAGGATGTAATTCGTGTTAATGCTGAGAATAAGGGCGTAGTTCTTAAGGACGCTGAGCTTAACACCCGTATGCAGAAGGCTTTGTATGAGGCCTCACAGGCAGATGACGCAGCAGCAACTGTTGACGCATTCATCGCAGCATGCGACGAGGAGGATCTCAAGAAGATTTTCGATCGTGCTGATGTTTCAGGTTTGGCAACTGAGCTTAAGGAGCTTGTTGAGGGTTCAGTAGCTGCAGCTTACAACGTGTTGCAGAACCGTATCGACATGCTTGGTGTTACTCAGCCTAACATCCAGCAGGTTACAGGTACTAACCGTATCTCTGTTGAGCTTCCAGGTGTTAAGGAGCCAGAGCGCGTAGGTAAGCTTTTGGCGTCTACAGCTAACCTCGAGTTCTGGGAGGTATGCGATCCTAACGAGGCTCAGGAGGTTGCAAGTGTGCTCTACAGCAATGAGCTTAACGATGCTGTTTGCGACTACCTCATCGCTAATGGTGCTTCTGAGGAGGATGCAAATGCTAAGTTGCCACGTTTGTTCATGTCTCCATCTTACAACGGTGGCTGCATCGTAGCTGCTGCTGCAAAGGAGAATGTAGACATGTTGCGTGAGTACTTCACAATTCCTGAGGTTGTATCGTTGTTCCCAACCGATGTCAAGCTTGCTTGGTCAAACAAGAGTATTGATGGTGGTACTAAGGGCGTCTTCACTCTCTACGCTTTGCGTGGTTTGAACGGTGTTGCTGCTCCTGTTCTCGATGGTACAGGTGTTACTAACGCACGTTCACAGGGTGGTCAGCACGGTGGCTTCGAGGTGTCTATGTCAATGGATCACGAGACAGCTATTAAGTGGGCTGACATCACTGAGCGCAATGCAAACAAGCAGATTGCTATCGTTCTCGATGGTTTGGTATATTCAGCTCCTATGTCACACGGCCGTATTGATGGTGGTGAGTCATCAATCACTGGTAACTTCGATGTTCAGGAGGCTGAGGATCTTGCAAGCGTTCTCAACTCAGGTAAGGCTCCAGCGCCAGCAACTATCATCTACTCAGAGGTTGTAGGTCCATCACTCGGTGCTAAGTCTATCAACGATGGTCTTGTATCATTTGCTTTGGCATTCTTGCTTGTACTTATCTACATGGCATTCTTCTACAAGGGTGCAGGTATGATGGCTAACATTGCGTTGTTGTTCAACGTGTTGTTGCTCATGGGTGTTCTCGTATCGTTCGGTGCAGTATTGACACTCCCAGGTATCGCAGGTATCGTACTTACTATGGGTATGGCTGTTGATGCTAACGTTATCATCTTCGAGCGTGTTAAGGAGGAGTTGCGTGCTGGTAAGGGTCTTTCACTCGCTATTCAGGACGGTTTCTCTAACGCATACTCAGCTATCATCGATGGTAACCTTACTACAATCATCACCGGTGTTGTTCTCTTCTTCTTCGGTACAGGTCCTGTTAAGGGCTTCGCAACTACACTTGTAGCTGGTATCATCACATCGTTGTTCTGCTCAATCTTCATCACTCGTGTATTGCTCGAGGCTCGTGCTGCTCGTAAGGGTTCTATCTCATTCTCGAACAAGATGACTGAGAACTTCTTGCAGAACGTTAAGTTCAGCTTCATCAACAAGCGTAAGGCATCTTACATCTTGTCTGGTACACTTGTAGTGTTGTCAATCATCTCATTCTTCACTCTTGGTCTTAACAAGGGTATCGACTTCACAGGTGGTCGCACATATGTTGTTAAGTTCGATCAGGCTGCTGACGAGAATAAGCTCCGTACAAATCTCGATGCTCAGTTTGCTCAGCTTAAGGATGCTGCAAACACTTCATTTGAGGTTAAGCGCTTTGGTGGCGAGGATCAGCTTCGTGTAGTTACTCAGTTTGAGCCTACTCAGGAGATGATTGCTGAGGCTAAGGCTAAGGCAGGTGTATCTGCTGATGCTGTTGATGCTAACTACATCGTATCAAGCATCATTTATGAGGCTTCTAAGGATCTCTACGCTGAGGCTATCGACCGCGAGGCGTTCATCAACCCAGACAACGGTAAGGGTATCACATCATCTGAGCAGGTGGGTAGCGCTATCTCTAGTGAGATGACTCTTAACTCACTCTTCGCAGTTTTGATCTCATTGGTGGCTATCGGTCTCTACATTGCTATCCGTTTCCGCCGTTGGCAGTGGGCATTGGGTGCAACAGCAGCTTTGGCTCACAATGCACTCCTCGTTATTGGTTTGTTCTCTATGTTGTATGCTATCATGCCATTCAACTTGGAGGTTAACCAGGCCTTCATCGCAGCTATCCTTACAATCATCGGTTACTCAATCAACGATACTGTGGTAATCTTCGACCGTATCCGTGAGTACATCGGTTTGTATCCTAAGCGCGATATCAAGACAAATATCGACGATGCTATTTGCGCTACTTTGTCACGTACTATCAATACATCAGGTACAACCCTCGTAACCTTGTTGTCAATCTTCATCTTCGGTGGTGAGACAATCCGTGGTTTCGTATTTGCTTTGATCCTTGGTGTTATTATCGGTACTTACTCATCAGTATTTATCGCTACTCCTATTGCTTACGATCTTCAGCGTAAGAAGGCTATTAAGGAGTCAAATCAGGCTGAGTAATAGTGCTAATTGCAACATTTGATACGAAAATAGGTCGCAATCTCTTTGAGGTTGCGACTTATTTTTTTAACTTTGCAATTATTTAATTAAATGCTATTATGAGTAAGTTTTCAGAGCTCTATAAGAAGTTGCGTGGCTATGTGTCACCAACCTACATTACTTTGCTTGTTGCTGCCTTCGTGTTGTGGTATATTGCTAAGCTTGGCGATACATATACCACCGACCATGAGGTTGTTGTTATTGTTGATGGTGAACGCCTCGAAGTTGATTGTGTCATTCGTGGTAAGGGTACCAACCTTATCGGTTATACACTCTTCTCGCACAGTGACGAGTTCGAGATTCCCTCTACAGAGTTTACCTTCGACATGGATAGTGTTGACGAGGAGGGCCGACGTACTCACCACATTGCCACAATATCTATGCAACAGGCCCTTGCGGCACGCATGACAGGTGTTGAGATTGTCTCTGTTGGTGCGCTTGCTCCTATTCCGTATAATGTCGTTTGCGAGTAGTGGTTTTGGGAAATGTAGTTATCACACTATAAATATATATAGGTATGTATAAGGTGGGAATCACAGGAGGTATAGGTTCGGGTAAGAGCTTTGTTGCTGATATGTTGCTTAAGCGAGGTGTGGCTGTCTATAATTCGGATAGTCGTGCTAAGGAGCTTATGGCCTCAGATGCCGAGTTGCAAGCAAAGCTTATCGAGCGTTTTGGTGCCGAGGTGTTTGGCGTGGAGGGTCTCAACAGGGCCTATCTTGCTGGACGTGTATTTACTTCCGAAGAGGAGCTTAAGGCGCTAAACGCTATTGTTCACCCACGTGTTATGGCCGATTTCGAGCAGTGGGCTGCGGAGCAGGCTGGCGACTATGTTGTTCTTGAGTCTGCAATACTCTTTGAGTCGGGCTTCGACGGTTGTGTTGATATAGCTGTTGCTATTATGGCCCCTGAGGAGTTGCGCATTGAGCGTGTCATGCAGCGTGATGGCGTCACTAAGGAGCAGGTAGAGGAGCGTATGCGTCACCAGCTATCAGACGAGGAGCGATGCAATCGCTCGAAGTATGCTGTTGTTAACATTGAGCTCGACGAGTTGGAGGAGGATGTCGAGCAGCTTCATCGACGTCTAAGCTATGATGCTCGCTGTCCCCAAGAATAGCCTTGAGCAGAGGCAGGTGATGGCCATCATCAACCTTACGCCTGATTCTTTCTACTCTTTGAGTCGCCATGTTGAGTATGGCGATGTGTGTTGCAGCGTAGCACGTGCTATTGATGAGGGTGCTACAATCCTGGATTTGGGGGGATATTCCACCCGTCCTGGCGCTTTGGAGGTGTCGTTAGAGGAGGAGTGGTCGCGAGTACGTATGGGCCTTCAGGCTGTGCGTAGTGCCGATGGCAAGGTTATGGTCTCTATCGACACGTTCCGTTCTGAGATTGTGAGTCGTGCCTATGACGAGTTTGGCGAGTTTATTGTCAATGATATATCGGCTGGTGAGCTCGATCCGATGATGATACCCACAGTTGCTGAGCTTGGACTGAAGTATGTGGCTATGCATATGCGTGGCACGCCGCAGACCATGCAGCAACTCACCGACTATCCCGATGGCGTTGTTCGAGGTGTTTGCGACTACTTTGTAGGTCGCACCGCAGAGCTCCTTGATGCGGGTATTCCTAAAGAGAATATTATCCTTGACCCTGGCTTTGGCTTTGCTAAGAGCGTGGAGCAAAACTATGAATTGCTTCATGCGCTCGATAAGCTTCATGCGCTTGGCTATCCACTCCTTATTGGTCTATCGCGCAAATCTATGATATATCGACCTCTCGGCATTCAGCCCGACGAGGCGCTGCCAGGCTCTTTAGCCTTGGCTTGGGAGTCGCTTCATAAGGGCGCATCAATCTTGCGTGTTCATGATGTTGCCCCAACGCGCCAAATTGTCGATTTGTATAATCTTTATCAGAATAGTATTAGATGATACACGTTGAAAATGTTGTTAAGCGCTTTGGTGATCTTGAGGTGCTTCATGGCCTCACGTTCGACGTAGAGCGTGGCGAGATTGTCTCTATCGTTGGTGCTAGTGGCGCAGGTAAGAGCACCTTGCTCCAGATTGTTGGCACGCTGATGGCTTCAGATGAGGGCGAGGTGACTATTGAAGGGAGGTCGCTTAAGGGTATGTCTGATAAGGAGCTGTCGGAGTTCCGCAACCGTCATATAGGCTTTGTGTTTCAGTTTCACCATCTGTTGGAGGAGTTCTCGGCAGTGGAGAATGTTATGATGCCTATGCTTATTGCTGGCGTTAAACGCTCCGAGGCTGAGTCTCGTGCTAAGGAATTGTTGGCGTTGGTACAGATGTCGCATCGTCTGTCGCACCGTCCCTCGGCCTTGTCGGGTGGTGAGCAGCAGCGTGTGGCCATCGCCCGTGCCCTGGCCAACAGTCCATCGGTGGTGCTTGCTGATGAGCCTACGGGAAACCTTGACACTGCTACACGCGAGGATATACAGCGACTATTTTTTGAGCTTCGTGAGCGCACAGGCCAGACCTTTATAATCGTCACGCACGATGAGGCGTTGGCCGATATGTCGGACCGAAAAATTGTTATGAGCGATGGACGCATTATGTAGTGATATGTCACGTGAGGAGTTGCGTGATCTTCTCGAGTCGTTGCACGATAGATATAACAATACCGCCTTTATAGAGCCTGATCCTATCAGTGTGCCTCACTCGTTTAGCTCGACGCTCGATCGAGAGATTGCTGGCTTCATGGCCTCGACCATCGCCTGGGGCAACCGCAAGGCCATTGTTAAGAGCGCCCACCGCATGATGCAGTATATGGATAATGCCCCTGCTGAGTTTGTTGTTGGTGCCTCTGATGGTGAACTTGAGCATCTGCGTAGCTATGTGCATCGCACCTTCAACGGTGAGGATTTTCGTGATTTTGTGCTTGGCCTACGCCATATAATCCAGACATGGGGTAGTGTTGGTGGCTTCTTTGAGCAGAGCTATGAGCGTAGTGGCGATTTGCGAGTTTCGCTCTCGGAGTTTCGTCACGAGTTTTTCAAACACGAACATAATCCACATGCCGAGAAGCATGTGTCATCTATTGATAAAGGCGCTGCGTGCAAGCGCTTGTGCATGTATCTTAGGTGGTTTGTGCGCCACGACGAGCGAGGTGTAGACTTCGGTTTATGGCGCAAGATACCTATGTCTGCACTCTACCTCCCCCTCGATATTCATACTGGACGTATGGGCCGTCAGCTTGGCCTTCTTAAGCGCAAGCAGGACGATTGGAAGGCTGTCGATGAGATTACGTCAGCCCTGCGTGAGCTTTGCCCTGAGGACCCTGTGCGCTATGATTATGCGCTATTTGGTTTCGGTATCTCGGGCGATAAACTTTAGCGTGATGTTTCGTTTTAAGCAGTTTTCGGTGAGCGATGAGCGCTCAGCCATGAAGATTGGCACCGATGGTGTGCTTCTTGGCGTGTGGGCCGACGTTGAGGGTGATAGCCGCATCCTCGATGTTGGCACAGGCACAGGCCTTATAGCACTGATGCTTGCACAACGAAACGTTAATGCCATAATTACGGGTGTCGACATCTCGAAAGATGCTGTCGAGGAGGCCTGTGATAACTTCGGGGCTTCACCCTGGGCTGAGCGCCTTGAGGCCATGGAGTGCGATGTACGCAGCTTTGTTAGTGATGAGAAGTTCGACCATATAGTGAGCAACCCTCCCTATTTTGTCGACTCACTACACTCGCCCGATGCTCAGCGCACCATGGCACGCCACACCTCGTCGCTAAAGTTCGACGACCTGGTAGCCGCTGCCGTGCGCCTTTTGCGTCCTGAGGGTCGTTTGTCAGTAATTCTCCCCACCGAGTGTGCCATGCAATTTCGCTTCGCTGCCTTTGGTCATTTGTGGCTTCATCGCCAGCTCGATGTGGTAACCAAAGATGGTGATGCACCTCGCCGCACCCTCATGGAGTTCTGTCTTACTGACAAGCCCCTAATGCCCACCGTCACAAACCTCACCATGCGCCATCGTGATAGCTCTTATACGGAGGAGTATCGCAAGCTTACCAAGGAGTTCTATATCAGCCTACGATAACACACGTAACTATATATTCCCCCTAATTTCCACTTACTATATAGCATGGGTATTAAAAATAATACCCATGCTATTGAATAGCAATTTGTCCTCTCTTTTGTAGCACGGGTATTAAAAATAATACCCGTGCCACTGTGCAACCACTGCACCACGTACTGCCTACCATGTACACGGGTATTAAAAATAATACCCGTGCCACTGTGTAACTATCGCACCACGTACTGCCTACCATGTACACGGGTATTAAAAATAATACCCGTGTCACTGTGCAACCACCGCACCACGTACTGCCTACCATGTATATGGGTATTAAAAATAATACCCGTGCTATTGTGAGAAGATAGGGTGTGGTGGGAAAGATGTTTCTTGCAAAAAAAAGGTTGTCCCTCAAAGGGACAACCTTTTGCTAGATGTTCAATCCTATTATTTCATCTCAAACTCCACGCATTCGGGACATTTGACGTCGAGTTGAACACACTCGATACCCACCTTTCGGAGTAGCTCGATGCCATCTTCGGAGCGGTAGGGGTCGGCATATACCACACGCTTGATGCCCGCCTGAATGATGAGCTTGGCGCACTCGATGCATGGCGAGGCAGTGACATATAGCGTTGAGCCGTCGCAGTTGTTGGCGCTCTTAGCAACCTTCGTGATGGCGTTAGCCTCGGCATGCAGAACATAGGGCTTGGTCTTGCCCATGTCGTCCTCACATACATTCTCGAAACCCGCAGGGGTGCCGTTGTAGCCGTCGGAGATAATCATCTTATCTTTGACGAGCAGAGCTCCAACCTTACGACGCACGCAGTATGAGTTTTCGGCCCATACACGTGCCATCTGCAAGTAGCGGATGTCGAACTGACGCTGTTTCTGCTCCTTGTATCCCATTTGTCGAATTTTGTTATTTTATGTTTTCTCTGTCTACTACCAAATTTCTTGTTAGAAGTGGTTAGATGCAACGCTCGGCGAATTTCGAGGCGATGGGCTGTACTAAGGCGTACTGCCCATTGCCGAGATAATTCGTTAGCGGCAGTAGATGACCACTTATCACAATAAATTATAGTTTGCCGTGGCAATGCTTGTACTTCTTGCCTGAACCACAAGGACATGGGTCGTTGCGGCCTACACTCTTGTCAACCTTGATAGGCGCTGTCTTGCCTCGCTCACCCTGGCCAGCTGCGGCAGCAGCAGCCATGCGTGACTCCTGAAGCTTGTTTACATCTACCTTCTTGCGCTGCTCACGAGCCTCCTCAACGTTGTTCTCACGAAGGGCGATACCCGACTTATTAGTCAAAGCCAATACTGTGCGGTTTACCTCCTCGAGCATCTTTGCAAAGAGCTGGAACGACTCAAGCTTATAGATGAGGAGTGGATCTTTCTGCTCGTATGTTGCATTCTGAACGCTCTGACGCAAATCGTCCATCTCGCGGAGGTGCTCACGCCATGCATCGTCAATGGTTGTAAACATTGCAACCTTAGCGAATACTCGATAGATCTCTGCGCAGTCGGTATCCTTGCACTTCTGCAACTCTACAGGGATAGAGTAGCGCAAGCGGCCATCGGTGATAGGGAAGGCAATGCGCATATCCATGTTGTCTGCACGATCCTTATAGATCTTCTCCATTGTAGGACGTACCATGTCGGCAATAGCCTTGGTCTTACGCATAAAGTGGCTTGTAAGATCCTCAACAATAGAGTCGATAATCTGCTTTGGCTTCATCGCGTCGAACTCGCTCTCGGCGATAGATGTCTCGATTGCCACCTCACGCATAAGGTCGAACTTAAACTCCTCATAAGAGCAACCCTCGTGGCTCTCCACAAACTTGAGAGCGTAGTCCTGACGTAGGTTGTTGAGGTCGATGTCGATACGTTCACCATAGAGAGCATGGCGACGACGTGTGTAGATAACCTCACGCTGCGAGTTCATAACATCGTCGTACTCCAACAGACGCTTACGCATGCCGAAGTGGTTCTCCTCAACCTTCTTCTGTGCTCGCTCGATAGCCTTGGTCATCATGCCTGCCTGGATAACCTCGCCCTCCTTAAGACCCATCTGGTCCATCATTTTGGCGATACGGTCAGAGCCGAACAAGCGCATGAGCTGATCCTCCAACGACACGAAGAACTGTGAAGAACCTGGATCACCCTGACGTCCTGCACGACCACGCAACTGGCGGTCGACACGACGGCTCTCGTGGCGCTCAGTACCGATAATCGCTAAGCCGCCAAGATCCTTAACCTCCTGCGAAAGCTTGATATCGGTACCACGACCCGCCATGTTGGTAGCAATAGTTACCTGACCACGGCGACCGGCCTCGGCAACAATCTGTGCCTCGAGCTGGTGCTGCTTAGCATTCAATACGTTATGCTTGATGCCACGAAGCTTGAGCATACGGCTCAACAACTCCGAAATCTCGACTGAGGTAGTACCCACCAACACTGGACGACCCTCCTCAACAAGGCGCTCGATCTCAGCAATAACGGCGTTGTACTTCTCGCGTGCAGTCTTATATACGAGGTCCTCGCGGTCATCACGAATAACCTTCTTGTTTGTAGGAATTACAACAACATCGAGCTTGTAGATGCTCCAGAACTCCGATGCCTCGGTCTCAGCAGTACCGGTCATACCAGCGAGCTTGTGGTACATGCGGAAGTAGTTCTGAAGAGTGATTGTTGCGAAGGTCTGCGTAGCATCCTCCACCTTCACATTCTCCTTAGCCTCGATAGCCTGGTGCAAGCCGTCAGAGTAGCGACGACCCTCCATGATACGACCTGTCTGCTCGTCAACGATCTTTACTTTGTTGTCGATGAGAACATACTCAACCTCCTTCTCGAACATGAAGTAGGCCTTAAGCAGCTGGTTCATGGTGTGAACACGCTCAGCCTTGATTGCATAGTCGGCAAGTAGGGTATCCTTCTGCTGTGCACGCTCCTCAGGTGTTAGGCCGCCATTCTCAATCTCGGCAATGCGTGCGCCGATATCTGGAAGAATGAAGAAGCCCTCCTCGTTGAAACGCTTAGAGGCAATCTCATGACCCTTATCTGTCAAAATCAACGAGTTCATCTTCTCGTCATGGATTACGAAGTTGTCGTCGGTAATCTCATGCATGCGCTTCTCGTTATCCTGCATGTAGAAGTTCTCGGTCTTTTGCAACAGAACCTTAACGCCTGGCTCCGACAAGAACTTGATGAGGGCCTTATACTTAGGCATTGCCTTGTAGGCACGTAACAATAGCTTACCTGCCTCCTCGTGATCACCGGCATTAAACAATCTCTTCGCCTCGGCAACATCGGCTGACGACATCTTGCTCTGAAGGTCATAGATATACTTTGCCGATGGCTGGAACTCTGCAAATAGCTGGTCGCCACCCTTTGGCACAGGACCAGAGATGATAAGAGGTGTTCGAGCATCGTCGATAAGCACTGAGTCAACCTCATCGACAATTGCAAAGTGGTGCTTGCGCTGCACCAAGTCCTTTGGCGATGATGCCATGTTGTCGCGAAGATAGTCGAAGCCAAACTCATTGTTGGTACCGAACGTAATATCTGCCATGTATGCCTTGCGACGCTCCTCAGAGTTAGGGCGTGTGTTGTCGATACAAGCTACCGACAAACCATGGAACTGATACATAGGGCCCATCCACTCAGCATCACGACGTGCAAGATAGTCGTTAACTGTTACTACGTGAACACCCTTGTGAGCAAGAGCGTTGAGGAACACAGGGAGTGTTGCCACAAGGGTCTTACCCTCACCCGTAGCCATCTCGGCGATACGGCCCTTGTGCAAAACAACACCACCAAAGAGCTGAACGTCGTAGTGAACCATGTCCCACTTGATGACGTTACCACCAGCAGTCCATACGCTGTTGTAGATAGCCTTGTCGCCGTCGATAGTAACCAAATCCTGGCGCTGTGCAGCAAGGTTACGGTCGAAGTCGTTGGCTGTTACCTCAACGGTGTCGTTCTCTGCAAAGCGGCGTGCTGTATCCTTCATGATGGCGAAAGCCTCAGGAAGAATCTCGTCGAGCTTCTGCTCGATTTTGTCGTCGATACGCTTTGTTGTGTCGTCGATATCCTTTGATATGCGCTCCTTGTCGGCGAGCGATGTCTCAGGAAGCTCAAGCTTAGCCTTCTGCTCAATGATATGCTTCTCGTCCTCTGCGATGAAGTCGGCAATCGCCTTGCTCAATGCTGCAGAGCGGGCACGAAGCTCATCGTTAGAGAGTGCAGAGATTGATGGGAAGATAGCATTAATCTTCTCAACATAAGGATTAATCTCCTTACGGTCCTTGTCGGCCTTAGAGCCGAAAAAGAGTTTAATGATTTTTGATAATATATCCATCTTTTTAATAGTTATTTCGATGCTAAATGTTCTAAAAACATAATTCGTGCAAAGATACAAATTTTTATGAAATACGCAAACACGTGCGCGCATGTTTTTGCGCGCACGTGTGTGTATGTAAGCCGATTTACGATTATTAGCGTGTTAGCCAGCAAGCCAATGGGCATGAGTCACAACGTAGATGTTGGCAATACTCCTTCGTAAGCTGAATCAGCGCTTGGCTCTCAACGGCATTGTGAAGCTCGAAGCCAGCATATGTCCATGGCTGAGTAAGTCGGTTGCTCTCTGCAGCAATGCTCTCTTGAAGTTGTATTGCATGATCGAGCGTAGTGGGGTTTTGGGTGTAGATGCTATAGGCATAGATGATTGGAGCGATTAGGTTTATACCCAATAGGTCGCTCTTGAGATGCCCTATGCGATAGCTTGTTATCGAGCGATTGTTCGATGGAATAAAGTTCTGAAGCCAATAGTCCGATGTCTCGCCACTGAAAAACTCGTACACCTTTCTGCTTGTGGTACATTGAATAGCGCTCTGAATGGTGAAGTCACGGTTGAGAAGGCATGCGGCAAGCTGCGTAAGGCGTATGGTAGGGTGGTTGTGGGGGTAGATGCCTGTTAGTTGCCACTCGCCAGGGAGCATAGGACTAATATCATATTTTGCGGCGAGGTGAGTAAACTCCTGCCTAAGAAGTGTTAGGTAGTCATCATCGCCATATATGTCGAGCAGACCAGCACCACCAAGTAGTAGTGCTTCGAGCTTTACGATTGAGCTATTTTCGCGCATGAGCATGTTGTTGGTCACACGCTCGCTGAGCCTAAGCATGGCATTACGATTGTTCATGCCGCCAAGCACGCCAAGTAGCATGGTGTGGAATGTCTCGTTCCAGCTATCGTTGCGCTGCTTGAAGGTGGCCATTATGTCACGAGCCTTGCGCTCCAGACGCTCGAATGCCAGTTTTGTGGTTAGTGTGTTGAGATCTAAGGCATTGAGGGTGAGTATATGCTGGCAGCACTCCTGTTTGCGTGCGCCATGCATTAAACTCTCAATAGTATGTTGCTTAGTCTCCATTGTCACATGCTAAAACAGGTTAAGCTCAATGAGAGCCTCTTCGCTCATCATAGACTTGTCCCACTGAGGGTCAAACGTGAGCGTGATGTTTACCTTCTCAACGCCCTCTACTTTGCCTACCTCACGGTTGATGTCGGCAAGCAACATGTCGGCCATAGGACAGTTTGGTGCCGTGAGCGTCATAATGATGTCGGCAGTGCCCGATGGGTCGTAGTTGATCTCGTAGATAAGGCCTAAGTCGTAGATGTTTACAGGAATCTCAGGATCGTATATGTTCTTGAGTGTGAGAACAATGTTTTTCTCAACTGCTAATATCTCTTCTGGTGTCATCGCTAATTAGTTGTTGTTCTGTTTTGAAAATACCAAGGCATACAGCTTCATCTGCTGAATCATGGCACGTAGTCCATTGCTACGTGTAGGTGATAGGTTCTCGCCAAGACCAATAGCATCAATAAAGTAGAGGTCGATGTTTGCCGCCTCAGCTGCCTTGCGGCCGTTCATAACACGTATTAGAAGGGCTACGATACCCTTGGTGATGATGGCGTCGCTGTCGGCAGTGTAGTACACCTTGCCATCGCGTAATTCGGCAGCAACCCACACACGTGACTGACAACCCTCAATCAGATAGGTGTCGTTGCGCTTTGCTGGGTCTATGGCAGGTAGCGACTCGCTAAGGCTAATAAGATAGTCGTATTTATCGAGCCAGTCGTCAAAAATTGAGAACTCGTCAATGATGCTCTCCTGGATTTCGTCTTTCATATATTGTTTTATTTATTTCGTCAATTGATGTTGTCTAAAACTCTTGAAGTGCACGCATGGTAGATGCCCATGGACGTGTTACGGCCATTATCTTGCAGAGCGTAGGCGCTACCTCCTGCATGTCGATCTCGCGCTCTGCGGTGCGTCTGCCCATTCCTTGCTGCGAGATGATGAGGGGCACATGTCTGTCGTAGATATATCCCGAATATGGTAGCGAGCGACGGTCGTCGTCCTCAAAGATGCAGCCTGGCACAAGGTCGATTATTACGTCGCCAGAGCGAGCCCCAAAGAAGCTGTGCTGCATGAGTGCGCTACGACCCTCGGTGAAGCAGGTGTTACGCATCGAGGTTGCTGATATAGCATTCGATATGCCCTGAAGTTGAAGTAGAAAGTTGGCAACTTCGTCCGATAGCTTGGCATAGTCGAGGTCCTTCTTGGCTAACGTTGCGTGGTTTAGGTATAGGCCATTGTTAGCAAAGCCCGCTACATAGTTGTCAGAGCCGTAACGGCCACCAAGATAGGCATTCACGATAACCTCCATCTGGTGATAGTTGAAGCGAAAGCGCTCGTCGCTACCCGCAACATTATATGATGGTGATGTGCCATGATCCGACGTAAGTACTATCACCACGTTGCTGGCGTTGCCCACCTGCCTATAAAGCATGTCGATAAACCATGTTAAATCCTTGTCGAGGCGGTAGAGCATATCCTCATACTCTATTGACTCTGGACCATAGGTCTCAGCAATGTTACGTGCTGTGTCGAGATAGATGTTTAGCACGTCGGTATTACCATCTTTGCCCAGTGACTCCTTGATCACGAGCTGCTCCGCAAAGCGTAGTAGCATGGTGTTGCCTGCTGGGGTGTACGACATGTTGCCGTATAGTGTCTCGTCGAGGTCAAAGTCGAGGTTGGTAATCAGATGTGTTGATTTATTCTTGATGTCCTCAATTACTGCTACCTCCGAATTTTTGTATGTCGATGCCTTGTAGAGTGTCGACCAGCGATTTTCGTGATACTTCTTGTTGTGGTCACTCTTGTTGTACTCCGATATCCACTCTGGAAGAGACTCTGCGTAGGCCGATGATGTTGTCCAGTAGGTCTGGTTTGTCTCGCTCCATAGTGCCATGCCATGACGGCCGTTGAGCACGATTGCCGATAGAGGCTCTATGGCTACTGTAAAGAGCTTGCTATTAGGGTTTTGGCTTACAAGCATATCGCCATATGTGGGTGCTGCAAGGCGGTGGGGCGATACGTTGGGCGTTCCTGTGCTAAACTCTACAGGATATGCCTTTTTGTCGGCGATGAGCGATATATGTTTGGCGTCGGTGTGGCTATACCACTCCTCGCCAACTATGCCATGTACCGCAGGGTTTGAGCCTGTGGAGAGGGTGGCAAGTCCTGAGGCTGTTGATAGCGCTGCAAAGTTATAGTACGCCTGATTGTAGGTCACGCCATTCTCCACGAGGCGGCGTATTCCGTTCTCGGTAAAGTTTGACCAGTAGCGGTCGATGTCGTTAGCACGCATCGAGCCAACAACGATGTTTACAACAAGTGTGGGGGTCTCTTGTGCTACAACTGTGGTTGCAACCATGAGCGCCATTATGCATATCGCAAAAAATCTCTTCATATCAAGACAAATATTCGGCAAATTTACAAATTTATTTGTAACATTCGCTCAAAATACTCTCTTTCTTTTTGTAGGTCTACATCTTTGATTTGTTCGATAAGCTCTAACTGGTGACGACAGAATGCCTTATGTTGTTCACTATGTGGGTTTTGTGGTCGGTGGTTTGCTGCATTTACAATCTTAGCTACCTCTGCCATCCTCTTTTGGGTAGCGTCGCTGAGGGCAGCACCAAAAAACTTGTTGGCGATATAATCAACGGCCATTGTTGATGGGTGTACAAGGTCGTCGCCATAGAAGCGGTAGTCACGCAGGTCGTCCATCATTATTTCGAACGATGGAAAGTAGGTAACACGCTCTGGGTGACGCATGCGAAGCTCTTCGCATGCAACACGTAATAGGGCCTTGCTTAGTGAGTTATCCTCAACACCCTCGCCCATATGGCGTATGGGGCTTACGGTGAGGATTATGTGTGCCGAGCAACTCGCAACAATGCTCTCGAGGGCCTCTAATATTTCATCTGCTCGTAGCAACTCGCGACGAAACAACGAGTGTGGCTGCTTGTGGCAGTTGGCAACTACTTTGTTCGATGAGCATAGACGATATGCCCATGCTGTGCCAAGCGTGATTATCAGGTGATTAGCCGAACGTAGCAGTTGGTGTGCTGTTGCTATGCGGGAGTTTATTAGGTTGAATGTTTCGGCCTTATCACTGCTTGAGAGCGATGAATGAAAATCGTAGCTTAGCCAACGGCCATTGCTCTCAAATAGGTCGGCGGTGTCCACCATGCGACATTGTGCTATGCGGTCGACGCCTTGGGCAATGGATGCGGGGTTAAAGAGTATTCCCGTGGGGTTTGCCGTGATGCAAAATTTGCGCTCGGCAAGTCGCTCTGCGATGTTTGTTGCAAAGCATGAGCCGAGGCTTAGAATAGTGTCATTATAATTTATCTTTTGGTGCCATGGGGCAACCTCTACTTCTGTGCGAAATTTCATTCTATCCAATAAAATATTTGCTCTTGGGTACAAGCGACAATAGTTTAACTATGAGTGCTGATACAACGAAGGTTATCGTTGCACTTAGTATCATCACAACGGGTGTTGCCAAGCCCCATGACGACACATAGCCAAATACGGCCACAAGCACAAAGATATGCACAAGATATATGCCGTAGCTGAGTTTCGACACTGCCTCAAATAGTGGGTATATGCGGCAAGGCTTGGTGATAAGCTTGAAGAGTAGGAACAGAGCTATTGTTGTTAGTGCTACACCTGTTGTGGCGAAGCACCAGCTACGCTCCCATGCCACTGCCAAGTCGATAGGGCCCTCGACAGGGTATTCTGCCGGAAGTTGCCAGTAGAAGGGTAGCGCCACGATGGCATAGCCCACCACAAACATAGGTAGAGCAACGCATACGGTCTTTGCCACGCTCCAATCTACATGTTTGCGAATGTAGTGAGCTGTAACGATATATCCTATGAAGCCACTTGTGTAATATAGTGTGCCAAACTCGTTCCAGCTTGCCTCGCCCCATACCTCGGCGTTGCCTGTCTCTGAGGCGGCGAGGCGTAGGAAAGGCACTGCCGTAGATAGCAACCATACCATGATGAACATGCGCTCGCCACGTGGCGACACACGCTCAAGCCATGGCGAGATGATAGGCATTATGATGTAGATGCCAAATATCATGTAGACAAACCACAGGTGGCCAGAGTAAGGCGTAAAGTTAAAGACAAGGCGTGAGAGGTTGGCCTCGACGTCTACTTGGCCGCCAGTACCCCAAAAGGGTATTATGGCATATAGCAATGACCATACGATGAATGGTATGCCCACACGCAAAAACCTGCGCTTCAGAAAACTTAGGCCATCGCCCTTGATGGGTACAAGCAGGTAGCTCGATGTCATCACGAATAGAGGTACGGCGCAGCGCAACGCAGAGTCAAGAAATGTCACCCACAGAGCATCGCCAAATGAAGCTACCAGAGTGCCTTGACCACCAAGGTAGAATGGCTCGATTGAGTGCACCAAGAGCACCATGAATATTGCTACGACACGCACATAATCCAAAAAAACAATGCGCTCACTACTTGTCGAATAGGGTTGAGGGTTGGTCATGCTATATAAATTTTATACAAAGATAGCCAAATAGTGGAAAAATTCCTATCTTTGCAACATATAAAATTTAGAAAGCTATGAAGAAAAATATTGTTTCGTCGTTCGATGTTGACCATCGTACGCTCGACGCTGGACTATACCTACGTTCAGTATATACTATCAACGATGACTATCAGGTGCGCTCATGGGATTTGCGCTTCCGTGCCCCTATGGCTCACGCTCCACTTGGCTCTGGCGAGGTGCACACCATCGAGCACCTAATGGCCTACTACCTACGTCTCGACGAGAAGATTGGCTCATCTATCGTATCGTTCTGCCCTATGGGTTGCAAAACAGGATTCTACCTATCAACAATGCAGAATGTTGAGGCTGAGGATGTTCGTTTAGCATTGGCTAAGGTCTACAAAGATGTATTTCCTCTAAAGTCTGCTAACGATATTGTGGGTCTTAACGAGATTCAGTGTGGTAATCCTGGCTTGTATGCTATTGATTCAACAAATGCTGCGATGGCCGATTACATGCGTACATTGTTCACTGCTGACGAGGCTGAGGCACTCGGCATAGGTCAGGTATATGAGAAGTGGTGGTAGTATGCGAGTGTTGATTTGTGCGCCTACGTCACGTGAGTATCGTGCCATGCGCTATGCCTTGGATAAGGCTGAAAACCTAAAGCATCAGTACGACCTTGTGGAGGTTGGTATCGGTAAGGCGCTATCATCGGCAGGTGTTGCTCGTGCCTTGACCCTTGCTGCGCAAAAGTATGATATGTTGGCTGTTGTGGGCTTCGCTGCATCAGCGCTTGGCCGTAAGCAGGGCGACATTGTGATGCCTTCACGTGCCATTCACCACGATGCTATCATTCCCGAGGGTTTCTGCCCTGAGATCACCGATCCACGCACCTTGCGAGGCACCGACCCAGAGACGGTGTTTACTGGTGACTCATTTGTCAATGCCGACATCATTCGTGAGATAAAGAGCCGCTTCGGTGTGGAGTGTGGTCTATTCGACATGGAGATAGCGGCAATTTGCCAAGTGTCAGAGCTCTACGATAACATACCTGTTGTTGCTGTTAAGTATGTCTCTGATGTCCCTGAGGAGGGCCACTCTGAGCATTCGTATGATGAGTTTGCCGATGCTCATTCCGACTTTACGCCATTGCTTCAAAAACTCGAAAACTTGTTGCAATAGTCGCATCTAAGGCATATCTCGAAATAGTGAGCACCCGAGCAAGTATTAAACCTACAGTCTCGGGTGCTCATTGTTTGTATGTTACACGACTTGTTACTTGTTACTTAAGGCGTTCGCGTAGGGCGCTAAGGTCATCGGATGTGGTCTTATCATGCGGATTCAGCTCGTGAGCACGCTCCATGTATGGCAGTGCCTCAGCATATATCTTGTTTATTTTTGCTACCTCCGCGTTATAGTCGATATACGGGTTGAGTATTCGCTTGTTGAGCTCCTCAATAAGCTTGTTGGCCTTCGTGATGATGAAGCATGCTGTGCCGTAGTTGGCCTCGAACGAGTCGGGAGCTAGCTCTGCATATTTAGAGTACGATGCTATCGCCTCGTCGTAATTCTGGATTTCGCCATAGAGCAATCCTCGGTTGCGCCATAGCTCTGCATTGTTAGGCGACATCTCCACTGAACGGTTGACAATCGAGCAAAGGTCAGAGAGCTTTCCAATGCCCTTCTCTACGTGGTATAGCTCAATCAGACGAGCAATAATTAGGTGGTGAGTAGGATATAGCTCCACACCCTTGTGTAGCGTCTGCTTGGCATGCTCCAAATACATCTCTCTGTCCGTAAAGCGGTGGCTGTAGTAGCAGTTAAAAAGGTTGAGATATATGCCACCATTGTCCTTGTATCCCGCCTCAATGGCCTCGGTAAGAATGGTTTCTGCTTTGCTCAGAAGCTCATCTCTATTGTCGCCCTCGGCAGCAACAAGATAAAGCGTGCCCGCTTCGGCTAATATGCTTGGCGCTTCGCTCTTTAGCTGATGTGCTGATGTGGTTGATAGTGTGCGATATGCCATTTCCGAACACTCGGCAGCCTCGCAATACTTACCCTCTTTATTAAGCCTCTGGCTCTCCTTCACGAGCTCGTCAATGAGCGTTGTGAGGTGCTCCACGACACTCTTCTCGAGCGACGAGTCGATGCTAATAGCCTTTGACAACGAGCCTTCTGCACTCTTGGCATGCTCAATGTTGTGCGCCTTGACATATGCCTCAACATATACCTCTCCATGCTTAAGCCATGTCTCGCCCTTTAGGCTCTTCTGGGGATGCTCAATCGCCGCATCAGCCTTAGCCAAAGCCTTCATCTGCTTCGCCCCAATCTCCTGCGCACCCACCTTCGCCACGCACATCACCGCTGCCAATATTAGTAATATCCTATGCATAATCTGTTATGTTTTCTGTGTGATTGTTTCACAAAGATAACTATTTTGTTGTAAACAGCATATCGCATCTGCCGATTTTTTGATCGATAACAAGAAGAGGTTGCCCCAGTATGTGGGACAACCTCTCTCTATGATAGCTTAGTGAGCTACTCTTAGGGATGATTACTGCATCTGCTTGAAGAGCTCGTTGTACTTGTTGTACTTGTCCATCATGCCGTCCATGTCGCGGAGACGGAAGCTCAATGCCTTGAGGTACTCAACAGCAGCAATATCTGATGGGTTGATTGAGTGAGCCTTCTCGAACCATGGGAAAGCCTGAGCATATACTGCGTTAACCTTTGCATCCTCAGCTGGGCGCTGCTCGTAGGTGATGGTAGGATCGTTGTTGAGAGCCTCGTTCATAGCATCAGCCTTCATAACGTAGAAGTAGCCAAGGAAGTAGTTAGGCTCATAGTCTGCAGGGCGTAACTCAACGCACTTCTCGAATGACTTGATACACTCGTCGTAGTTCTGCAAAGCGTTGAACACACGGCCACGGCCAAACCACAAGTCGTAGTTTGTAGGGTCTTCCTTAAGCATGCTCTCAACCATAGCAACAAGCTCAGCAGGGTCACCAGCCTTATCCTCAGATGTATAGAGAGTCATAAGAGCATTGAGGATATCAGCGTTCTTTGGGTAGAGCTTGATACCATCAAGCAAGGTGTTCTTAGCAAGTGCAAGATACTTATCAGCATCAATGCTCTTCTGGCCATAGTAGCAGTAGAAGAGGTAGTAGTAGATCATACCCTCATCCTTGTAGCCTACCTCAATAGCCTCCTTGAGCTGAGCCTCAGCCTTAGCGTAGAGCTCTACCTGGCCCTCAGTAGCTGTTGAAGCAACGAGAACGTTGATGTAACCAGCGTTGTAGATAAGGCTTGGGTCGATAGTGGTTGTTGGAACAACCTGGCGAGCGCGGTGAGCAAGCTCGAAGTTGTTAGCAGCCTCAGTATAGCGACCTACGCCATTCAAAGCACGACCCTGCTCAGCAAGTGCCTGTGCAAGAGTAACGGTGTTGTCCGAAATCTTTGAGCCGAGCTTGTTGTCCAACTCGTAAGCCTTCTTGTATGACTCGATAGCTGTCTCTGCCAAGTTCTCCTTAACAGCCTTAGACTGGCTCCAGCCAAGGATGATACCTGCCTGATCGATGTAAACATCAACATACTCGTAACGAGCAACAAATACTGGCTGACCCTGGAACTCGCCCTGGAACATATCCTGTGGCTCGCCAACGTTCATCTGGAGAGTCACCATAGGGATGTTCTGAGCAAGCTCCTTAGTAGGAAGCATGTAGGCATCGGTGTAAGCCTTGCCGTGTGCATTCCAAGTAGCTGCCTTGGTATTTTTCTTAACGTCAAGAAGGGTTGCGTCAGCCTTCTCAAGCTTCTTAAGCTCTGAGTTAGTGTTTACTCGCTGAGCGTTTGCTGCAGGCGCTGCGAAAGCGAGGAGCGCTGCTGCCATAAATAAAAACTTCTTCATAGTATTAATCTTTGTTTATTGTTGTTATTCGTTTGCATTCTCCTGTGGAGTGGTTGCCTCTGCTGTAGCGTTCTCGGCTACTGCGCCCTCAGCCACAATCTCCTCCTCCTCGGTCTTTGGCACTGCCGTAACTGAAGCGATGGCATCGCCCTCACGGAGGTTGATAACACGTACACCCTGTGTTGCACGGCCGGATACGCTAATCTGGCTCACGAGAGTACGTATGGTGAGACCAGAGCGGTTGATGATCATGAGGTCGTTATCGTCGGTGACAGCCTGAATAGAGATAAGCTTACCTGTCTTCTCTGTCACGTTGATAGTCTTGACACCCTTACCACCACGGTTGGTGATGCGATACTCCTCAAGGTCGGTACGCTTACCGTAGCCATTCTCCGAGAGAACCAATACATCCTGCTTAGAGCCTGGCTCTATGGTGATCATGCCGATAACCTCGTCGTCGTCCTCGATAGAGATAGCACGCACACCCGAGCTTACACGACCCATAGGACGTACTGTAGCCTCGTTAAAGCGGATAGCCTTACCCTCACGTGCTGCAATCATCACCTCTGCCTCGCCACTGGTGAGCTTAACCTCCAATAGTTGGTCGCCCTCTCTAATAACGATTGCATTAACGCCATTAGTACGTGGACGTGAGTATGCCTCCAATGTTGTCTTCTTGATGATACCACGCTTAGTACACATCACGATGTAGTTGTTCTCGACGAACTCCTTGTCGTTGAGGTTCTTAACGTTGATGTAGGCACGTACCTTGTCGCCTGGCTCAATCTGGATAACATTCTGAATAGCACGGCCCTTTGATGAGCGTGTGCCCTCAGGAATCTGGTAAACCTTTAGCCAGTAGCAGCGACCCATCTCCGTAAAGAACATCATTGTGTTGTGCATTGAGGCTACATAGATATGCTCGATGAAGTCCTCATCACGTGTTGCGCTACCCTTAGCACCTACGCCGCCACGATTCTGTGTGCGGTACTCAGCAAGTGGGGTACGCTTGATGTAGCCCATGTGCGAGATGGTGATAACCATGTCGTCATCAGCATAGAAGTCCTCAGGGTTGAACTCCTCAGAGGCATAGATGATCTCTGAGCGACGCTCGTCGCCATACTTCTCCTTGATCTCAACGAGCTCGTCCTTGATAATCTGCATCTGCATATCAATGTTGGCAAGCACAGCCTTGAGGTAGTCGATAGTTTTATTGAGCTCTGCCTGCTCATCCTCAAGCTGCTCACGCTGAAGTCCTGTGAGCTGACGTAGGCGCATCTCGAGGATTGCGGCTGTCTGCAGCTCTGAGAGGCCGAAGCGCTCTTGAAGGCTCTGACGTGCATCCTGAGTGGTCTTCGACGAACGAATGATGTGTACCACCTCGTCGATGTTGTCCTGAGCAATGAGCAAGCCATTTACGATGTGTAGGCGCTCCTCGGCTTTCTGCAAGTCAAACTGTGAACGACGCACGATAACATCGTGGCGGTGGTCAACAAAGTGACGAATGAGATCCTTGAGGTTGAGAAGCTGAGGACGGCCATTCACCAAAGCGATGTTGTTTACCACGAATGATGACTGAAGTGGGGTGTGCTTGTATAGTGTGTTGAGCACTACGCTTGCCACGGCATCCTGCTTGAGGATGATGACAATACGCAAACCACGACGGTCAGACTCATCGTTGATGTATGAGATACCCTCAATCTTCTTCTCGTTGATAAGGTCGGCGATGCGCTTAATCATCTCCGCCTTGTTCACCATATATGGAATCTCCGTAATTACGATGCACTCACGACCCGATGCAGTGTGCTCAATCTCGGTCTTTGCACGCATAACCACACGGCCACGTCCTGTGAGCAATGCCTCACGAACACCCTCATAGCCATAGATGATGGCTCCGGTAGGGAAGTCAGGACCCTTAACATGGTCGAGCAGCTCCTCGCACTCGCACTCAGGGTTGTCGATATATGCCACGCAGGCATCAACAACCTCTGAAAGGTTGTGTGGAGCCATGTTGGTAGCCATACCTACGGCAATACCGCTTGCACCATTCACCAACAACAGTGGAATACGTGTTGGGAGCACTGTAGGCTCCTTGAGTGTATCGTCGAAGTTAAGACCCCAGTCGATAGTCTCCTTCTCGATGTCGGCCATAACCTCGTCAGTGATCTTCTGCATGCGTGCCTCGGTGTAACGCATCGCCGCTGGTGAGTCGCCGTCCATAGAACCGAAGTTACCCTGACCCTCAACCAATGGGTAGCGCATCGACCAATGCTGCGCCATACGCACCATTGCCTCATATACTGAGCTGTCGCCATGGGGGTGGAACTTACCGAGTACGTCACCGACAATACGGGCACTCTTACGTGTAGGCTTGTTGTGAGTAAGGTTAAGCTCGGCGGCCATATCGTAGAGGATACGACGGTGTACAGGCTTAAGACCATCACGCACATCGGGCAGAGCACGCGACACAATCACTGACATCGAGTAGTCGATGTATGCCGACTTCATCTGCTCTTCAAGGTTGACCTGAACTATACGTCCGGTCAAACCAGTTGTGTTTTCCTGTTCTGTCATTATAGTTTTCTCTTTGGGCTACTCGTGGGTAGCCATCTGTTAATTTTCGCTTGCTTTTTGGGGCTATATATTTATATATATAGGTGTGCAAATTTACGCTATATTTTCGATTCTAACAACTTTTGCTCTCAAAAAGTGATGTTTCGGTGCTTACTTTTTTCTAAAACATGCTCTTTTTGCCCCTTTTTAGGCGTTTTAAGCGCATTTGAGGTTTTTGCCGAGGGGAGGGCGTGGGAAGTGAGAGGTAGAACGCAAATATGGAAGAGATGGGTGTAGCGAAAAGATATAAAGACCATTAGGACGATAGGACTATTAGGACAATCGTCATTGTTCGAGACTATCTTAATGGCCTTGTCAGTCCTAAGGTCTTAATGGTCCTCAAGATCTATTGAGTGCCGAGTGTAGCACTCAGCAAAAGCCCCGAATGGGTAGTACTTGGTGTACGTCCCATTCGGGGCTTTGATTGAAAGGTCGCAGATGCGCCCTTATCACAACAGATTACTCGTTACGATAAACAATCTTTATCTCTCTTTGATATTCAGGTATTAGCGCATCGCCGTTATATCTGATCGCTTCAATTTGATTTCTTGATGAGTCGTATTTATAAATATACTTATAATCCAACGAGCCATCAGTGTTATAATAAGCATACTCAATCTCATTTCCAGAGGTATCGTATTTATAAATAGACTTACCACTCAACGAGCCAGCAGAGTCGTATGAAGCCTCCTCAATCTTATTTCCAGAGGAGTCGTATTTATAAATATGCTTATCACACAACAAGCCAGCAGAGTTGTAACAAGCCTCCTCAATCTTATTTCTAGAGGAGTCGTATTTATAAATATTCTTCCAATCCAACGAGCCATCAGAGTTGTAGCGAGCATCCTCAATCATATTTCCAGAGGAGTCGTATTTATAAATATACTTACAATACAACGAGCCATCAGAGTTGTAGCGAGCATCCTCAATCATATTCCCAGAGGAGTCGTATTTATAAATATACTTATAATTCAACGAGCCAGCAGAGGTGTAACAAGCCACCTCAACCATATTTCCAGAGGAGTCGTATTTATAAATATTCTTCCAACCCAACGAGCCAGCAGAGTTGTATGAAGCACCCTCAATCATTCTTCCAGAGGAGTTGTATTTATAAATATTCTTCCAATCCAACAAGCCATCAGTGTCGTAGTGAGCTTGCTCAATCACATTTCCAGCATTATTAAAGCAATACTTTTTCTTACCTTCAACATAGCTTCGAATAACCTCGCCAAATTTATCATACAGCTCATACCCTGCTATAGTCACAGACTCTACATTGCCATAGAGTGAGAAACCGCCACCCCAATTTTGACGCTCGGGAGCTTGTACCTTTGTCGTAGCTATTGAGCCACATTGAACAACGAGGGTAACGGCAACGAGTAAAAATAGACGTTTCATAGTTATTGTGTTTAAGTTATGATTGTAGTTAACGGTTTCTACTACGAAGGTACGAAAAAAAAGTGAAAAACAAAAGGTTGAAGGTGAAAGTTTGGGGTGATAGGGGTGATAGGGACGATAAGGCGAGGGTATCACTTCCCTATTATCCCTATTATCCCCATTTTCCCTATTTACCCCATAAATTCCACCTCGATTAGCACCACCCCAATTTGTTGTTAGAAGGGTGCCGAGTGCTACACTCGGCAAAAATCCCGACGATGGGCTGTACTCGAAGTACTGCTCATTGTCGGGATTTTTTGTTAGGGGACGCAATCGACCCCTTATCACAACAAATTATATGATGTCGAAAGCAATCTTCATCATGTTGGTGAACGATGTCTGGCGCTCCTCGGCAGAGCATGCTGTGCCATGCACCAAAGAGTCAGAGATGGTGCAGATACACAATGCGCTCTTGCCAGCACGTGCTGCATTCATGTAGAGTGCTGTAGCCTCCATCTCTACTGCCAACACGCCCATCTTCTGCCACTGCTTCCAGCTATCGGCATCGTCGCCATAGAATACGTCGCTGGCGAGGATGTTGCCTGCCTTATATGGTATGCCAAGCTTCTCAGCCTTCTCTGCTGCTGCACGCAATAGGTCGAAGTCGGCGATAGGGGCAAATGTTCCTGGGAGGTTAAACTGACGGCCATAGTTAGAGTCGGTACATGAGCCAGCGCCAAAGACAACGTCGCCGAGGTTTAGCGATGGGTCGAAAGCGCCTGCCGAGCCACAACGTATGATGCGCTTAACGTCGTAGAAGTTGAACAACTCGTAAGAGTAGATGCCAATAGATGGGATACCCATGCCATGGCCCTGAACTGACACTCGCTTGCCCTTGTATGTGCCGGTATATCCGAGCATGCCACGCACATTGTTGTACTGAACGGGATTCTCCAAGAAGTTCTCAGCCATAAACTTAGCGCGCAAAGGGTCGCCCGCCATAATCACCTTGTCGGCAATCTCGCCATATTGTGCTCCGATGTGAGGAGTAGGTACTTTTCCTGCCATAGTATTAATAGTTAGAAACTTGTTATAAACACCTACAAAATTACGAAGAAACTTTGAACAATCCAAAGAGATGGTTTATAAATTAGTGAAAAAAATATTTGTTCTTAGCAACATGTTGAAGTGTTACAATCCATAGTCACAGATATATTCAACCTCTTAAAAAAAGGAGATGGCTAAAAAGTAACTTAGCCATCTCCATGGTTTTTAGCTCTTTGTTAGAGAATGTGTGAAGCAAGAGCTCGTTGTAGACCCTTGATGTCGGTGTTGCGCTTAAACTCCTTCTCAAGAGGCTCAGCCATGCCCTTGATCCAAATTTTCATCTCGCAGTCATCGTCCAATGTACCGGCTGTCTCGATGCAGAAGCGGTCGACAGAGCGATAGGGTATGGTCATATACTCGCGCTTGCTGCCTGTAAGACCCTGGATATCTAACAGAATGAGACGCTTGTTGGTGAATACCCACTTATCGCGGAAAACAGCAAATGCCGACTCAATAACCTCGCCTTGAACAAGAATAGGCGCAAATTCAGCCGATAGTTCGTCGATGTTCACAGATGAAGCATTGCCCATCAATTTGTCAAAAAGTGCCATAGTTTAGATTTTTGTTTAGGTGTTTATAAAATGATTTTACTAAATAATTTGAGTTAAAGATAATGTTTATTTTACAATATAATACCAAGCTATACACATTTTTTTTGTTGTGCTTCAGAAAAATGTAAATAATTAACATTTTGTGGGCTCCTCAGTTTCTCAGAGTTCCATGATAGTGGAGTTGTTGCGAGCTATTTTATGGGGCATAAGACCAAAAGAGTAAAGAGAGCAAAGCGAGGTTGCGCATAATTTGCTCAGCGAAGAATGTAAAAGTAGGAAAAATCTTTATTGTTATAATAAAAATTCGTATATTTGCATTAAATAAACTTTTTGCTAAAATATTAACCAATATTACTTTACAAACTACTATGAAACTACGCAACTTCTTCTATCTACTGCTTGCATTGCCACTCCTTTTTGCGGCATGTAACAAAGACAATAACGACGGACCAGCAAACAATTCTGGCGAGTACGTTATGGACAAGGCCCTCATTTTGGGCGTCGCCGCTCCTAGTTATACAGATGGTTACATTCTTTTGTCTTTATCCGATTTAGAGAGAGATTTCTCATTGCTCGTAAACCTTAGAGATGTTGCAGGTAACATGATTCTTGAAGCTGGCACATATTCAGTTGCCAATGATAAATTGGGTCTTCTGGGTTCCATAATCTCATACAATGATGATAGAAACTCCATTTTATTCGATGGTGACGATAGTGTTGTGGTTGTTGAGGGCGATGTCAATAACTACAAAATCGACATCCAGCTAACCGAT
>JAFODV010000019.1 GCA_017380515.1 Alistipes sp.
AGATACCATAGATAATGCCAAAGTTGGCAGTCTTGGCGCTACGACGCTCCGATGATGTAACCTCGTCCGAGGACTTGTGGTATAGGCGTGCTGCCGTTGCCGAGTGGATATCCTCGCCTGAGCGGAAGGCATCAACAAGGGCTGGGTCTTGGCATAGGTGTGCCATGAGACGAAGCTCAATCTGTGAGTAGTCGGCAGCAACGAGCGTATGCTCCGAATCCGAGGCAATGAAGGCTGCACGGATAGGCTTGCCAAGGTCGTCACGGATAGGTATGTTCTGCAAGTTAGGGTTGGTCGATGATAGACGACCAGTGGCGGTAACGGCTTGATTATACGATGTGTGTATGCGACCAGTCTCGGGGTTTATAAGCTCGGGAAGTGCCTCGACGTATGTCGAAAGTAGCTTCTTAACGCCACGATACTCCAGAATCTTACTTACGATAGGAAAATCGTGAGCAAACGTTTGTAGGTACTCTTCCTCGGTGGAGAACTGCTTGGTCTTGGTCATCTTAGGCTTCTCCGTGATGCGCAACTTTGCGAAGAGAACCTCGCCAAGCTGACGTGACGAGTTGATGTTGAGCGAAGGCTCGTCGGCCAATGTGCGCACCTCATTCTCAAGGTTTTCGAGAAGCTGGCGTAGCTCCACAGCATAGCTGTTGAGTGCCTCACAATTTACCGTGACGCCCGCAAGCTCCATATCAGCCAACACATCTATCATTGGCTCCTCAATGCGCTTGTACAAGTCGAGCATACCTCGCTTCTCGACCTCTGTGAAGAGCACCTCCTTAAGTTGTAGGGTGATGTCGGCATCTTCGGCAGCATACTCTGCAACACGCTCAACGCCAACAACATCCATCGTTAGTTGCTTAGTGCCCTTGCCGATGAGGGTCTCGATGGCAATGGGACGATAGTTGAGGTAGCGCTCGGCAAGGAAGTCCATGTTGTGGCGCGACTCCGAGTCGAGAAGGTAGTGCAACAGCATGGTATCTATCTTCTCGCCACGAACATCTATGCCAAGGCGCTTAAGCACCATTATGTCATATTTTATGTTCTGTCCAATCTTCGTTATTGCCTCGTTCTCAAACAGAGGACGTAGGATATCAACATATGTGGTTGTGTTGTTGGTGTTGAACGGCACGTACCACGCCTTGTGTGGCTCAACGGCAAACGACATGCCTACAATTTGACAGCGCACAGCACTCTTGCCGGTAGTCTCAGTGTCGAAACATACCTCCTTGTATGTCAAAAGCTTAGTACATAGCGAGCGTAGCTCCTCGGCAGTGTATATCGTCTGGTAGTCGTGAGGCGTGGTGGCAATAGTCTGCACAATCGGCTCGTCGTCTACTACGTCATGCTCAGTGCTCTCAGTCTCCTGCTCTGCGCTTTGTGGCGCAAATATGGCAAAGAGGTCGCCCTGACCCTCAAGTTTTGCACGACGCTTTGCCTCAGCCTTTGATCGTGCCACCTCCTGAAGCTGAATTTGTGGTGCTTGCTGGGGTGCGTCGCTCACTGGCTCGTCGGGCGTAACATTCTCGATGTCGCGCAAAAACGATGAGAAGTTAAGCTCGGCATAGAGGGCCTTGAGAGCGGTGTAGTTAGGTTCACACATGGTAAGGTCGCACTCGCAGAACTCGATAGGTACGTCGAGACGTATAGTGGTAAGCTCCTTAGCAAGGCGTAGCTTGTCGCCCCACTCAGCAATGTTTTTACCCGTTTTGCCGCCAATGTTTGCGGTGTTATCAAGAATGTTTTCAACTGTTCCCCAGGCGTTTATAAGCTTACATGCGCCTTTTTCGCCAATGCCGGGAACACCAGGAATGTTGTCCGATGCATCGCCCCATAGTGCAAGCATGTCGCGTACCAACTGCGGGTCGTCGAAGCCATATTTCTCCTTTATTGCAGCCTTGTCAATAATCTCGATGGCATCGCCCTTCTGGCGATAGATGCGGCAGTGGTCATCGACAAGCTGTCCGTAGTCTTTGTCGGGAGTGACCATAAATACATCGTAGCCAGCCTCAGCACCTCGCTTTGAGAGTGTGCCAATGACGTCGTCGGCCTCGAAGCCCTCGACCTCTAAAATAGGGATACACATAGCCTCCAACAGACGCTTAACGTAGGGCACCGAGAGCTTGATGTCCTCGGGTGTAGGTGGGCGGTTGGCCTTATATTCGGGGAATACTTCGCGGCGGAATGAGCCTCCTGGGGGGTCGAAAGCAACGCCTATGAGATCGGGTTTCTCGCGGCGTAGAATCTCGCGCAAGAACTTAGTGAACCCAAAAACAACGGAGGTATTGAGGCCATCACGATTGCGCATAGGGCGACCCATGAAGGCATAGTAATAGCGGAAGATCAATGCGTAGGCATCGATCAGAAATAGTCTTTTAGGCATTGCTCCGAGAGTTTAGAAGTTATCCGATGCGTACCACTCGGCAAATGATGTGGCGGTCTCGTGAAGGCGTAATGAGTGAAGCTCGATATCGTCGGGTAGGGCACCTAACAACCTCTCGGCAAAGTCGGCCAGCATGTTCTCACACGTTGGCTGATACTCCGTAAGCACCACCTTTGAGAAGCGGTAGCCGAGGTCGTTGATTATCTGCTCGGCAGCGAGCGTGTTACGCATCATGAAGGCGTGGTCGAGGCGGTCGACAATCTGCTCGTTGACAATGCGCTTGAGAATGCCGAAGTCCATGACCATGCCCAATTTGGGCGACTCGGGGTCACTCTGAGGCTCACCCTTGACCGTTACAAATAGCTTGTATGAGTGGCCGTGAATCTCGCGGCAGAGGCCGTCGTAGCCCTCGAGCATATGGGCAGCCTCAAACGAAAACTCCTTGGTAAGACGTATTACTGACATAGTATTACTATATTTGTTTTCACAAAGATAGTAATTTTTAGGGAAACGAGAAAATGTGGGAGAAAAGAAGCATCCTCGGGATAGTACTGAAGTACAGCCCGAGGATGCTTACTTTTAGTGATGGGTCCAGGATGAGCCCTTATCACAATAGATTATTTCAAGACGCCAAGCTGCTTACCAACCTTAACGAAAGCCTCAACACAACGGTCGAGCTGCTCTGTTGTGTGGCCTGCAGATACCTGAACACGGATACGTGCCTGGCCCTTAGGAACAACAGGGTAGTAGAAACCTGTTACGAATACGCCCTCTTTCTGAAGCTCTGCAGCGAAGTCCTGTGAAAGCTTTGCGTCGTAGAGCATAACAGCGCAGATAGCTGATACTGTAGGCTTGATGTCGAAACCTGCAGCAACCATCTTTGAGCGGAAGTGCTCAACGTTTGCTACGAGCTTGTCGTGCAAAGCGTCGCTCTCCTCCAACATCTTGAACATCTCGATAGATGCGCCAACAACTGCTGGTGGCAATGAGTTAGAGAACAAATAAGGACGTGAGCGCTGACGAAGCATGTCGATAATCTCCTTGCGGCCAGTGGTGAAGCCACCTACAGCACCACCAAATGCCTTACCGAGAGTACCAGTGAGGATATCTACCTTGCCACGAAGGTCGTAGAGCTCAGTGATACCGCGACCAGTCTTACCCAACACACCTGCTGAGTGGCACTCGTCAACCATTACCAAAGCATCGTACTTCTCAGCCAACTCGCAAATCTTGTCGAGTGGAGCAGCGTTACCGTCCATAGAGAATACACCGTCAGTAACGATGATGCGGAAACGCTGTGCCTGTGCCTGCTTCAAGCACTCCTCAAGCTCTG
>JAFODV010000004.1 GCA_017380515.1 Alistipes sp.
CAATGTTGAATCGAATCAACTTAATTACTAAATAACTATGAATAAGGTTAAAATTACATTGTTTGCCTTGGCTGCAATCTTCGCAGTATCATGTGTGCAGGATCCTGTTATGGAGGAGTCTGTAGCTACCGATGCGAAGCTATCTGCTGCTAAGAAAATCATCAACACCTCAGACTACGCTCAGGAGGGTAAACTTATCCTTTTTGTTGACGATGCTACTGCCGACATATGGGCAAATGCTGAGGTTGCAACACGTTCTGGTATTGTGGAGTGTGACGCTCTCGCTGCCGAGATTGGAGCTAAGTCTATCGAGCCAGTGTTCGATATGACCATCAACCGCGAGGAGAAGATGGCATATAGCTTGCACCGTTGGTTTGTTGTTACTTTCGATGCAGAGACCGATTTGAATGCCGCAGCTGAGAAGTTCGCTGGCATCGCAGGTGTTAAGCGTGTGCAGTTTGCTACTAAGTTGGCTCGTCCAGCGGTTAAGGTACACCCTGTAGAGGAGGTCATGGCTACACGTGCTGAGTCGGAGATGCCTTTCAATGACCCTATGCTTGATCTTCAGTGGCACTACAACAATGAGGGTTTGAAGTCAATCTATAAGTATGCTAAGGAGGGCGAGGATATCAATGCCTTTGCTGCTTGGAAGTACACCACAGGTAACCCTGAGGTTATCGTTGCTGTTGTTGATGAGGGTGTTAAGTATACTCACCCTGACCTTAAGGACAACATGTGGGTAAACACTGGCGAGATCGCTGGCAATGGTAAGGATGACGATGGCAACGGCGTTGTTGACGACGTGCACGGCTATAACTGCAGTAAGAATAATGGTAACATCACTTGGGATCAAGGCAAGTTTGTTATGGTTGATGGTGTAGAGACGTGGGTTGGTGACTCAGGTCACGGTACTCATGTAGCAGGTACTGTTGCAGCTGTTAACAACAACGGCACCGGCGTAGGTGGCGTTGCTGGTGGCGATGGCAGTGGTAATGGTGTACGCATCATGTCTATCCAGGTCTTCGATGGCACGTCTGACACTTCATTGGAGCAGAACGCAAGGGGTATCACCTATGCTGCCGACAATGGCGCTTCAATCCTTCAGAACTCATGGGGCTATCCTTCTATACCTGGTATAACAATGTCAGATGCTCTATATGAGAATAAATATGGTGTTGAGCTCGATGCATTACGCTACTTCGCAGGCAAGAGCAACTGCCCAGCAATGACTGGTAATGTTATCATCTTCGCAGCTGGTAACGATGCTAATCCTTCAGCCGACTATCCTGGCGCATATAACCAGTTCTTGTGTGTAACGGCTTTCGGTCCTGATGGTCTTCCAACATCTTACACTAACTATGACCTTGGTTGCAACGTATCTGCTCCTGGTGGCGACTTTGCTTACGAGGGTTACGACTACAAATATGATGGTTGCGTGCTATCAACGCTACCAAAAGAGACCATTGACTCACAAACCAAACAACCATATGGCACCGATTATGGCTATATGCAGGGTACATCAATGGCTTGTCCTCATGTGTCAGGCGTAGCAGCATTGGTACTATCTTATGCAATGGATAATGGTATCCAGCTCACCAGCACTGAGCTTTACGAGATTCTCACATCATCAGTGCGTAACATTGACAATCAGCTTACAGGCACTAAGCCTCTCTATCCTGGTTATGAGTCTTATGGTAGCATGAACCTCACAACCTATAAGGGTAAGATGGGTACTGGTAAGCTCGACGCCTTGATGGCTATCATGAACGCACGTGGCGCAGTTTGCGCACCTGCAACTGTCGGCAAGGAGTTAGAGTTGAAGATTCAGAGCTTCCTCGGTAATGGCGATATCTCGGTTAAGGCTTTTAACGAATACCAGATCTCGAATGAGACAAAGGAGCGTCTTGGTATCGAGAAGGTTGAGTTCTTCAGCACAAGCATCTATCTCACATGTAAGAAGCCAGGTATCGGCGTTATCACTGTTAAGTACATCGCTGGTGGTAGCAGCGTAGGTGGCGGTAACTCAATCGGTGGCAAGCTCATGGAGAAGGATATCGTTATTGTAGCTCGTGAGGCTAACGATAATGGTGGCTGGTTGTAGTAGGTGTCTAACTTTGTAAAAATTATCTTTACTATATGAAGAGTTTGAAGATTTGGTCATTGGCAGTAGTTCTGCTTATGGCAATGGTTGGTTGTGGTGAAACGAATGGTCCTGCACCTGTTAACGGTAGCCTCGATGGCATCGAGAAGGAGTGGAAGCTCGTATCTGTGAATGGCACACCTAACGAGTTCAGCGTATATATCAGCTTCGATTCTGGCAATTTTGCTATGTATCAGCAGGTGTATACCCTCGACTATAAGTTCTACGACGGCGAGTATAAGGTATCTGGTAACAAGCTCACTGGCGAGTATTTCGATGATGGAGCATGGAAGTGTGATTACACTGGTGCTGTGTCAAACGAGGGCAAGACACTTACGCTTAAAAGCGACGAGGCAAACTCGGTTACTTGCGTTTACGAGGCGTGCACAATTCCTGAGCAGATTAAGGAGGAGGCACTTGCAGGTACTCGTAGTGTAGATGATATTATCCCATTCTTGTAATTGGGTGACGTTTAATTTTTGGGGGCTGACGTTTTAGTCAGCCCCATTTTTTTTGTCATATATGCTGAAAAACAGGGTGAATAGTATCTATTTCGAAAATTTATACTAAATTTGCAAGTTGGAAAGTGTGCTTTGTTGTGCACCTCTGTTTTAGATTGAAAACATAACTAAATAAAACTACTATGAACAGAACAAAACTCTTTATTCTCGCTCTTGCAGGAATCTTTGCAGTTGCGTGTGCTACTGACACTGTTGATCAGCAGGGCACAGCATCGCCAGAGGCTATTGCAATGAGAAAGTTTGTGAACACCCCTGACAAGGCTGTGGGTGGCGAGCTTATCATCTATGTAGATGATGCTACAGCTCTTCAGCTTGAGGGTGCAGCTGTTGCTACACGCTCAGGCGTAACTCCTCTCGATGCTGTTATGGCAGAGATCGGCGCTGAGGATGTGGCTACTGTATTTAACATGCAGGTTAATGCCGATGTAAAGCGCGAGATGGGTATGCACCGTTGGTATAGCGTGTCGCTACCAGAGAATGCAAACCTTGAGGCTGCTGCTAAGGCCCTCGCTATGGTTGACGTGGTAGAGCGCGTGCAGTTCTCTACACGAGTAGAGGTGCCTAAAGCTGAGGCCACTGAGATTGATCCATCGGAGATTTTCGTTACACGCTCGTCAGAGCTTCCTTTCAACGACCCAATGCTTAACCAGCAGTGGCACTACAACAACGATGGTACTGTAGACTTTCCAAATGCTGTTGCTGGTGCTGACGTAAACCTCTTCGATGCATGGGAGCTAACAACAGGTCGCCCAGATGTTATCGTTGCTGTTGTTGACGAGGGTGTTTGCTACGAGCATGAGGATATTAAGCCTAACATGTGGATCAACGAGGCTGAGGCTAACGGCGAGGAGGGTCAGGATGATGATGGCAATGGCTATGTAGACGACATCCATGGCTACAACTTCGTGAACAAGGGTCGTATCACTTGGACTCGTTCAGGCGACTCTGGTCACGGTACTCACGTGGCTGGTACTGTAGCTGCTGTTAACAACAACGGTATTGGTGTTGCTGGTGTTGCTGGTGGCTCGGGTAATGGTGATGGCGTGCGTCTTATCTCTTGCCAGATTATCTCTGGTGGTACTGCTGCTGGCGTGTCTGCTACAGCTGCCGCTATCGAGTATGCTGCTGATAATGGTGCTTGTGTGTTGCAGAACTCATGGGGCTTTGAGGCTGGCGCAATCTCTAACGACCTGGGCTTCGAGAATGGCTCTACAAGCGTGGAGGCAGAGGCATTCCTCTACTTCATGAATACAAAGAACCATCCTAACCTTGAGGGCGGTATCGTAATCTTTGCTGCAGGTAACGATGGTAAGGCTGTTGCTGGCTACCCAGCTGCTTGGAATAAGCTTATCGCAGTATCTGCTATTGCTCCAGACGGTCTTCCAACATACTACACTTGCTACGACCGTGGCTGTAACGTGTCAGCTCCAGGTGGTGAGTACTACCTTCGCGGTGCTACAACCATGGACTACGGTTGTGTAGTGTCAACATTGCCAAACAACAAGTATGCTCGCATGCAGGGTACATCAATGGCATGTCCTCACGTATCTGGTATCGCAGCATTGGCTATCTCTTACGCTGCAGACAATGGCATCGTATTGACACTCCCTGAGTTGAAGGACATCATCGTATCGTCTGTAACCACCTTCGATACCTTCTCAGGTCAGAAGACAATCTATGGAGGTGGTAGCATGAACCTCGCAAGCTACAATAACAAGATGGGTACAGGCCTCATAGATGCTTACCGTGTGTTGATGGCTGTGCGTGGTACAACATGTATTCCTATTCCTCTTGGTGAGCAGATTATCCTTGACATCAGCGCCTATATCGGTGACGGTGGTGGCACAATCAAGATGCTCGAGTCTGAGATCTCTGACGAGGTTAAGGAGAAGCTTGGTATGACCGATTGTAAATTCATGGGTAACAAGCTAATGATGACATGTACAAAGCCAGGTTCTGCATTGGTGACATTGAAGTATGTTGCTGGTGGTAACACTGTTGGTGGTGGTCAGATTACTGGCGGTATGGAGGCACAGCAGGAGTTTGCTTTTATCGTTCGTCCAGGTGTTAAGGTTGATGAGGGTACTGGTGCACCACTAAATCCTGGTGGCTGGTTCTAGTAGAGTGTTAACGTAAAAAAGATATTTCGATATATGAAGAAGTTTTTTGCAATATTCGCAGTGGCACTCCTTGCATTGGTTGGCTGCGAACGCCCAAATTCTGGCGGCTCAGGCTCAAGTGATATTGATGGCCAGTGGCACATCGTTGAGTGGAATGGCGAGGCTCCAGTGTTCGACGTGTATGTCGATTTCAACAACGGTAAGTTCGATATCTACCAGCAGGTGTATTCATTGTACTATGAGCACTTTGAGGGAACATATAAGACAAGTGGCGAGATTATCACAGGTAGCTATACCGATGGCTCAAACTGGGCTTGTGGCTATAAGTTTGAGGTTTCGGGAAAGAAGCTCACCTTGTCAAGCCAGGAGGATCGCTCGATTGTAAGTGTTTATGAGCGCTGCGAGATTCCTCAGGCAGTTATCGACGAGGCGCAGACCACACGTGCATCAGAGATTCAGCCAATCTTCTAATTTTGTTGTGACAACAGCGCATCTACGTTCGCTGATAAACAAAATTGCTAATTTGTGGGGCTGTCCAAGAGTATTGGATAGCCCCCTGTTGTAAATAGTTATGAGACGTCTATTCCTATTTTTAGTTGCCATTGTGGCGTGTGGTGCAGTTTCGGCCCACGAGGTGACGCCTGAGCGTGCCTTGCTTGTTGCTAGTCGTCTGCTCTCGGGTGATGCTACACGTTGTGACGCTGTTAGCCTTGTGTGGGATAGCTCGCGCATAGGCACTACGCGTGCTAACTCTGCCCCCTCGTTCTATGTCTTTGCTAAGGCTCAGTCACGAGGCTTCGTTATTGTTGCGGGCGACGATGTGTTGCCTCCCGTCTTGGCTTACTCGTTCGACTATCTTGCGCCCGATTTGAGTACGCTACCTCCATGCTTCGAGGCGTGGCTTAGGTATGTAGATAGCTCAGTGCGATATGCACGTGAGCATGGCTTGGAGCCACGCCCAAGTGTTGTGCGCCGATGGAGCGAGGAGTATACTCCACAGAATGCCATAATGCTGAATACTGCTCGCTGGAGTCAGTTTGAACCCTACAACCTCGAGTGCCCCATGGACGGTGATGCTCTATCCTTGACCGGCTGTACGCAGACGGCGGTAGCAACCATAATGCGCCACTATCGCTGGCCTGATTGTGCTACAGGCACGACAATAGCTTATACGACCTATACTAAGAGTATCTATGTTCCAGAGCGCGACCTAAACCATGCCTACGATTGGGATAATATGCTTGATACATATGTTGAGGGCGAGTACAACGATGCTGAGGCCCAGGCGGTGGCAACGCTCATGGCAGACCTCGGCCACTCATTCATGGCAGATTATGCTGCCGAAGGTACAGGTGCATACGTCAACTCGGAGGCATTGTATCAGAACTACGGCTATAGCCCTGCCAACTACATATTTATGCGCGACAACTTTAGCGATAGCTATTGGATTGAGATGCTTCGTCGCGAGATCGAGGCAGGAAATCCTGTGTGGTATAGCGGATATATGGCTGACTACTCGGGTCATGCCTTTGTGCTCGACGGTATCGATGATAACAACTATTTCCACGTAAATTGGGGTTGGGGTGGCGTTTATGATGGTTTCTTCACGCTCGATGCTCTTATCTTGGGTGAATACGAGTTTGACTATAATCAGTATGCTCTGTTGAACTTCGTGCCTATGCGTGGTGGTGCTTTCGAAAACTGGCTTACGCTATACTCTACGGGCATGGTGCTTGATGCTGTGGAGTTTGAGAAGGGTACCGAGTTCGACATAAGCAGCATTCTCATCTCGAATATCTCAGCTATTGAGTTTAGCGGTCGTGTGCGTGTTGCGCATTGCGACATTGAGGGCAGACGCAAGGCGTGGGTGTCGGAGGCCGTTGATTTTAGCCTGCCTATGCAATACTATGGCGACTGTGGACCTATGCGCTGTAAACTAACGGAGAGTGTTGAGGAGGGCGACCGCCTACGTGTCTTCTACTCGGCTGCGGGCACTGACGAATGGTTTGTGATACGTCCCTACTCCGAGAATGCTACGTGGGATATTGTCATGCGCTATTCACCTATTGGCGCAACAACATCATTCGACTATGATAAACCATCGCAGACTATCGTCGTGGACTACGACGACGATGTGAAGTCGGCACTCTACCAAGATGGTAGCTACGTAGAAGATGGTGTCGAGATTGTGCGTGGCAAGATGACGATTAATGCCGCACGCCTTGCTCCTGGCTCCACATATACCGTGCTCCTTGTGCGCAAGGATGTTGAGAAGCGAACATTTACATTCACCATTAAGCAACTCGAATAATGAAAAAGTATCTATATGTCATTGCTGCCCTAATGTTTGTCGTTGGCTGTCATAAGCCTACTCCCTCACCCGAAGCTGATAGGGTGGAGTCCGTAGCTACGAAGTATGAGCTAAGCTACGAGGCACAGACCATTGAGCTAAAGTTTGATACTAACGCCGAATATAGCTTCGAGATTAGTGATTCGTGGATTACACATGTTGAGGGTAGCCGTAGCCAGAGCATGAAGAGCTACACTGCACGTTTTATGGTTGAGGAAAACGTCGCCAAACAGGAGCGTGTTGCCTACATCCACATTCTTGCGGGTGAGGCGCAGCATACCGTTACCATTGTTCAGGGTGCTATGCCCGAGTGTATGACCCTACAACTTAATCACAAAAACACCAAGCTTACGTCACCCACATGGCGTGGTGATGTTGTTACGGGCAATATCAATTGGGGTGATGGCACCGAGCAGAGCTATGTTGAGGGTGCGTCGCATGGCTTTAGTGGTGCTGAGCAGCAAACCACGTTCGATATGCGTGGAGCTACGGGATTTAAAATTGAGCGATTAGATGAGATAACAGCTATAGAGATTGGCGTAGAGTGATAAAGCAAGGAGGGTGGCCTAAGTGGTCACCCTCTCTCATTTAGATTATGTTTTCGACATAGTCGACCGATGTTGCACCTTTATTGTCAACGGTGATGGCTATAAGGTCGAACTGTATGATGTGCCGTAGGCGGTGCATTGCTCGATAGGCCATGGCGGCACGACGCAGCGAGCGAATCTTCTGTTCGTCGATGCTGTCGTATGCCGACTGCCAGCCACCTTGCTTACGTGTCTTGACCTCCACAAAGTGCATGGTGTCGTAGTGCTCGGCAATGATGTCCATTTCGTAGCGTCCAACTCTCCAGTTGCGTTCCACGATGTAGAAGCCATGCTCACGCAGCCACTCTGTGGCGATGTCCTCGCCACGAGCACCTATCTCGGCCTGCTTTGTTGTCACTACTTAGAGCGCTTGATGAGGAACTCGATGTTGTCGCCAGGCTGCACCTCATAGGTCTCGATGCCCTTTTTGAAGATGCGCATTGGTCGTGAGCCGATAAGCTCGATGCCGTTATCGTCGATGCGGAGCATGCAACCCTCGCGCAAGCCAACAACATAGCGGCTGCGGTTAGCCTCCAAATACTCGTTGATGCGCTGCTCGCGAGTCTCGCCAGCGTGACCCTCTGGGTTAGCATCGAGGTAGTGTGGGTTAATCTGGAAAGGTACGAGGCCGATAGCGCGGAACGACTGTGGTTGTACGATAGGCATGTCGTTTGTTGTGCAAATTGTAGGACATGTCACGTTGCTGCCTGCTGACCAACCGATGTAAGGAACACCAGCCTTCACACGACGGAATATCATGTCGAGGAGGTCCTCCTCCTGCATCTTCTTAAGAAGAGCAAACGTGTTACCGCCGCCGATGACGATAGCCTGCGCATGGCGTACGAAGTTACGTTTGTTGAGGGCATGGTGTACTGAGTGTACCTTGATGCCAATCTCGTTGAATCTCTCCTGAACCTTGCGCTCATACTCGTCGTAGGAGAATGTCACGGCTGCGTAGGGGATAAAAACAACCTCGCTTACACCCTCAAGTGTTTTAGCGATTTCAGCGATAGGATACTTCAAGTAAGCCTCGCCTGCATTCGTAGAATTGGAAATTAGCAAAAGATTCATAATGGGTTAATTATTAGTTGTTTAACATTGTTTTATCAGAAGTTGTTGATAATTTTTTTGCGTAATAATGTCAAAGATAATAAAAAAGTGTTATTTTTGCATCGTCTAAGTAAAAAAAAGACAAATTACAGTAGCATATTTTTTACTACTATAATGTTTAACTAAAACTTTTTTATTATGTCAGAAATTCAGTCAAAGGTTGTTGAGATCATCGTTGACAAGTTGGGCGTTAAGGAGTCAGAGGTTGTTGCAGAGGCAAGCTTCACAGCACACCTTGGTGCAGACTCATTGGATCAGGTAGAGCTTATCATGGAGTTTGAGAAGGCTTTCGATCTTCAGATTCCAGATGCTGATGCTGAGAAGATTCAGACTGTAGGTGACGCTATCAGCTACATCGAGTCTCACAAGTAATATAGCATAATCTTGCGTAGCATGGCGCATGTGCGCGTAGCATGAGTTGAACAATATTGTTTCGGTCTCTGTTGTGTGTGCGCTGTGTGTATACGATGATTCTTTACTTTTTATGGACTATGCCAAAGGAAATTTTTATTCCTTCGGCTTAGTCCATTGTTTGTTACTCTAACGATTGTTGCAATGTTTGATTTTCTGCTACGTCCTTTTCGTCGCCGCTTTGGTCAGGATAGAGCCTTCTATGCTGCCATCGACGACATGTTTGGATTTATCCCCAACAACATAGAGCTCTATAAACTGGCCCTTATCCATAAGTCGGCCTCTGTTGAGTTGGAAGATGGTAGCCATATCAACAACGAGCGCCTTGAGTTCTTGGGCGATGCCGTGATCGAGAGTATCACCTCCGATTTTCTGTTTATCGAGTTTCCCGACCGCGACGAGGGTTTTATGACCCAGCTTCGCTCAAAGATCGTGTCGCGCCAGTCGCTCAACCGCATAGCCTCGCAAATAGGCCTCGATAAGCATGTTATCTCGCACGCTGCGAACAACTCTACACAAAAACATATTTATGGTGATGCCCTCGAAGCAATGATGGGTGCCATATATCTGGATCAGGGCTACGACTTTGCTAACCGTCTGCTTATTAACGATATATACGGTCGTTACCTCTCTATTGATGAAGTTCTTAAGTCGGAGACTGACTTCAAGAGCCGCCTTATCGAGTGGTGTCAGAAAAATCGCTACACCATCGAATTCCGCACAACAAGCGATAGCTCTGGAGGCGTTCATCAGTCGGGTTTTGTCTCTACGGTATATATCGACGGCATGGCTGTTGGCTATGGCTCGGGCGATTCAAAGAAGGCTGCCGAGCAGAATGCAGCCTATTCGGTGTCGCAAGGCTCGCCAATGTCTATTGACGACGAGAACAGCGCCAAGATTCTCGACCGCATCGACATGATGGCAAATTAGTTGTCAATTAAGCGCTTGGCCATCTTCGGCTAATTCTATCAATTGGAAAAATAATTAGCAAATATTTTGTCGTTCGGCAATTATTTGCTAATTTTGTTTATATATAGTGCGCAAACTATTAACCTATGAACTACGATATCTTTATAAGCTACTCACGCAAGGATTTGGAGATTGCTGATCGCATATGTCGTGCTTTAGATGCTGAGGGCGTTAGCTATTTCATTGATCGCCAAGGAATACGAGCAGCTACTGAGTTTCCTGATGTTATTGCAGATGCTATTAAAGGATGTCGTAAGATGTTGTTTCTAGCGAGCAAAAATTCGTACAAGTCAAAGTTTACTAAGCGAGAGATATATTTTGCTTTTAACGAAAAGAATGAGGGCGATATTTTGCCATATTGTATTGATGATGCGCCGATGCCCGATAGTTTGAAGTTTGTGTTTAGTACGACTAATTATCGAACAATGGTTGATCATCCTATTGAAACAACCCTTGTCGATGATATTCTCTCGATGCTTGGCCGTGAGCGACGTAGTAAAGAGGTTTTATCTCAAAAGAATGTCATTGACGAGAAGCCGAAAGAGGTGCAACAGGGCGAAAGAAGTAAGGAACGATCAAGGGGTAGAGTTGAATGGCAAACTATTAAGAAGTGGCTTGTCTGGATATTGTTTTATATTTGTCTTTTCTTTGTCTCTTATGCTATAACTATTGATATTGGAGAGGAATGTGCTGCTGAAGTTGTGAGCTATAAAGTAGGAGACTACTATGATGACGGTACAAAGAAGGGTGTAGTCTTCTATGTAACGGACGATGGCAAGCATGGTAAGATTGTAAGCCTTGATCAAGCGAAAAAGCAATGGTGTACGGAGGAGCGGTGTGATAAGATAATAGCTGTGGGGGCATTAAGCACGGATAATGGTAAGGCGAATACCGATAAGGTAATGGCTCGTAGTGATTCGAAGGAGTATCCAGCCTTTAGTTGGTGTAGAGCAAAGGGCAAAGATTGGTATCTGCCAGCGATAGATGAGTTGGAGTTGTTGCTTTTGAATGATTCGGTGCGTAATGTGGTAAATAGTACCCTTGCTGAATATGGCGCAGATGGATTGTGGGACGAGAATGCTTGGTATTGGTCTTCTTCAGAATACGTAAATGAAAAGACTTTTGCGAGGCTTGTCAGTATGTACAGTGGCAGCATCCGCATCGGCAATAAGTATAGCAGCAACTCTGTGCGTGCCGTGTCCGCTTTTTAATTTAGGCTTTCGAAATTTTAATATTGGGTATATATAGTAAAATATTGGCACTGAGTCGAATGAGTCGAGATGTGAGGTGTTGTGTGTCAGTTGCTATTGTCTTGGCGGCATTGACAATGGCCAGTGAGTGCTATGCCTTTAGCCTATGGCGCTATGGGTATGGTGTATATGTCGACACCTATCGTTCGATAGTATTTGATGAGTCAGCAAAGACAGATAATGCTCAGGTGGTATGCGATGGTGATCCTGCAAAGGCCGACTTTATTCTTATATCGAAGGAGTGTCAGACATTATCAGTTATCGATACCCATGGTCGTACAATATGCTGTTATCCTGTGTCGGTAGGCCGCAACTACGGCAATAAGCAGATACCTGGCGACCTTAGAACCCCAGAAGGCGAGTTATTGATTGCAAGCATTCACGATGCACAATTGTGGGGTTACGACTCTGGTAATGAGAATGGCTACATACAGAAGAACTATGGAAATTGGTTTTTACGTATCTATGCGCCACCGCATTGGGGCATAGGTATTCACGCCACCATACGTCCGCACACCATAGGTACACGTGCTTCAGAGGGGTGTATATGTCTCGATTCTGATAACCTGGACAAGCTGCAACCGCTTGTGCGTGTGGGTATGAAAGTCGTTATCGAGACGTCGATACGTGATATGGCTGCTGATGGTCGATGTCTTGTTACCTATCGACGATTCGACAATGAGTGTTGCGTGTTTGATGTTCAGCGATATGCTGGTGCGTTGCAGTGTGATGTATATCAAGATATTATAGATCATGTTGTTAAGCCAGGCGATACACATCTATCGTTGGCGGTAGAGTATAACACTTCGCGCAAAAGTATCGAGGCGCTCAATCCATTTGTCGACCTCGATAATTTGGTTGTTGGCGACATTGTGCGTGTGAGTGGCCCATTCTCTGTTATGCTCGACGGCGTGTATGGTTGGAATGCGAAGCCTGATAGTGGCGGCCCACAATACTATATTGCCACTGATGTAGATACGTTTGGTCGTATCGCTGTTATGCATCGCTCGTCGGCAACTCGCATTCAGGAGCTTAACCCCGAGCTTACGCCCGAAACTCTTGTGCCTGGCACTCGTGTGCGTGTTAAATAGTGTCAAAAATTCTAAGCAATGAAAAATCTCACAGATAAGATAGTGTCGCGCAGTGCTGAGGCTCTAACCGATGAGGAGCTTGTGGCTACTGTCATCGCTGAGGGTGCTTCCGACGATGCGGCTATAGCTACTGCTCGCGAGTTGATGGAGGGAGTCGATAACTCGTTGCAAAGACTTCTTATGACCGACCTGTCACGCTTGCGCATGACATCGGGGCTTGGTCTTAGGCGTGCCATGCGTCTTAAGGCTGCTGCTGAGTTGGGTCGTAGGGTGGCGCTCTCTGAGGGTGCTGCTTGCGACATAATATCGTCTGATAGCGATGTGGTTAGAATTATGGAGCCTAAGCTTGGAGGCCTTCAGCATGAGGAGTTTTGGGTGTTGTATCTCGCCTCGTCGGGTAGGGTGTTAGATAGTAAGCGCATCAGTCAGGGAGGTGTGCAAGCTACGGTTGTCGACTGCCGCCTTATTATCAAGTGGGCTATACAACTTCTTGCTGCTCAGGTTGTCTTGGTGCATAATCACCCATCGGGATCAACCGAACCAAGTCGTCAGGATTGTGAGCTTACGGAGCGTGTAAGGGAGGCTGCTAAGCTCTTCGATATACGCCTCTTGGATCATGTTATCGTGGCACGTGGTGCGCACTACTCATTTAGGGCTAACAACCTCATAAGGTGAAAGGTGAGAAGTGAAAGGTGAGAAGTAGGGTGTGCTTTGCACAAGTTTTAATGAGTAGTGAGTAATTAGTAGTAACGAAAAATATTACTCATTACTCTTTTCTAACTACTCACTCCCAATTAATAAATTCCTTACTTTTCACCTTTCACCTTTCACTTTTCACCTTTTTTTTCTATCTTTGCCGTTTGAATATGCTTATAGCATATAAGCCACGAAACGAATAACAAAAAAGATATAGTTTATGACACAGGAAGAATTGTTTAAGAAGCTTATTGCTCACTGCAAGAAAGTAACTCACAAGCAAATGCTGAAGCTAAACAGTCATCACTGTCTGCAAAAATGATAAACTCGTTATCACTATGATCTATGCCATACTGACGAGCAACACCCGCACCACCGTTTTGAGG
>JAFODV010000020.1 GCA_017380515.1 Alistipes sp.
AGATGCGCCCTTATCACAAGAAATAAATTTGTTGTTAGAAGCTGTGAGATGTGGTACATCGAAAAAGGAACCACCCCAGGATAGTACAAGTAGTACAGCCTGGGGTGGTCAACTTTTAGCGATGTGCCGCAGATTGCGGCTTATCACAACAAATTACTCGATGCCTACACGGTCGAAGATAAAGTCTACATTCTTGAGGTAGTACTCCAATGTGAAGCATGAGTCGAGCTCCTCACGAGTAAGAACTGCCATAACATCGGCGCTCTCAGCCAAAAGCTCCTGGTAGTCGGCACGCTCGCTCATAGCACGCATAGCAATAGGCTGAACGGTGTCGTAAGCCTTCTCACGAGAGAAGCCTTTCTCAATAAGAGCGTTCATAACTCGCTGAGCGAAGATAACCTTACGTGTACGATAGATGTTCTCCATCATAACATCCTTAAATACCACGAGGTTCTCAAGAATACCACGGAAACGGTTTAGCATATAGTCGAGAAGCATTGTTGCATCTGGCAAGATGATACGCTCAGACGATGAGTGTGAGATATCACGCTCGTGCCACAAAGCTACGTTCTCATAGAATGCTGCCATATAGCCACGCATAACACGTGCACATCCACACATATTCTCAGAAGAGATAGGATTACGCTTGTGAGGCATTGCTGATGAGCCCTTCTGACCCTTACCGAATGACTCCTCCACCTCATGTACCTCGGTACGCTGCAAGTTACGGATCTCCATAGCCATCTGCTCGATGCTCGATGCAATAACTGCCAAAGTAGCCATATAGTAAGCGTGACGGTCACGCTGGATAACCTGTGTAGAGATGTTTGCAGACTCGATACCGAGCTTCTCGCATACATAGTCCTGGATGAATGGAGGAATATTTGCAAAGTTACCTACAGCTCCCGAGATCTTACCGACCTCTACACCACGTGATGCAGTGATAAAACGGTTAAGGTTACGCTTCATCTCCTCGTACCACAATGCCCACTTAAGACCGAAGCATGTGATGTCGGCATGAATACCGTGTGTACGGCCAATACATGGAGTAGCCTTGAACTCGATAGCGCGCTTGCGCAACACCTCCAACATCTTCTCGATATCGTCCAACAAGATAGCATTAGCCTGCTTGAGGAGGTAGCCGTTTGCAGTATCAACAACATCGGTACTTGTAAGGCCATAGTGTACCCACTTACGCTCCTCGCCAAGGCTCTCACTCACGGCACGAGTAAATGCCACAATGTCGTGACGTGTCTGCTCCTCGATCTCGTAGATACGATTTACATCGAAAGTAGCATTCTTCCACAACTTCTCAACATCCTCCTTAGGTACTACACCAAGCTGGCTCCATGCCTCTGAGGCCAAAATCTCAACACGTAGGTATGCATCGAACTTATTCTGCTCGGTCCATACATTACGCATAATTTCACGTGAATATCTTGCAATCATAATAGTTTGGGAATTATTTTGTTATCTTACGTTCAAAGCTCTCAACTGTATTCTCCATGAGGCAAGTGATTGTCATAGGGCCTACACCACCTGGCACAGGAGTGATAGCTGAAGCTACCTGCTCAGCGCCATCGAAATCAACATCACCACATAGCTTACCATTGCGTGTGTCACGGTTAACACCAACGTCGATGACTACAGCACCTGGCTTAATCATGTCGGCAGTGATGAAGCGCTCACGGCCAATGGCAACAACCAAGATATCGGCACGACGAGTAACGTTGCCAAGATTCTTGGTGCGTGAGTGAGCAACAGTAACAGTAGCATTTCGATCCAACAGTAGCTTAGCCACAGGCAATCCAACAATGTTGCTACGGCCGACAACCACAGCCTCCTTGCCCTCAATCTCAACACCTGCCGAGTCGAGTAGCTTGATGATACCCTTAGGGGTGCAAGGCTTGAAGCCTGGGAGCTTAAGCCATAGGTTAGCCACGTTTACTGGGTGGAACGAGTCAACGTCCTTCTCAGGCTTAATAGCTGCGATAACCTTATGCTCGTCGATATGCTTAGGCAAAGGCAACTGCACAAGGATGCCATTGACATCATCGTTAGCATTAAGTTCATCGATAACTGCTAATAGCTCTGCCTCAGTGATAGTCTCGGCGTAGCGCAATGTAGTGTTGCGAATACCCACCTCTGTGGCTGCCTTAGCCTTACCTGTAACGTATGACACACTACCAGGGTCATCACCTACCAATATCACAACCAAGTTAGGTGTTGTGCCATGCTTCGCCTCAAGCTCAGCAACACGACACTTTAGACCCTCCTTGAGTGACTTAGATAAATCTTTACCACTTATTATCATAGCTTGTCTTATTATACTAAATTATTTAAATGCCTTATTTCCAATATCGGTGCGATGGAATAGGTTGTCGCACTCAATCTTAGAAATCTCCTCGCGAGCCTTTAGCTGTGCCTCGCGCAAGGTTGGAGCCGAGGCCACAACAAACATCACACGACCGCCAGCCGTTACCAACTCGCCGTCCTTGAGCTGAGTACCCATGTGGTAGAGCTTGCACTCTACACGCTCAGTGCCACGAATAGCATAACCTTTGTCGTAGTTACCAGGATAACCCTTAGATGCCAACACGATACCCAATGTAGCCTCCTTAGACCACTCAGCTACAGGCTGCTCGCCACGAGCTACAGCCGAGAACACCTCTATAGCATCGCTTTTCAAGCGTGGCAATACTACCTCTGTCTCAGGGTCACCAAAACGAGCGTTGAACTCGATAACCTTTATGCCATTAGGCGTCTTCATCAAACCACCATACAACACGCCGCTAAAAGGAGTGCCCTCCTCGACCATTGCGTCGGCAACACGCTGCATAATGTTATTCATAGCATAGGCGTGATCCTCAGCTGTGATAAATGGAAGCTCGGTGTAAGCACCCATACCGCCAGTGTTTGGACCCTCGTCATTGTCGTATGCACGCTTATGGTCCTGAGCAACAGGCATAGGACAAATCTTATTACCTGAAACGAAGCACATGAGCGAGAACTCCTCGCCAGTGAGGAACTCTTCTACGACTACCCTACCCTCGCCAAACTTAGTGTCGAGAAGCATATCACGGAGTGTAGCCTCAGCCTCCTCCATAGTAGTTGCAATAACCACACCCTTACCTGCTGCCAAGCCGTCATACTTAAGCACTGTAGGCAAAGAGCCCTGACGAACATAGGCCATAGCCTCGTCAAAATCAGAGAATGTAGCATATGCCGCTGTAGGCACATCGTACTTAACCATAAGACGCTTAGCAAAATCCTTGCTTGCCTCAATCTCGGCAGCAGCCTTAGTAGGGCCAAATATTAGAAGACCCTCCTGCTGGAAACGATCAACAACACCCGCAGCCAATGCAGCCTCAGGGCCTACAACTGTGAGCTCCACCTGGTTGGCCTTAGCAAACTCAACGAGCTTCTCAACCTCTGTATCCTTGATAGCCACGCACTCAGCCAACTGAGCTATACCAGCATTTCCTGGAGCGCAATATATCTTTGGAGTCTTAGGTGAACGCGACAACGCCTCTACAATAGCGTGCTCACGGCCACCCGAGCCAATAACTAATACGTTCATTTTAATTAGTAATTAGTAATGAGTAATAATTTCTAATCTATTGTTGGAAAGGGTTAGCCACAACGACTAGTTGCAGATTTTCCCTTATCCCGACAAACAATTTGTTGTTAGAAGGGGTTAGATACAACGCTCGGAAAATTTCGAAGCGATGGGCTGTACTTGACGTACTGCCCATTGCTGAGATAATTTGCTAGCGGCAGTAGATGACCCCTTATCACAACAAATTAATGTTTGAAGTGGCGCATGCCTGTCATAAGCATTGTCATGCCAAACTCATTAGCCTTCTTCACTGAGTCCTCGTCACGCACTGAGCCACCTGGCTGCACCAAAGCAGTCACGCCATACTCACGCGCGAGAGTCACAGTATCGTCAAATGGGAAGAAGCCGTCAGAGGCGAGCACAAGGCCCTCGGTGAAGCCCGCAGCCTTAGCCTGCTTAAGAGCAATCTCAGCTGAGCCTACACGGTTCATCTGACCAGCTCCAACGCCAATGGTATGACCATCCTTAACAGCCACGATTGCGTTTGACTTAACGTGCTTAACAATTCGCCAGCCGAAGTTCATATCCTCCAACTCCTGAGCAGATGGCTTACGCTCAGTAGCACACATATCAGCAACAACCTCCTTAGTATCAGTGTCAAGTTTCTGAACAAGCAAACCTCCATTTACCGATACGTACTGAGTCTGAGTAGCATCTGACTGAGTCATATCTACTTGCAATAAGCGAAGATTCTTCTTTGTGCAGAGAATCTCAAGAGCCTCCTCAGAGAACGATGGTGCCATGATAATCTCCAAGAAGATAGGCTTCATAAGCTCTGCTACCTCCTTAGTAATCTCACGGTTAACAGCAACAATACCACCGAAGATGCTAACAGTGTCAGCCTCGTAAGCCTTAGTCCACGCCTCCTTAATATCAGCGCCGATAGCAGCACCACATGGGTTCATGTGCTTAAGACCCACAGCAAATGGCTCACTAAACTCACGAACGATGTTGAGCGCAGCATTTGCATCCTGAATATTATTGTACGACATCTCCTTGCCATTTAGCTGCTTAGCTGTGGCCAACGAGAATGGCACAACATCTGCCGAAGCGTAGAACTTAGCCTCCTGGTGTGGATTCTCGCCATAGCGCAACGACTGCACGAGGTCGAACGATGCAAACAACTTCTCGTTAAGCTCAGCCTGCTTACGCATATATGTAGCTATGCACATATCGTACTCAGCAGTGTGGGTATATGCCTTTGCCGAGAGCTCAAGACGTGTCTTAGGCGTTGTGTTGCCTGTTGACTCAATCTCGCTGATGATGCGAGCATAGTCCTCAGGATCGCACACAACGGTGACATCACGATAGTTCTTAGCTGCCGAGCGCAACATTGATGGACCACCAATGTCGATATTCTCGATAGCATCCTCCATCTTCACATCGGGCTTTGCAATGGTCTGACGGAAAGGATAGAGGTTAACACACACCATGTCGATGAACTCAATAGAGTTCTCACGCAACGCCTGGAGATGGCTCTCGTCATCACGGCGTGCCAACAAACCACCATGCACCTTTGGGTGAAGGGTTTTTACACGGCCATCACATATCTCAGGGAATCCTGTAACATCACTGATACCAATGGTCTCAACACCGCTATCATCCAAAAGCTTCTGTGTGCCACCTGTGGCAATAATCTCCCAACCAAGACGGCGGAGGTTCTGACAGAACTCAACAACGCCACGCTTATCGCTAACGCTAACTAATGCTCGCATATATTATATTAGTATTTCTTATTTATCAATTTGTTAATAGTCTTAACGTAGAGTTTATGCTCTATGTTATGAATCATATTGGTAAGCTCCTCGATGTCGTTGCCCTCGTAGACAATAGCACCCTGATCAATGATACGACCACCATCCAAAGTCTCGTCTACAAAATGGGTTGTAACACCAAAAATCTTGACACCATAGTCCACCGCATCCTGAATGGCATGAGCACCCTTGAACGAAGGGAGCAACGATGGGTGAATATTTACGATGCGCTGCTCGTAACGCTCCAACAGCACCTTGCCAACAATGCGCATATATCCTGCAAGGCATACGAAGTCAACCTTACGCTCATCAAGCATAGTAGCCAACACCGTCTCGTAAGCCTCGCGTGAGGCATAATCCTTAGGATTAAACGCAAAGCACTCTGTACCGAAACGCTCAGCACGCTCCAACACCTTTGCACCTGGCTTATCGCAAACCAACAGTACAATCTCGGCATCAATGCGACCATCCTGACAAGCCTCAGCGATAGCCTGATAGTTGCTACCGCTGCCGCTTGCAAAGACTGCCAATCTTGTCTTCTTCATAGCCAAAATTAGATAATTGTTACGCCTTCACCCTCGATAACGCGACCGATAACCGAAGCCTTCTCGCCACACTCCGCAAGGATAGCGATAGCCTTCTGGGCATCAGCCTCAGGCAATGCGATAACCATACCGATACCCATGTTGAAGATGTTAAACATCTCACGGTGAGCGACCTTGCCATACTTCTCCAAGAGGCGGAACACTGGCAAAATCTCCCATGTGCCCTCCTTAACCTCGACACCCTGGCCCTCCTTCAAGATACGTGGAATGTTCTCGTCGAAACCACCACCAGTGATGTGGCTGATGCCGTGAACATCGCACTCAGCAATAACCTTCAACACCTGCTTAACGTAGATGCGTGTAGGAGCCAAAAGTGCATCGCCCAAAGTGCGGTCGCCAAGCTCCTCGTACTTCTCATTAAGCTTAAGATTGTTATCGCTAACAACCTTACGAACAAGGCTAAAGCCATTAGAGTGAACACCTGTAGAGGCAATACCTACCAACACGTCACCAACCTTAACACGCTCACCTGCATCGATAAGCTTTGAGCGCTCAACAACACCTACGGTGAAGCCAGCGATGTCGTACTCGCCATCCTGATACATACCTGGCATCTCAGCAGTCTCGCCACCAACCAAGGCACAACCAGCCTGACGGCAACCCTCAGCAACACCTGCAACGATAGCCTCTACCTTAGCAGGCTCGTTGTGACCCACAGCAACATAATCAAGGAAAACGAGTGGTTCAGCACCCTGCGCCAACACGTCGTTTACACACATAGCAACAGCGTCGATACCAATAGTATCGTGCTTATCCATCTCGAACGCGAGCTTAAGCTTTGTGCCTACACCATCGGTACCACTAACCAAAACAGGCTCCTTAATGTTGAGAGCTGCAAGGTCAAACATACCACCAAATGCACCAATATTACCCATAGAACCAACACGCTTGGTTGATGCTACATGCGACTTAATGCGTCGAACAACTTCGTAACCAGCCTCAAGGTTTACACCGGCTGCTTCGTAACTTTTTGCCATACTTATATATATTTTTTATTTATTACTCAACTTATTATGATACAACGACGTTGGATAGCAGCCGTTGAAACATGACATGCACAACTCCTTGCGATTACCCGCCTTGAGCAATGCATCCTCACTCAAGAACTCCAACGAGTCAGCCTCGATAGCCTTGCAAGCCTCGTCTTTCGACATACGAGCGCACAACAACTCCTCACGTGTAGACATGTCGATGCCGTAGAAGCAAGGGTTGGTGATGGCAGGGCTTGCGATGCGTACATGCACCTCCTTAGCACCCGCCTCCTTCAACAGACGAACAATGCGAAGCGATGTAGTACCACGCACAATAGAGTCATCAATAAGCACCACACGCTTATCCTTAACCAACGAGCGCACCGCCGAGAGCTTCATGCGAACACCCTTCTCACGCATCTCCTGTGAAGGCTGGATAAAGGTACGTGCGATATACTTATTCTTGATAAGACCCATCTCATAAGGAATACCACTTGCCTCAGAGTAGCCAATAGCGGCGCTGATACTTGAATCGGGCACACCGATAACAATATCTGCGTCGATTGGAGACTGCTCGTAGAGATACTTACCAGAGAGCTTACGGAACGTGTGCACGTTGCAACCCTCAATATCGCTATCTGGGCGAGCAAAGTAGATATACTCCATAGCACACATCAAGTGACGCTGATACAACGAATAGTTGTTTGTGCGAATGCCGTGATGATCGATAGTGATAATCTCACCTGGCTCGATGTCGCGAATATACTCAGCACCAACGATATCCAAAGCACATGTCTCAGAGCTAATTACATAGCCCTCGCCAAGCTTACCCAAAGCCAAAGGACGCAAGCCATGCTTATCACGACAAGCATAGATGCGGTTCTTGGTCATAATCAAGAAGGCAAAAGCACCCTCCAACATATTGAGTGCCTCCATGATGTTATCGATACGCTTATCCTCGCTCTTATCCTTCTTCACGAGATGAGCCAAGAGCTCACTATCACTCGACGAGTGGAACAACGAGCCACGCACCTCGAGGTAGTGGGCAAGCTCCTTAGAGTTCACCAAGTTACCATTGTGTGCAAGAGCAAAGTCACCCGTATGATGGCTAAACGAGAATGGCTGCACATTGTTTGCACCACCGCCACCAGTAGTCGCATAGCGCACATGGCCAATAGCGATGTTACCCTTGAGCTTCGAGAGCTTCTGCTGGTTGAATACCTCGGTAACAAGACCCTCGCCCTTAACCGTATTTAGTTTCTCGCCATCGAATGCCGAGATACCACAACCCTCCTGACCACGATGCTGCAGAGCATGAAGTCCATAGTAGGCGAGGTTGGCAGCATCTTCAACACCGAAGATACCAAACACACCGCACTCCTCGTGCAGGTCATCACCATAAATATCTAATGAATCTTTAAGCATACTTAACTCTATTTTAAGATATTGGCAATACGTTTTGCCACCTCCTCATAAGTTTCGCGCACATGACCGAGGTCACGACGGAAACGATCCTTATCCATGCGCTCGCCAGTGGTAGTATCCCACAAGCGGCAAGTGTCGGGCGTAAGCTCGTCGGCAAGCACAAGGTTACCCTCGGCATCACGACCAAACTCTATCTTGAAGTCTACAAGCGTAATACCCGCCTTAGCAAGCACCTCCTTAAGGAGCATATTTGCTTTAGCCGAGATTTCGTAAATTACAGCCAACTCATCGTACGACACCAAGCCCAAAGCTACGGCATGGTGGTCATTAATGAGCGGATCGCCAAGTTCCTCGCCTCGCAAGCATAGGTCGAAAATGGTGTTCTCGGGCTCGATACCCTCCTCTATGCCAAGACGCTTAGCCATAGAACCAGCGATGATGTTGCGCACGATAATCTCCAATGGGATATGCTCGACAACACGACACAACTGCTCGTCAGCAGCCATCTGCTCAACATAGTGAGTTGCCACACCATGCTGATTCAAATAGCCAAGTAGCATTGACGAGATAGCGCAGTTCATCTTGCCCTTATTCTCGATCTTGGCACGTTTGATGTTGTAGAAGGCCGTAGCATCATCCTTAAACTGGATGATGATACGATCCTTGCTATCTGTATTAAATATCTTTTTGCTTCTTCCTTCGTACTGAAGTTCCAACTTTGTCATAACCACTACTTAGTAAGAAAATAGTTAACGGCATTAGCGAAGATATCCTGAATCTTCTGGCCATGGATATTCTTCATAAGGTCACGCTCATAACGCTCGGTGTGGCCCATCTTACCCAAAATCTGACCTGATGGGTCGATGATACCCTCGATGCCAAAGCTTGAGCCGTTAGGGTTGTAAGGCGAGTTGGTTGTTGGGCGATTCTCAGCATCTACATACTGGAATGCCACCTGACCATTACGGAAGAGCTCCTCCGCCATCTGGTCAGAAACAACAAACTTACCCTCACCGTGGCTGACAGCGATAGAGTGAATATCGCCCACCTCAAACGACTTAAGCCATGGAGAGGCAGTAGTACCCACACGTGTCGATACGATCTGCGAGATATGGCGGTTGATGTCGTTGCGGAACAATGTTGGCGACTCCTTAGTAGTCATACCCAAGCGACCATAAGGCAACAAGCCCGACTTAACCAATGCCTGGAAGCCGTTGCAAATACCGAGCATCAAGCCACCACGATCCAACAAGGCGTGGATAGCATCGGCAACAACCTTATTATTGAGCACGTTAGCAATAAACTTACCACTACCATCAGGCTCATCACCAGCAGAGAAACCACCAGCCAACGCCATGATGTGACAACGGTCGATATGCTCCTTCATCTCCTCAATAGAGGCAAACACATCGTCGCCAGTGAGATTCTTAAATACAGTCATCTCAACCTCAGCGCCAGCACGCTCAAAGGCACGTGCGGTGTCGTAGTCGCAGTTAGTACCTGGGAACACAGGAATGTAAACCTTGACCTTGTCGACCTTAGCACCCTCATACTTCTTAACCAGACCCTTACCGTCGCTAACACGAGTAGGCTCACCAGCCTTGCCCTTGTCGGCATATACAGATGTATACTTCTCGGTGTTAGCCTCCAACAACTCCTCCAAAGGTAGACGTGTGCCATTGATGAAGATAGCCTCTTCGTCGACGGTCCTACCGATAAGCTCTACTGATGGGTGGTTAAGTGTACGGCAGCTCTCAACAACGAATGAGCCGTACGAGTAGTTGTACAACATCTGCTCGTCGCACTCAAGTGATGCACCAATCTTATTACCGAAGGCCATCTTAGCAACACCCTCAGCAACGCCACCGAAGCCTACTGCCCATGCTGCCTTGATGTCGCCCTGCATAATCTTCTCCGATACGAAGTCGAAGTTTGACTTGAGCTGCTCGACATTTGGCATGTAGTTAGCCTCAGGAGTGTGACGTACTATATATATATAGTTACCACCATGCTTAAACTCAGGGCTGATGACGTTGCGTGCGTCAACAGTAGTAATACCAAATGCCATAAGCATTGGTGGCACATTAATATCACGGAATGTGCCGCTCATAGAGTCCTTACCACCGATTGATGGTAGGCCGAGCTCCACCTGCATCTTCAAAGCACCAAGCAGTGCTGAAAGTGGTTTACCCCATGATGTAGCATCGGTCATACGCTCGAAATACTCCTGATATGAGAAGCGCATCTTATCGTAGCGAGCACCCGCAGCAACGACTTTAGCACAAGCATCAACAACGGCGTATGCAGCACCATGGTATGGGCTCCACTTAGCAATAAATGGGTTATAGCCATAAGCCATGATACTTGCTGTATTGGTGAAGCCGCCACCTACTGGCAACTTCTGCACTGATACCTGAGTCTCGGTACACTGAGTCTTACCACCATAAGGCATCAACACGGTTGAAGCACCGATGGTAGAGTCAAACATCTCGATAAGGCCCTTCTGCGACAACACATTGTCGTCAGACAGGTTATTCTTCATACGCTTAGTGGTAGTAACACCCTCGATCTTACGCTCGAATGGGTTGATGTTCTCCACAGCGCCAATATTAATCTTTGTGTAGTGCTTGGCACCTGCCGAGTCGATAAAGTCACGTGAAAGGTCAACAACAACCTTATCGCCCCAGTACATGCGCATGCGACGAGTATCGGTAACATCGGCAACATACGTAACCTCGACATTTTCCTCGTGACACAAAGCCATAAACTGCTCCATGTCCTTGCGCTCGATGACAACCGACATACGCTCCTGCGACTCACTGATAGCCAACTCAGAGAAATTCAAGCCCTTATACTTTGTAGGCACACGGTCAAGATATATGTCAAGGCCATCGGTAAGCTCGCCAATAGCGACACTCACACCACCCGCGCCAAAGTCATTAGACTTCTTAATGAGGCGTGTAACGTCGCCACGACGGAACAGACGTGATAGCTTACGCTCCTCAGGAGCATTACCCTTCTGCACCTCTGAGCTACACTCCTCCAACGAATTTAGTGTATGCTCCTTAGACGAACCAGTAGCACCACCTACACCATCACGACCGGTACGGCCACCAAGCAACAACACTACATCGCCTGGCGCTGGGCTTTCACGGCGCACATTGTCAGCCTTAACAGCACCAACAACAGCACCTACCTCCAAACGCTTAGCAACATAGTCGGGATGGTACACCTCACGCACGTGTGTCGTAGCCAAGCCAATCTGATTACCATAGCTCGAGTAACCTGCAGCAGCCTTTGTTGAGATGATGCGTTGTGGAAGCTTACCCTCCATTGTCTCATCAACAGGCTTATAGATGTCGCCAGCACCCGTAACACGCATAGCCTGATAAACGTAGCTACGACCTGACAATGGATCACGAATAGCGCCACCAAGACATGTTGAAGCGCCACCAAATGGCTCAATCTCTGTTGGGTGGTTATGCGTCTCGTTCTTGAACTGAAGCAACCAGCGCTGCATCTCGCCATCAACATCTACGTTGACAAAGATAGAGCAAGCGTTGTTCTCCTCGCTCTGCTCCATATCGTCAAGCTTGCCATGCTTCTTAAGGTAGCGAGCACCGATTGTTGCAAGCTCCATAAGGCAAAGGCTCTTATTTTCACGACCAAGCTCCTGACGAATGTTGCGCATAAGTTCGAGCGATGACTCAAACTCAGCCTTCATAAACGACTCGTCGAGGGTAATCTCTTCAATCTCGGTGGTGAAGGTTGTATGGCGGCAGTGGTCGCTCCAATATGTATCGAGAATACGAAGCTCTGTCTCAATAGGATCACGGCCCTCCTGCTTAAAGTAGTTGACAACCTCGCGCAAGTCGTCGGCATTCATGGCCAAGCCGTTAGCCTTGCAATAAGGCGCCAAGTCCTCCTCCTTCATATTGCGGAAACCCTCAAGAACAGGCACCGACTTAATCTCTGCTGACTCAGCATCGCTCAACACCTCGAGATTCTTCTTGCGCGACTCAACAGCGTTGATATAATACTTCTCGATGCGCACCAACACCTCTGGGGTTACGCTACTGTCGAAAACAAGGATGTGTGACGACTTAATCTTAACCTCGGCATTAGGCTCAATAAGGTGTACGCAGTCGACAGCCGACGCAGCGCGCTGATCGAACTGACCAGGCAAAAACTCGACAGCGAGATATGGCATGCCCGCCATGTCGCACTCGTCGGTAACAGAGTCGGTAACAACCTCACCAAAGACTGAGTAACGGCTCTTCTCGACAAGCTCATCGCTGAAACCAAACAAGTCGTACACGTTAATGTAGCGAAGAGTCTCGATGTTTAGTCCGAGGTTTGTGTTTAGCTCACGACGTAAGGTCTCAGCCTCGACCTGAAATCGTGGATATTTCTCAACAAATATACGGCGATTCTTCATAATCGTTTTGGGATTACATTTGGGGGTTAGCACTGTGGAAGTTCTGCTGCAAGCACCTTCTCGGTCTGCGCCTTGCGGAAAGCTATGAGACGCTCCTCAAGAGCCTTGTCGGTAAGAGCAAATATTGATGCAGCAATAAGTGCAGCATTCTTAGCACCATTGATGGCTGTGGTTGACACAGGAATACCACCTGGCATCTGCACAATAGAAAGCAAAGAGTCCATACCGCCAAGAGCTGAAGTCTTGATAGGCACACCAATAACTGGAACTGTGGTCAACGCTGCGGTAACACCAGCAACATGTGCAGCACCGCCAGCACCAGCGATGATAGCACCAATACCACGCTCACGAGCCGACTCGGCATACTCAACCATAAGGTGTGGAGTGCGGTGAGCGCTGATAACACGCTTCTCGTACTCGATACCCAACTCCTCCAAAGTCTCGACTGCGGCCTTCATAACATCCCAGTCGCTGGTAGAACCCATAATAACTGCTACTTTCATAATATTTTGGTTTTAAATTCGTATATTTCAACAAAAACAAAGACCGCCAAACATCTGAATGCCAGCGGTCTATATACACTATACTCTACGCTTCGAACGATTCTCGTCCACACCACACTTACACACTTTACCCCCGAAACACTGCGCACCCTGCACCTGCATTGCGTCGTGCGCAACATTCCAACCGTACATGCTACGAATCGGGATTATAGAGGCATTGGGTTGTAGAGTTATACTATTCATGCAACAAAGGTAGCAATAATTTCTTTAAAAAGAAATACCCCCAAGCACTTTTATCAACTTTTTATAAACAAACATCGATTATGGCAAAAATTGGCGTAGGGGCAAGGATGAAAATAGGGACACTGGAAAACAATTAGACAAAGCGATATTTTAAATAAATTTTGCTAATTTTAATATTGGAAATGTTCAGTATTTGAAGTGGTAAATTGAGTGAAATTAGGGAGTCTGGCAAATTTAGAGAATAATAAAAGCATTACATGAATTACAATCTATATATTACTAAAATTCAAGATAATTACAAAACTTATTAATCTTCCAAAACTCTCCAAACTCACTATCAAAAAAAACCTTTGAATCAC
>JAFODV010000021.1 GCA_017380515.1 Alistipes sp.
CAGGCTAATTGTAGCTACTATGCGGTATGTGCCTTTAACATTGCAGGCGATGTTGACGCTGAGGGATATGTAACAATCCCAGAGGGCACTTATACCTTTGACCAGGACAATACAGGCGCAGCGTGTACTTTGTATACTCAGCCACATTACGTACTCATTAACGAAGATGGCACAGAGTACAATGCAATGACAATAGCTGATGATGGTGAGCTTGTGGTTACTGCAGATGGATTCACTCTCACTGCTATAATTGATGGCGTGAAGCACACTATAACATACAACAGCGTTCCTAAACTAAAGGTGGAACAAGCTATATGGGATGAATAAGATAGAGTAATTAGCAGCAAGCTAAACATTAGATACAAAATTATTACATGACAAAGGCTGTTCGACAAATCCGTCGGGCAGCCCTTTTCTATGTCGCTACGCAATAAAGAAATAGACAGAAGTGTTTGTCGTTACAACAAAAGATCGTCTCTTTATGCTAATAATTAATAATAAATATTGTTTGGGTTTGGTCTTTTTCGATATTTTGTGTATCTTCGTACAATTAATGTGCTTTTAACTAAAACTACGATATATGAACTATCAGTTTACTGCCGAGGAGCGTAAGGAGATTATCGCCCTCATGAATCGTGAGATTATACCAGCTATTGGCTGTACTGAGCCTATTGCTGTTGCGTTGTGTGTGGCTAAGGCTACGGAGACTCTTGGAGCTCGTCCTGAGCATATCGAGGCACGCCTAAGCGCCAATGTTCTCAAAAATGCTATGGGCGTGGGTATCCCTGGCACAGGCATGACAGGACTACCTATTGCAATGGCTCTCGGTGCGCTTGTTGGTAAGTCGGAGTATGAGCTCGAGGTGTTGAAAGATGCCGATGCCGAGGCCGTAAAGGAGGGCTGCAAACTTATCGACGAGAAGCGTATATCGGTGTCTCTTAAGGAGAATATCGAGGAGAAACTATATATCGAGATTGAGGTGGAGGCTGCGGGCAACCGTGCTGTAGCCATCATATCGGGCGGTCACACACGCTTTGTTCATGTGGCATACAACGACGAGGTGCGTTTCTCGTTGGAGGCTGGCGCATCTGAGCAGGCTGGCGCAGTGGCCGAGCCTAAGGATCCTGTACTCTCACTACGCAAGGTGTGGGACTTTGCCATGACAGCACCTCTCGACGAGCTTAGCTTTATCCTTGAGGCTAAGCGTCTTAACATGAATGCTGCCTATGAGTCGTTGAAGGGTAGCTATGGCCACGCCATTGGCCGCATGATGCGCTCAGAGTCAGAGCGTAACATCATGGGCGATACGCTACATTGTCAGATTGTGGGTATGACAACAGCGGCGTGCGATGCTCGTATGGCTGGCGCTATGATTCCTGTTATGAGTAACTCGGGAAGTGGTAATCAGGGTCTTACATCTACCGTTCCTGTGGTGGTGTATGCCGAGCAGACAAAAGCTTCGGAGGAGCAGATGATACGTTCGCTAATTCTTAGCCACCTCACAGTAATCTACATCAAGCAGAGCCTTGGCCGATTGTCGGCATTGTGTGGCTGTGTTGTTGCGGCTACTGGTTCGTCATGTGGTATCACCTACCTTATGGGTGGTGGCTACGAGGAGGTTAGCGTAGCAGTGAAAAACATGATTGCCAACCTTACGGGTATGATTTGCGATGGTGCTAAGCCATCATGCGCCATGAAGTGTGCTTCGGGTGTATCTACTGCTGTGGTGTCGGCACTTATGGCCATGAGCGGTAGATGTGTTAAGTCGGTTGAGGGCATCATCGACGACGACGTAGATAAGTCGATATTGAATCTTACAGACATCGGACGTGATGCAATGACTCATACTGATGCTATGATTCTTAAGATTATGACTTCCAAGTAATTTGAATGTGGCAAGAGGTCGATTGTGGCCTCTAATAAATAATCCCGACAATGAGCAGTAGACAAGTGCGGCCCGTCGTCGGGATTTTTACCATTTCTGTGTGCCCTATTGTAGAATCAGTTAATGTTTAGTATCTTTGTGGCGAGAATATATTTTATAACATTATGAATAAAACTATCCGTAACCTAATTACGTTGGTCGCTGCTCTGTTTGCTGTGACCATGTCGCTCTCTGCGCAGGATCTATCGTCGCAGCGTGGTGAGTCGCAGAACCTCGGAGGCCTCTTTGGCGAGAAGCTCGATCATGGTGGCCTTGTAATCAACCCAACGCCACAGTCGGTGAAGATGTTACGTGCTATGCCTATCGACATCACTGAGGGTGTAACACTCATGGGCAAGGGCGAGGAGTTTGCCTCAGACATCGACTTCCTGAAGCAGAACCCAGCGCCTGTGAAGTCAAAGAAATCGAAGAATAAGCCTGAGATTCAGGGTGTTAAGCTTAGTATTAGCTATGGCGAGAAGCTACTATCATCTGATGATGTGACACTCAAGAGTGGCGCTTATACGCTTGCTATCGAGGCTGATGGCATCACCATCAAGGCATACGACAAGCTTGGCGTGTTCTACGCCATTCAGACCCTACGACAGGTTGTCGAGAGTCCTATCTCGGCTGAGGGTAAGCTCCCTACGTTGAGCATCTGCGACTGGCCCGATTTGCAGTATCGTGGCGTTGTGGAGGGCTTCTACGGCACACCATGGTCACACGAGGTGCGCCTATCGCTTATCGACACCTATGGTCGCTACAAGATGAACTACTACATCTACGGCCCTAAGGACGACCCATATCATAGCTCACCATACTGGCGTGAGGCATATCCTGAGGCTGAGGCACAGCAGATTAAGGAGTTGGTGGAGGCCTGCAACCGCAACCGTGTAAACTTTGTGTGGGCGGTGCACCCAGGCAAGGATATCAAGTGGGAGGAGTCGGACATTCAGAACTTGCTCCGTAAGTTCGAGGCAATGTATGAGCTTGGCGTGCGTGCCTTTGCTGTGCACTTCGACGACATCGAGGGTAACGGCACAAACCCTTACTACCAGACCGAGCTTATGAACATCCTCAACGACGACTTCGTGAAGGTTAAGGGCGATGTAGCTCCACTCATCGTATGTCCTACCGAGTATACACGTCTATGGGCTAACCCTACGGAGCGTGGCAGCTTGATGGTATATGGCAAGGAGCTCGACCCATCGGTAGATGTATTCTGGACTGGTGATGCCGTATGTAGCGACATGACCGAGCGCACCATGGAGTGGATATCGTCACGCATTCAGCGTCCTGCACTCTTCTGGTGGAACTTCCCTGTGACGGACTATGCTCGCCACATCATGATGCAGGGCCCTGTATATGGCCTATCGCCAAAGCTTACAGAGAATGAGACACGTGGCCTTGTGAGCAACCCTATGGAGCATGGCGAGGCATCGAAGTTGGCGCTATATAGCGTTGCAGACTATACATGGAACACCGAGGCATATAACCCTATAGATAGCTGGGAGCGTGGCCTTGAGGCTCTTGCTCCTGAGGTATATGAGGCATACCGCCTCTTCGCTATCCACTCGTGCGACACCGAGACAGGCTACCGCCGTAAGGAGTCGTGGGAGACAGAGGTATTCACCTTCGAAGAGTATGATGCTGAGGTTGCTGATAAGCTTGTTGAGGAGCTTCGTCGCATCGAGCTTGTTCCTGAGCAGATGGAGGCTATGCAGAACAAGGCATTGCTCGAGGAGCTACGCCCATGGTTGGAGCAGTTTGGCAAGCTCGGCACACGCTGTCGCAAGGCTATCGAGGCTCTTGAGTTGTTCCGTGCTGGCGAGTATGAGGCATTCTGGAACCTATATGTTGAGAACCTAATGACGGAGCACGACATTATAATGTTTGATGCTCACCGTGTGGGCACACAGAAGCTTCACCCATTCTACGAGCGTCTTATGGACGACATGGCCGCAGCATACTACGAGAAGCTCACTGGCGAGAAGTCGTCGACACTCAAGGCATGTGGCACTTACAACTCGCTTGGTGCACCACAGGCTAAGTATATGTTTGATAACGACTACACTACATACTATCACTCGGGCGAGGGTCAGCGTACCGACCACTTTGTAGGTGTTGACATGGGCGTTGTGCGTGATGTTCGCGAGGTGCGCATCATTCAGGGTCGCAACTCTGTTGATGATGTCGACTACTTCGACCACTGCGTTGTCGAGTACTCTGTTGATGGCCAGACATGGACTCCACTCACTGAGCCATTGAAGGGTGTCTACGACATCGAGTGGCGTGGCGAGCCTTTCAAGGCACGTTACGTGGGTATTCGTAAGCTTGAGTCTGAGAAGCGCAACTGGCTTGCTATTAGAGCTTTCGAGATTAACCCTGTGGAGATTAAGGATTATGGCTGGGATGCTAACCCATTCACCGTCATCACCTCTAAGCAGCCTATCGAGCTTGCTGTGGCTAAGGGCAAGACCTCGGCGATGTTGCTCTTGGGCGAGGTGTCTGAGGGTGCCTATGTTGAGATGCTCAACAAGAGGGGTAAGGTGCTCGGCCGTGTAGAGCTAAGCACGTCGCACACGAAGTTCGACTTGGTGAAGAAGACAGCAACACTCCGCATATATAACCCTGGTGGTGTTTACGAGACTATATTGAAGTAGACTAAGCGCTATAAACGAACAAGAGGTTGTCTTTCGGACAGCCTCTTTTTTTTGTGTCATTGTTTCTCTGCGCTGTAACACCGAGTCACACAGTCACGAGTCACGAGTCACACTTGGTCACACCACCCACCCCCATGTGACTGTGTGACTGTGTGACTCGCAAAACAACAAAGAGAGAAGGGAGAGTAGAGAATTTAAATCTCCCTCCCCCTACTCTCTATTAGGTCTTTACCTCTCACCTTTCAATTCGTTTTGGTCTCTATTGTCTCATGGGTCGTTAGGTCGTTTTTTTTGACCTTAGTGACCTCGGCGACCAATGACCTAAGCGATGCCTCGGACAAGACTGAGAAAAGGAAAATAGTTATTCGTCCGACTAATCACGGTAAGTGATTTCGTAAACCGTCTGCCTTTCAGGCATAGTAGATTCACCTTTATACACAGTCTTCTCAACTCTATTTCCTCTTGAGTCGTATTTATAAAACGTCTTGCTATTCAACGAACCATCTTGGTTGTATTTAGTCTTCTCAATTAAGGTTCCTGCAGAGTCGTATTTATTAGTTTCCTTCCATCTCAACGAGCCAGACGAGTTGTACTCAGCTTTCTCGATCATATTTCCAGAGGCGTCGTATTTGTATGATTCCTTTGTATTCAACGAGCCATAAGTCAGTGGGCGGAATGTAATATTATTTACACTTCGAAGTGTTCCAATACAATATTCTGGAATAATACTGATTCCTTCTTCAGCAGCTACCATCATAAGAATGCTTTCATAGTCATTCGTACGCAGCAAAATGTTCGGCTGAAATCCTGCTTTCTGATAAAGATCAATATAATGTGCATCTCCGAAGGAATCCCCAGTACTGGAAGGAGACATGAAGAGGATGTTTTCTCCTTTTAGATCTTGC
>JAFODV010000022.1 GCA_017380515.1 Alistipes sp.
CTAAAGTAGTCCGCGACCACTCTTCTTAATGCGACCACTCTCCGTAAGCTCGGCAACAATCTTGTCGAGGACGCCATTTACGAAGTTGCTACTTGTTGGTGATGAGTAAAACTTAGCAATATCAATCCACTCGTCGAGAGTTACCTTAACAGGAATGCTATCGAAATTGGTAAGTTCAGCAATTGCGATAGAGATGATGAGGTTATCCATAAATGCGATACGCTCCACATCCCAGTTGCTGGTGAAGCGATCTACGATATCCTGGTTCTCATCATACTGTACAAGCGACTTACGGAAAAGTGTGCAAGCAAACTCAAGATCGTCCTCACTCTTAAACTTTGGCAATACCTTAACATCTGTGTGGCTCTGCTTAAGGCTTGACACTGTGCGAATGGCCATATATAGCGCAAAGCTAAGGTCATCATTCCAAAGAAGCGACATCTCGTCGAGTGTGTCTGCCAACGCCTCATCATCCTCGAGCGAGTTGAAAAATGCCTCTACAAACTTCTTATCGTCGGTGAATGTTGAGATTGAAGCACCCATATAGCTCTTATAGTAGTCGCTCTCAATCATGCGATTGTATACATCCTTAATCGTATCAGGATAGTGGCTCCACGAAATCTTGCGAGTAGCCAAAACATCGCCTACGCTCTCGCTATTTGCCAACATTGTAATTACAGCATTGTCAACAAAGCGACGATTTGGGTTAAGATCCTCATACGTAGGCAGTTTCTTCTGCTTAGCAAGCTCAATGCGATGCTCAGCATAGCGTGCGACATCGACGATCAGTGCCATCATCTGAAAATATAGGTCGTAAGCTTTGTCGATTGATGCGATGAGGTTTTTCTCCGAAACCATAAGGTTCGTAGATCCAGACTTGAGATGTGCATAAAGGCTCTTAGCAACCTTTACACGAAGCAATCTTCTACTCAACATGTTATGAACAATATCAAATAATTGTGTGTACTCTTTGCAAAATGCTGCGCAAAGATAATAATAAAAAATTGAAATGAGAATATTTACAAAGTAAAAGACCGATTATTTGTTGCAATATACATGTTTATCGGCTGGTATGGCTCAGTAAATACAGTAGACATGTCGTAATATTTACATTATGTTAAATTATGATAGTGTTAAAAGAAGAATAGTATGTAGAAGAATGACATACATATTAAATCAATGTTTTGATGAGCGAAATGTAAAATACTTTGCTGCTAGAAAGCTATAGACGACAGAAACAGTTGTTGTAAGCAGTTTTGACGGCGTTGGCCAAAAATTAAAGCATTCGACAAATAGCTTCATGCAAAGATAGTTGATGACAATAGATCCGAAAACACTAAGCGCATAGCGCCAAAGCTGCTGCCTGCTCGGCTGATGAGCAGCATTGAATGCAATGTAGCGATTGAGAAGAAAGCCTGTAAAGAAAGTTATCGGAAAAACAATTACAAGAGACGAAATGTGAGGAGAAATAACAATAAATCCAAGATTAATAAATTGCTCACATACAATAAAATGGTAGATAAGAAAATACCAAACAGCATCGAGCAACATATTAGTAGCTCCGCACACTGCATAACGAAAAAAACTACGTGAACAGATAGACTCTATGGGCTTAACATAGAATCTATCTATAAACTTAGTAATTCGCTGATCAAGTGCCATATACAACGATTATCTAAACCTTTTTGGGGTATGAATCCAAGAGTCTCTGTAGAGTGATTTATATTGGCGCTTGAATCGTTCGCAATCGCTGCGGCTATAGCTTCCATACACAGCCACCGCATACATCGTACCCAATGGAATAATCTTACACTGAGCAGCAGGATTACGGCGCAAAATTTTGCGGACAGCATTATTAGCATTCGTCATATTAGAATAGCTGCCAAAGATAACATAGTGTCGAACAGCCGTATGACGCCAATCGTTAACTATCACTGGCTCGGCTGGCGACTCTTCGCTTGGAGTAATAACCTCGTCTACTTCGGGAGCACTCTCTACAGTTGGCTCAGGCATAGGAGTAACCTCCTGAGTCTGATTTGTGGGCAGAGAATCTGCAGTCTCATTAACATCAACTGCATCTATAATCTCTTGATTATCAACAGTGGTTTCGGGCGTAGCTGGGATAATATCTTGATGTGAATGTTGCTCGTCAACGACTACCCTATTTGCGTTATCAGTTCTATTAAGATATACATATACTGCAGCGCCAGCAACCGCACATAACACAATAATGGACAAAGCAATAAGCCAACCACGTGCTTTTTTGCGTCCAATAACAACTGATTGATTATTTGAGTTGAGCATTGTTATAAGCTCATTATCAGGAGTATATACACCATTGCAGATTTTTCCAACGCCTTCAATGCTGAGTGTACCATCTACCATTGCTTTCTTGAGCCATCGGTTAACAATATCGTCTGCAACCTCCTGACTTACAAGAGCTTTAGATGCAATAATAGTGTTTATTGACAGAGATGCGCAATTAGTGGTAAAGGCCACATTGTAAGTAGGGGCATCTACCCTACCAGATTTTATGCGTGAAGATATTCGATAGATTGCAAGAGTGCCGACATTGGGTATACAAACCGCACCATGCTCAACCAATGTATTGAATATCAATTTATTTACTTCGTTTACCATTATTTCTTATTCTTTTTCTTATCCTCCTGATTATATAGCTTGTTAGCAGCGTTGACAACAGCATTCACATCGGCAACAACCGGACGACGCAATGAATATATGATGAAAGCAATGCCAACAAGTATGAATGGTATGCTTAGCCACTGGCCCATATCCAATGCCATACCATCCTCAAACGACACCTGACGCTCCTTGCAGAACTCAATGAAGAAGCGAGTGAGGAATATGCCAATCATAGCCATACCAAAAAGAAGTCCTGGGCGACGACGACCAGCATCCTTACGATAGTACACCCATAGAATAACTGCAAATGTAATCAGATAGCACAATGCCTCGTAGAGCTGCGCAGGGTGTCGAGCAGGTATTTCGGCAAGAATCTCAGCAGGAACATCTCCATCATAGTCGACAAATGCTCGGTAGGCATCATGACGCACAAACTTAAATGCCCAGGGCAAATCGGTTGGATAGCCAACAATCTCGTGGTTGAAGAGGTTGCCAAAACGTATAATAGCACCGCTTAGTGGTGCAACAATGGCTATACGGTCGAGACCCCAGATGAATGGCAGATGATTGCGCTTTGTAAAGAACCATATGCCGATAAGAATACCAATGGTAGCACCATGGCTGGCCATACCGCCATCACGAATATCAGTGATAATACGCCAAGGCTCAGGAAGATAGGTCTCAGGCTCATAGAACAAACAATGGCCAATGCGCGCTCCGAGGAATGTGCCGAGGACAATCCACAAAAATGCAGACTCAAGAGTGCGTGGAGGAAGTCCTTCATGCTTAAATGTAAAGTTGCATATGCGCTCAGCAGCGAGAATGGCGATAGCCCACATAAGGCCATACCAGCGAATGTCGATGTTACCAAGCATTATCAGCGTGGGATCCCAAGACCATGTGATTGATAGAAAATCCATATTTAGTATCTTTTAATATTATCTTATTTTGTTGGTTAGTAGCTGCCCTGTAACTCAAATTTCGCAATAACCAACCATGCTTGCTTAATGTCAGTAAGGTTAATTGTTATCTTAGTATTGTCAATATAATTTACAAAGCTAATATTTTCATCATCAATATTTAACACCTTGCCATATAGCACGCTGCTATAAGTCAATAATGCATAATCTGAGTTAACGCTCATACGCAATATGTCAACATAGCGAAAAAAGAGCTGCATGGCACTATTTCCACCACTACCAACACTTGAGCATGCAATAAAGTCGCATCGCTGGGCAAATGGCATTGTTACACGATCCGTTGGCTCAATCGTAGCAATTATTGGCAGTATCTCGGTTATCTCACCATCGTAAAATGGAATGTTAACACCCCTATTAACTTCTGCTACGAGCATGTTGCCCACACCCGTAAGCAGCCAAGTACGGTTGATTTCCGGAAAATGGGAAACAACACGGTTGGCAAATTCTGGTGAAATACCCGACACCCCATTCTTTATATGGTATAGATTCTCAGCACGCGCCATTCCCACCTGCATCGCAAAACGATTGGGTGTCGTGTCGAACCACCTAATAATCTGGGAGAGTCTCTCCCAGTATTGCTCCTTATCGGTCATTACCATAATCGTTATTAACTATGGCGCAATAAATAATGATATCATTAGGAGTGTTTCTCCAAAAAATAGTTATCTTTGCGCCATGGCCCCGTAGTTCAATGGATAGAATACAAGATTCCGGTTCTTACGATGAAGGTTCGAATCCTTTCGGGGTCACTAATGGGCGGTGAATACATCGCTCATTTTTTTTTGTCACCCCACCAGAGAATACTACTAAACCATGCAAATATACGAAAATTTATCACAACATAGACATTGAAAGAGAAAAAGAGGTGTTGCTACCTATTTGGCGCAACACCTCCATATATAAATCTTTAGTTTATATAGACTATTTAATAACCAATTGCTTAATTGGTTGCTCTCTAACACTGTCTAACGGATGACTCTGATATTTGACTTTTGAAAAATCAATAGTGCTAAGGTCGATAAGGCGTATTGAGTTGTTGTATGCTGTCTTGTAATACACCCTACGCGCCGTAAGATCTATAGCCGATGTCCACTGCGTGGCACTTGGCAGGCTTTTCTCATCGGGATTCTCGATAGCGATAGGCACATCAAAATTATTTAGTATGTGAAACGCCTGCAATACGGTATTATGACCATTTGTGCGTTGTGGTGCTGTATTGCGAAAAAATGCAGCGCGAACAAATCGTGATGGTGGTGTAAAATCACCAGGCAGACCCAACATTGCTGAGCTGCCTCCTATCGGCTGTAGCTCTTGCTTGCCAAGGGTGTAGTTTGTGGCGCTGCCAGGGCGTAGATTGACATAGTTTTCGAGGTTAGCGAGATGCCACTCGAAACCTGGGGCATTGGTTAACACACCTACCGTATTTTCGAAAAATGAGACCTTGCCGTTGACAATCTCCATAACCACCTGACGTCCAGAAGGCTCGCCTATGCGCCAATGAACAACAGCTCCGTTCTCGAGTCCAACGATGCTTACGTTATTGATATTTTGCTTTAGCTCATCTATAGTAGAGAATTGACTTAGAATCCATTGCACAACTTGAAGATCGGCAAGTGTTGTTGTATTCAAACTGCTATTATATGGCTTGTAACTACCATATCGAGGAAAGAAAAATAGTCCAGCCGAGAGTCCTGCTTCATTGATTCCCTCTGCAATAAACTCTTTGACCTCTACGGCAAGACCAACAACACCATAGCGTGCTGTATACTTCATGCCGTTGAGTCCTGTTGGCGTGTAGGATTGCAGTTGCTCGCCACGAGGTATAATCACATATTCGCTCGTTAGTTCACCCTTTGCCCACTCGATTGTTCGTGCTTGAATATAGCTGCCATCAGCAGCAGTTAGTGAGATGCCCGTGCAAGCTACCGACTCGCCGATGCCTCCAGCTATGGCTGCAACACCAATAAGAAGATTTTTTGTTATGCTATTCATAGTTTCATATTATTAAATTCCTCATCACTACAGCATAAACTATTCCATTTGGTCTCAGTGAGGCTCTCTATTGACATAAAAAAAAGAGGTGTTAACCCGTAAGTTAACACCTCTCTGTGTTTGGCAACATATTAAAAGTCGTCGTCAGATGCGTCATCGGCTGCATCTGCAAGCTCGTCTGCACCCTTCAAGTCGTCGTCATCGTAGTAGCCGTCGTTGTCGTCCTCCTGACCATCGTCAATCTTAACGTCGATCTTTAGAAGATAATAGGTATCCTCAGTCTCGTAGGGCACAACATAGAAAAAAGTTCCATCTGGCTTATCAATGCGCTGCATAACATCGGTAAAACCAAGTGGATATAAAACCTTAACCTCTGCCATCTGCTCAGGTGTGAGGTTGTGAATGCTTGTTACAAGTCGTCTCTTCTTATTCTCAGTAGCCATATATTCGAAATTTTCCGCAAATGTAAACACAATTTGATAATGTGCAAGCATTACTCAATATTTTTTTTTATTTTTTCTAAAATTATTCGTCATTCCAAACAATTTGTTTAACTTTACGACATATTATATATGTATAAGCGAATATGAGTCGTCACAAGGATAAATTGCGAATGTCGGAGCTCACTGAGTTGCTCGACTATCATAGTCACAAATACTATGTTGAGAACTCACCAGAAATATCTGATTTTGAGTTCGATACATTGCTTCGAGAGCTTCAAAATCTCGAGGATAGATACCCGGAGTTTGCCGATTCTAACTCTCCTACAAAGCGTGTGGGCAGCGACCTTACGTCGGCTTTTGAGAGCGTAGAGCATCGTTTTGCCATGCAGTCGTTGTCTAACACCTACTCTTCGGAGGAGCTTGGCGAATGGATAGACCGCATTGTACGCGAGATTGGCGAGGTGGAGTTTGTGTGCGAGCTTAAATTCGATGGCACGGCAATATCTCTAACATACGAAAATGGTGCACTTAGCCGTGCTGTTACACGTGGCGATGGTCAGCGTGGTGATGACGTAACAAATAATGTGCGCACCATTGGCTCTGTGCCCTTGCGTCTTCGTGGTAACGACTACCCCGCACTCTTTGAGATTCGTGGCGAGATAATCATGCCATATGTATCGTTCGACAGGCTCAATCGTGAGCGTGAGGCGGCAGGAGAGCCTCTTTTGGCAAACCCTCGCAATGCTGCAGCAGGAACACTCAAACAGCAATCATCGCAGATTGTGGCACGTAGAGGTCTCGACTGCACACTATATCAGCTTGCGGGCGACAACCTCCCATTTGCAACGCATGTAGAAAACCTTGAGGCGGCACGTCGCTGGGGGTTTAAGATTTCGGAGCATACGGCGATATGTCGCTCTCGTGAGGAGATTGAGCGATTTATTGCACATTGGGATTGTGAGCGCAAGAACTTGCCTTATGCCACTGATGGCGTAGTCATAAAGGTTAATAGCTATGCACATCAGCGCCAGCTCGGCTCTACGGCAAAGGCTCCAAGATGGGCTGTAGCCTATAAGTTCCAGGCCGAGAGAGCTCTAACACGCCTGCTAAGCGTAGATTTTCAGGTGGGTCGCACAGGAGCCATTACGCCTGTGGCTAACCTCGAGCCTGTGCTGCTGGCTGGAACTATTGTCAAGCGCGCCTCGATACACAACGCTGACCAGATAGCACTATTGGATATTCGTTTGAGCGACATGGTCTACGTTGAGAAGGGTGGCGAGATTATCCCAAAGATCACCGAAGTGGAGCTCTCGGAGCGTGATGAGAATAGTCGTCCGTTTGAGTATATCACCCACTGCCCCGAATGTGGTAGCGAGCTTGTGCGCTACGAGGGCGAGGCTAAGCACTATTGCCCCAATGCAAGTGGTTGTAAGCCTCAGATTGTTGGACGCATCGAACACTTTGTTAAGCGCAAGGCGATGGATATCGAGGGCCTTGGTGGCGAGACAATTGAGCTATTGTGGCAGAACGGATTAATACGAAACATATCGGACATATACTACCTCGACCCTGTGCAGTTGGCTACACTACCTCGTCTTGGCGAAAAGTCGGCATCTAACATTATCGAGGGTGTCCGCCTATCTAAGGAGGTGCCATTTGAGCGTGTGCTGTTTGCACTTGGCATTCGTTTCGTGGGCGAGACTACAGCAAAATATCTCGCTTCACACTTCCGCACTCTCGATGCCATAGCAAAGGCCACTATCGAGGAGTTGGCCGAAGCCGAGGAGGTAGGCACAAAAATCGCTGATGCCATAGTAGAGTATTTTGCTAATGATGCAAACATTGAGATAGTTGAGAGGTTGCGTAGTGCGGGACTACAATTTCAAGTAAAGGATAAGGTTAGAGAGTCTAACGCATTGGAGGGCAAGAATGTCGTTATCTCTGGCAAGTTCACAGGAATGTCGCGTGACGACATGAAAGCGCTCGTCGAGAAGCATGGTGGCAAAAACCTCGCAGCCGTATCTGCCAATGTTGACTTTATCGTTGCTGGCGACAACATGGGCCCAGCAAAACGTCAAAAAGCAGAGAAGCTTGGCGTGAAGATAATCAACGAGGCTGAGTTCATGGCGATGATTTCGGATGTCGACAAAACCGAACACGATGAGAGCGATGAGCAGAGTGTGGCGAAGGCGGCAAATAGAGATAAACCAATACAAGGAACACTTTTTTAATATGATAAATTTTTGATTATGATACAGAATATGATTAAGGGTGTAGGTGTAGCACTAATCACCCCATTTAAGGATTACGATGTTGACTACGAGGCGCTTGGTCGCATGGTGGATTATGTTATCAACGGTGGCGTTGACTACATTGTAGCGCTTGGCTCTACAGCTGAGACTGCAACAATGTCGCTTGAGGAGCGCGATAAGGTGCTTCGATATATAGTAAAGCAGACAGCGGGCCGCGTGCCAATCGTTGCTGGCATGGGTGGTAACGATACTCACGCCCTTGTTGAGCAGCTACGCACATTTGACCTATCAGACACTGTTGCAATACTTAGCGTTGTACCCTTCTACAACAAGCCATCGCAGGAGGGTGTATATCGCCACTTCATGGCTGTTGCAGAGGCATCGCCAGTACCCGTGATTATATATAACGTACCTGGACGTACTGGTCTCAACATGACTGCCGAGACGACACTACGCCTAGCGCATGCCACTGATAAGATTGTGGCAGTGAAGGAGGCATGTGGCAATATAGAGCAGATGCAGAAGATCCTCGATGGCCGCCCAGCTAACTTCCTTGTGCTATCTGGCGATGATGGCCTCACCGTGGAGCTTATTAAGCGTGGTGGCGATGGCGTTATATCGGTGGCTGCCAACACATTCCCTGAGAAGTTCTGTCATTGCATTCACAACGCCATGGAGGGTCGCATAGCTGAGGCAGAGGCCGAGATGCAGCAGATGGAGGAGCCTATAAATCTACTCTTTAAGGAGGGTAATCCTGTGGGCGCCAAGTCAATGGCATCAATCATGGGCTTGACACGTGCCGAGGTGCGTTTGCCTTTGGTCGAGGCCACTGATGGTCTGACGGCAGAGATTAAAACAGCTATCGAGAGATACGATTTGCGATAGATGGAGCGTTGGTTGTGTAAACCAAAACTGATTCTATGAAACAACTATTTATTGCACTACTACTTCTCATCTTGCCTATGACGGTTATAGCGCAAGATGAGGGTGTGCGTGTACCTGACGAGGAGGACATATTGCGACAAACACTCTCTGGATCATCGCCTTACTACTACACAAACCTAATGCTCAAGTATCGCAATGGCAACGAGACGCTCTCGGACGATGACTACTTCTACCTCTACTATGGCTACCTCTACCAGGAGGCCTATCGTCCATTTGTTGAGAATAGAGCCCTCGATGAGATGTTGCTTTTGATGAGCGCCATCGACATTGAGAAGCCTACAGTGTCGCAACTTGAAGCCATCATCGAGCGCGGCATGGATGCCATGGAGCTTGACCCATTCAACCCCAAGGTGCTAAACATATTGGCTTATGCCTATGGTGCACTGGGTGACACACATCGCGAGCAGCTATACTTCGACCACCTAAACGGCATATTGCGAACAATAGAGTCAACAGGCACAGGCCTTAAGGAGTCATCACCATGGCATGTATTGATGTTCTCGCACGCCTACGACCTGCTTGCATCGAAGGGTTATGCTTATGGACAAAGTAGGATTATAAGCCGCAGCGTTGAGTATATACCTCTAACTAAAAAATCGGGCGACAAGATCAAGGGATTCTACTTCGACTATAGTCGTGTGTATCGCAATAAGCCAGATGATGTTGTCATCAAGCGAGATAGAACATGGCAATTTAACAATCTTAAACCTCAGGAATATAGGTAGTGTTTAGGATATTTTTTCTATCTTTGCGCCAAACTTGAAATAATGAGACTTTATAATACAATTTTATCTATTGTTGCATTTATTGCATTGGTGGCCTTTTGTGGCTGTGAGAGAGCAAGTGAGATACGCTATGACATAGCGGTTAGTGATGTGGATTGCACGCACGAGGAGCAGACATTAACTATCAGTTATATGCTACACGAGGCGGTTGATATCACTAATATAAGTGTTAGTGCGGCGTGCGATGCTGATTGGGTGACAATCGTCAACACCTCTGAAATTGGCTGTATAGAAGTACACGTTGACGAGAACTTTGACAACAAACGACAGGCGACTATCACACTCTCGGCGCCAAGCCATTCAAAAGCCAAAATAGAGCTATGTCAGTGGAACAAAGCGCCTGAGACAGCGAAACATACACTCATCTACTACTTCTTCGGCACAAGCCTTAGCCGATATTTTAGGAATAATCTCGAGGATGCTGCTGAGGCTATCGAGACAGGCATCTTGGGCAACAACAACCGTGTAGTCTTCTTCCGTCAGGTGGGCACAAATAGTGGCTACATCGGTGAGCTATACTATGATATCACATCAAGGGAGTGTATAGAGAGACGCATCGAAGATATAACACTCTCGAACAGCGTCATTAGCCCCGAGGAGATTGGCGAGCGCATTGCCAAAATGGCAAAAATAGCACCTGCCGAGCGTTATGGCATTGTCATCGCTGGCCATGGCCAGGGCTGGATTACACGTGAGCTATTGAAACGTGGCAGCGACATTTCGGCATATAGCTTTGGCAACAACAATCCATGGATTCCTGCTGCTGGCGCCGAGATAACACGTGCCATTGGCGAGGATAACGTGCGTGCAAACATCGACGAGCTGGCCAAGGGTATTGAGTACTCAGGAGTGGAGCTTGACTACATTCTGTTTGACGCATGCTTCATGTCGAACATCGAGGCTATCTACGAGCTTCGCAACTCAGCAAACTACATCATAGCATCGCCATGCGAGATTATGGGTAATGGCTTTCCTTACCACCGCACACTACCATACTTGTTTGCCAACTATGGCGAAACTACCGACTATGTAGGCGCTGCAAAGAGCTACTACGAGTTCTACCGAAATGAGTTTATTGGCATCCAACGTTCTGGTTCAGTTGCATTGTTCGATTGCTCTCAGATTGAGACACTTGCAGATGCCACGAGCGAGGTGATGAAAAGTGCTAAAAGCGTTTATGACGCCACTCAGCTTCAGGTATATGAGGGTAACTCACCCCACTTCTTCTACGACTTTGGCCAGTGGGTAAATGTTGTGGCTACTGACGATGCGGCATTGGCGAGGTTTAATGCGGCTATGAGCGAATGTGTTATTGCCACCTATACACTCGACTCATACTACACGGCATATGGCAGCTATGGCATACAGCCTATCGACCTTGATGTATACACTGGTGTTACGACATCTGCTCCAAGCACGGCTTATCCCAACGGCTGGAGAGAGACAAATTGGTATAAAGATGTGATTGGGTTGGAAAATTAAGATATATTCTATATCTTTGTGCGCTCTAATAACAAGAAAATAATTAAAAGCTAATATATATGTTTGAAAATCTAACCGAGAAACTTGAACGCTCGTTTAAAATCCTAAAGGGTGAGGGTCGCATTACCGAGATTAATGTGGCTGAGTCATTGAAGGAGATTCGTCGTGCTCTTATTGATGCCGATGTTAACTATAAGGTGGCTAAGACCTTTACCGATGAGGTTAAGCAGAAGGCATTGGGTCAGGATGTGTTGCGTTCGGTGAAGCCCGGACAGATGATGACCAAGATTGTGCGAGATGAGCTTGCACAGCTCATGGGTGGCACAGCAACCGACATTAAGCTTGAGGGTAACCCAGCAGTAATCCTTATCGCTGGTCTTCAGGGTTCGGGTAAGACAACATTCTCTGGTAAGCTTGCTGCACACATCAAGAGCAAGAAGGGTCGTCAGGTGTTGTTGGTTGCGGGCGACGTATATCGTCCTGCGGCTATCGACCAGCTCAAGATTTTGGGTCAGACAGTAGGTGTCGAGGTATATACAGAGGATGGCAACAAGAACCCAGTGGAGATTGCCGAGAACGCTATCAAGTATGCTCGCTCAAAGTCGTACAACACAGTAATCGTCGATACAGCTGGTCGTTTGGCTGTTGACGAGGCGATGATGCAGGAGATTACTGCAATCAAGGCAGCAGTTAAGCCATCAGAGACTCTGTTTGTTGTTGACTCGATGACTGGTCAGGATGCTGTGAACACAGCTAAGGAGTTTAACGACCGTCTCGACTTTGATGGCGTTGTGCTCACTAAGCTCGATGGTGATACTCGTGGTGGTGCCGCTATCTCTATCCGCTCGGTTGTCGATAAGCCTTTGAAGTTTATCTCTTCGGGCGAGAAGATGGATGCCTTGCAGGTGTTCCACCCTGAGCGTATGGCAGACCGTATCTTGGGCATGGGTGATGTTGTTTCGCTTGTTGAGCGTGCGCAGGAGCAGTTCGACGAGGAGCAGGCACGTAAGCTCAAGAAGAAGCTCATCAAGAATCAGTTCAACTTCAACGACTTCCGCGATCAAATTGCCCAGGTCAAGAAGATGGGTAATCTC
>JAFODV010000005.1 GCA_017380515.1 Alistipes sp.
CTCTAGCAACCTACCCCCCGACATTGGACGAGCAACCCTTAATTGTCGGTATACATGGTCTTGCAACCCACGAGACGTACTGCCGAGGAGTATTGCTACCCTCGCGGTGGGCTCTTACCCCGCCTTCTCACCCTTACCCTTGCGGGCGGTTATTTTCTTCTACGCTACTATACCCTCACGAGTATCAAGCCGTTAACTTGCGTGGCGCTCTCTGTTGCTCGGACTTTCCTCCCCCACCCTAAGGTGGCAGCGATAGAGCACATATGCGCCACAAAGATACTCAAAAATTGCTTACATCAACAATTTTATGTATTTTTGTAAAAAATGTAATCGACATATGGCAGATAACTATCTTGAAAAACGCATGGAGGACTACCTCAACCAAGCCCCACGTACTAAAAAAGTGGCAACACTAAATAAACTCCTGCGCCGCAACCGCAGCTATCGTGGCTACGACACCAAGTTCGAGGTGCGCCCCGACCAGCTACGACGCATCATAGAGACAGCTACGCTATGTCCCTCAGCACGCAACCAGCAGGTGTTGCGCTTTCGCCCTGTGCTCACAGACGAGAGCGACAAAGTGCTGAAGTACATTCGTTTAGGAGGCGCACTTCCTGAGCTTCATCTTCCATTCCCCGACACCGAACCACGTGCCTTTGTGGTGATATGCTCCGTAGTTGAGGAGTCGAAATATGTGGATATAGACCTCGGCATTGTGGCGCAGACAATGCTCCTGCAAGCAACAGAGCTCGGCTTGGGTGGCATATGCATTGGAGCATTCGACCATAAGGAGATTCGAGAAGAGCTTAACCTTCCATACGAGCCTCTTCTTGTCATTGCCTTTGGCCGCCCTTCCGAACATATCGAGTTGGTGGAATGTGGCGAGGGCGATAACCTTAGGTACTATCGCAACGACGGCATCCACTACGTTCCAAAGATTAGAGTTGACGAACTGATAATTAAATAGTTATGAGAAATATATTATTTACATTTGCCGCACTATTCATCGCCATTTCGGCAATGGCCGATGGTGACAGACCCTACTGGGAGCAGCCCGAGATTTATGCTATCAACAAGCTACCAGCGCGTGCCACACTCGTGCCATACACAACCGCCGAGAAGGCCATGCAGCGTGGCGACTCGGAGCTTGTCCTAAGCCTCGATGGCGAGTGGAAGTTCTTCTGGACACAATCTCCCGATAATGCCCCCGCAGAGTTTTGGGCTAATGAGTACAACACCAGCGACTGGAATACAATATCGGTTCCTGGCAACTGGGAGATTGAGGGATATGGCTACCCTATCTACACTAATGTAAACTACCCACACCCCAAGAATCCTCCATTCATCCCCCACGAGGACAACCCCACAGGATGCTATCGTCGCTCGTTCACACTCCCCGATGGCTGGGAGCAGCGTCGCACGATACTCCACTTCGAGTCGGGCTTGGCAGCTATGTACGTATGGGTAAATGGCGCAGAGGTGGGCTACTCCGAGGGCACAAAGACCGCCGTGGAGTTCGACATCACTCCATACCTTCGCAAAGGCGACAACAATATCTCTATTAAAGGTTTACGTTGGGCAGATGGTTCATATCTCGAGGACCAAGACTTCTGGCGCTTGTCGGGATTTGACCGAGGCATAAAACTCTACTCGGTGGATAAGGCTCGCATTGCCGATCTACACGTCGTTGCTGACCTTGACGAAAGCTACAAAAATGGACTATACAGCGCAACTATATGTCTACAAAACGCAGATAACAAGGAGTTTAAAGGAACAGTAGAGCTTTCACTAATCAAGACAAGATATGACTATTCGAAGGCTGTGCTCGTAAGCGACAAGGCTATTGCCAAGTTCTCAAAAGGCATAACAATAGCGGCTGACAGCAGCATCGACATAGAGTTCAACCGCACATTTGGTAATGTAGACGTATGGAGCCACGAGAACCCCAAGCTATACGCCACACTCGTAACACTTAAGGATGCAAATGGCAACATCATAGAGAGTACGATATGCAACACTGGCTTCCGAAAAGTGGAGATTAAAGATGGTGTATTGATGCTCAACGGTAAGCGACTATTAATCAATGGTGTAAACATTCACGAGCACAACCCTGCAACAGGACACGTCATCAACAAAGAGCTGATGCTCAAGGATATATGGCTTATGAAGCAGCACAACATCAACGCTGTGCGTACAAGCCACTATCCACAGCCTACCGAGTGGTACGACCTCTGCGACATACACGGCATATTGCTTGTTGATGAGGCCAATATCGAGGCTCACGGCTGCGGCACAAGCTGGCATGAGAGCTATCCTGAGTTCCACCCATCACACCGTGCGGAGTGGAAGGGCACACACCACGACCGAGTGCGCTCGATGGTTGAGCGCGACAAGAACCACCCCTCGGTAATCATCTGGTCGATGGGTAACGAGAGTAGCGATGGCGATGTATATGGCGAGATGTATGAGTGGATACACGAGCGCGACAAGACACGTCCTGTGCAACTAGAGCAGGGCTACAGCGGCAAGCATACCGACATCATCTGCCCTATGTACTCACCATTTAGCGAGCTGGAGCAATACGCCTCTCGCAAGCTATCAAAGCCATACATCTTGTGCGAGTATGCCCACGCCATGGGTAACTCTACGGGTAATCTCCGTGAGTTCTACGACATCATGAATCGCAGCCCCCATATGCAGGGTGGCTTCATTTGGGACTGGGTGGACCAGGGCATCGACGCCATAGGCCGTGATGGCCGCCACTATTGGGCATATGGAGGCGACTTCGGCGCATGGATGTATACCCACGACGAGAACTTCTGCTGCAATGGCATGGTACTACCCGATCGTACGCCACACCCAGGACTCATGGAGGTAAAGAAGGTTTATCAAGACATCGAGTTTGAGTACAGCGAGGGTAAGATACGCATATACAACAACTTCAACTTTACGGATCTGGCAAAGTATAGTTTCCGCTACGATATTAAATCGGAGGGTAATATCGTATATCAAAAGGCTCTTGAGAGTGTAAAGTGCGCACCGGGCGAGCATGTTGATGTTGCTATAACACTACCTAATATGGAGAGTGGCAAAGAGTACACACTTAACTTGGAGGCAACATCTATGACACATAACCTACTACGTCCAGGCGTCACCGAAAACATCACCATAGCCACAGAGCAGCACATCTTGCAGCCTTACGACTTCACTCTCACCATGCCCGAGGGCACATTAGAGATTGAGGAGGGCGATAGCTGGTTGGTGGCCTATGCAGGCGACACTGGCGTGTTGTTCAATACGAAGACGGGCGCACTACAACGCTACGTATCAGCCCACGGCGATATTATGTCGCAGCTACCTGAGCCATGGTTCTGGCGAGCACCTACCGACAACGACTGGGGTGCTGGCTTCCAGCGCACAGCAAACGTATGGCGCACAAATCGTCGTAAGGCGCTCGGCGCAACCGTCGAGAAGTACGACGACAGGGTTGTTGTGCAGGGCAAGTACCACTTAGTAGATGCTCCATCGGACTACGTCGTAACATACACCTTCATGGCAGATGGGGCGCTAAAGGTAGAGGCCGAGTGGGAGCGCAAGGGCGAGTATGTCCCAGAGCTACCTCGCTTCGGCATGCGCATGATCCTACCACAGAACTACACAAACTTCAAATTCTATGGTCGTGGTCCTTGGGAGAACTACTCCGACCGCAACGAATCGTCGTTCATTGGTCTCTACACGCAGTCTACCAACGAGCAGCTATTCCCATATGTGCGTCCACAGGAGTCAGGCAACAAGACCGATGTTCGTTGGCTGGAGCTCACAAACGACTACGGCATAGGCATCCGCATTGAGGGTTTGCAGCCACTCAGCGTAAGCGCCATGCCTTATCGCTCGGAGGATCTCGACCCAGGACTTACCAAGAAGCAGATGCACTACTCCGACATAGAGCCACGACGTGAGGTAGTGCTACATGTCGACCTTGCACAGCGAGGCTTGGGTGGCGACGATTCTTGGGGCGCTGTGCCTCACGACAAGTATCGCCTGACGGCAGAGAGCTACTCGTATGGCTACATTATTAGACCTATCAACCGCTAAGCTTAGATACAACAAAAGAATACCCCAGGAGTTATCCTGGGGTATTTTAGTAAAACTCTTATTACGCTATCTATCAACCTTCAAAAGCGACGAGTCGCCGTAGCTCAAAAACCTAAAGTCATGAGCAAGGGCATAATCATAAATCTTATGCCAATCCTGACCCACATAGGCACTCACCAAGAGCAGAAGCGTAGACTTAGGCTGGTGGAAATTTGTGATTATGTATCGCACTATGCGGAAGCGATAGCCAAGCGGCGTGATCATAATCTGCGTAGCCGCCTTAAGCTGCTCGATGCCTCGCTCAGCCATATAATCACGTAGTATCTGCAACACCTCTCTACCCGAAAACTCCTCGGCGATGTCGTACAACTCCCACTGGCCAACAACACGCCCTGTATCAGCATCTCCCGAACACTTAATACGCCATGCCAAGGCCGACAACGACTCCAACGTGCGAACAGACGTAGTGCCAACGGCAACTATGCAATCGACATTTTGCAGCAGATTTTCTATTGTCGTGCGAGTTACGATAAAGTGCTCCGTATGCATAGGATGCTCGGCAGCATCCTCAGCCTTAACAGGAAGAAACGTGCCTGCTCCCACATGCAACGTAACCTCCTCAAAGCCAAAGCCCTTGCCTCGCATATCTGCAATCAGCTCAGGAGTAAAGTGTAGGCCCGCTGTAGGTGCCGCCACAGAACCCTCGAACTTAGCATATACAGTCTGGTAGCGAGTATTATCTATATCCTCGCTATCGCGGTTCAAATATGGTGGGATAGGAATGCGACCAAGCAACTCAAGCAACTGGCCAAAGGTCATGTCGGCCGACCACCTAAAACGGACGATATGCTCACGTGTGCCACGCTCAACAATCTCGGCACGTAGGCTATGAGGCTGACCATCAACATCAAACTCCACAGATATCTCGCCCTCTTTCCACTTCTTCAAATTACCCACAACACAGCTCCACTCCGACTCACCACGCACACTAAAGGCATTCTCGTAGTCGGCAGGAGAGTGAGGCTCAAGGCAGAAAACCTCGATGCGAGCACCCGACGCCTTATGCATGATGATGCGAGCACGAACAACACGAGTGTTGTTAAACACAAACATTGCTCCATCGGGCAGGTACGAGGCCACGTTAGCAAACCTACTCTCGCTGATGGTGCCGTTATCGTAGACCATTAGCTTCGACTGTGAACGCTCCGAAAGCGGGAATTTAGCAATGCGCTCGTCGGGGAGTTCATAGTTATAGTCGTTAATATCTATATGTCGCTCAACAGTTTGCATACGTTATTCGGTAATAAGATAGTCTGAGAGTTTGTCTTTCCACTCTTGGGGCATCTCAACAGTCTGCTGAAGCTCGAAGTCGAAGGCCACCATTACTGACGAGCTCTCGGTGAGGCACTTATCGCCATGCATAATGCGCTGGTGTAGCGTCATGCTCTTGCTGCCGATGCGCGACACATCTGTCTTAACAACAATGTCATCGTGAAGGCGCACCTGGCCATAATAGTCGGTATGTGTCGACGCAGTGATTATGCGCAAGCGATCAAAGACACCAGCTATACCCAAGACCTTAAGATAGAAGTCGGTCTTGCCCATATCAAAGTAGCTCTGCTGCCATATGTTGTTGACATGCAAAAACGAATCTACATCCGAAAAACGCTTCTGCACTGAAGTGATAATCTCCTTAGCCATAACCCTTTAGTTGCGAATAACCTCTACCTCGCCACCCTCGCCAAAGGCTATAATAGAGCTTGGCTTAAGCGTAGGCTTACCCTCGAAACGTGGGTGAACAACATAGTCAACGCCATCAATAATCTCCTGAGCAACCTCCTTGAGGCGCTTTGCTGTAGGCTCGCCCGAGATGTTTGCCGAGGTTGAAACAATAGGTTTGCCAAACTTACGAAGCAAAGCCTGGCAGAACTCGTGCTGAGGAACACGCACACCAAGAGTCTTGGCCTCAGGAATAAGGTTTGGCGCAACGCCCACAGCACCTGGCAATATAGCAGTGAGCGGCTTATCCGAAAGCTCCATAACCTCAAAAGCGATGCCCGGAGCACGGTTCACGTAGCGCACAATCATGTCGGCATCACGCATAAGACAGAGCATCGAGTGCTTATCCTCGCTTCGCTTAAGATTATAGACCTTCTCGACAGCAGCCTCATTCGTGGCATCACAGCCGATGCCCCATACAGTGTCGGTAGGATAGAGAATGAGTCCTCCTGCCTTCAACACCTCAACACACTTTTCGATAGCTTTCTGCATAACTATTTATTCTTCATTAACTCGTTGAAACAGTGGCGACAGATAGGCTGATAGGTATCCTTTGCGCCAAGCAACACCTGCTTGTCATCTGCCGTAAGACGATGCGAATGGTGAGCCAAGTCGCCACAACGAACACATATAGCATGCACCTTTGTAACATACTCAGCCGTAGCCATAAGCGCTGGCATAGGGCCGAATGGAACACCCATATAGTCCATATCAAGACCCGCAACAATAACACGAACACCACTATCGGCAAGCTGACGACATACATCAACAATACCTGCATCGAAGAACTGAGCCTCGTCAATACCTACAACATCGACGTCGGAGGTCATAAGCAGAATGTTCTGCGCCGACTCAACAGGCGTAGAGTGTATGGCATGACCCTCGTGCGACACCACATCCTCCTCGGAGTAGCGCACATCAATAGATGGCTTAAAAATCTCAACCTTGAGGTTGGCAAACTGAGCTCGCTTCATGCGTCGAATAAGCTCCTCAGTCTTTCCCGAGAACATCGAGCCGCAAATAACCTCAATCCAACCCTTATGCTTATTATTTTCTAAAAACATCTATGTCGACTTTATTATTCATCAATACGTGTAATTCTTGCACCCAAGGCGTTCAAACGGTTCTCGATGTCGCGATAGCCTCGGTCAATCTGCTCAATATTCTGGATTGTACTAACACCCTCCGCACTCATAGCAGCGATAAGCAAAGCCACACCCGCACGGATATCTGGCGAGGTCATGTTTGCTGCACGCAACGGCATCTGGTGATCGTGACCAATAACGGTAGCACGGTGAGGGTCACAGAGGATAATCTGTGCGCCCATGTCGATGAGCTTATCTACGAAGAACAAGCGACTCTCAAACATCTTCTGGTGGATGAGCACTGAGCCCTTAGCCTGAGTTGCCACAACCAAGAAGATAGACAACAAATCGGGCGTAAGACCTGGCCACGGAGCATCAGCAATGGTCATAATTGAGCCGTCAATGAAGCTCTCAATAGAGTAGTGATCCTGCTGAGGGATGTAGATATCGTCGCCACGCTGCTCAAACTTAATACCCATGCGAGCAAACTGAGCAGGGATAATGCCGAGATTCTCGTACGACACATCCTTGATGGTGAGCTCCGAGCGGTTCATAGCCGCCATACCAATGAAGCTACCCACCTCAATCATATCTGGAAGCATGGTATGCTCTGTGCCACCCAACTCTTCAACGCCATCAATAACCAAAAGATTTGAGGCAATACCCGAAATCTTGGCACCCATGCGGTTAAGCATCTTGCACAACTGCTGCAAATATGGCTCACACGCCGCATTATAAATTGTTGTACGGCCCTCAGCCATGACTGCCGCCATGACGATGTTAGCAGTACCTGTCACCGAAGCCTCGTCGAGAAGCATATATGTACCCTTAAGGCGCTTAGACTCAACAGTATAAAATTCGTCGCTTAGGTCGAAATTGAACTGTGCACCAAGCTTCTGAAAACCAAGGAAGTGGGTATCGAGACGACGACGGCCAATCTTATCACCACCAGGCTTAGGCATGAATCCCACACCAAAGCGAGTGAGCAACGGACCAATCATCATCACAGAGCCACGCAAGCGACGACAACGCTGATGATAATCCGACGAACGTAAATAGTCGAGATTGATATCGTCAGCCTGGAACGAGAAGCTATCCTCCGACAGACGCTCAACCTTTACACCCATAGCTGCCATAAGCTCGATGAGCTGCATTACGTCGGCAATGATAGGGACATTCTTAAGAACAACGCGCTCAGGAGTAAGTAACGTTGCGCATATAATTTGAAGTGCCTCATTCTTAGCACCCTGTGGGACAATCTCGCCGCTTAGGCGATGACCACCTTCTACTCTAAATTTTGCCATAGTCACAAATTTTTACCAAAGGTACGAAAAATTAGTTGACTTAGACAAATTATAACTTAATAAGTTATTAACAATCGCTACATTTTCGCTCTGCGCACAACCAACACTATTACCCAAATAAATGTCAAATTGGTCGAACAAAGACACAATCACAGGAACTACAGGCCTCGATATTGTTCAATAGGTCGATTGCAGCTTTATGTTTCCAATTTTAATTTGTTACTTTGCACCAACACAACAGACAACACAGAATCGCATTATGAAAAACTTTATAAGAGACATAGGCATAGACAACCTTCCGAACGACACCATAACCATCGGCGACGACCTCACACTGGTACCTATAAACAGCCATACGCTATCGGCAAACAACCATAAACCGCAAAAATTGAGTCACGCCCTAATAGCTGTATACACCTCGGGGCACTGCCACATAAGAATCAACCTCAACGACTACGATGTCGAGAGCCCAATGCTGTTAACGCTCATGCCTGGCCAAATTATCGAATGGGTAGAGCACAGCCCCAACATCATGGGCTACGCCATAGCCCTATCGAAGCGTTTTATCGACATGCTAAACCTACCAGGCTGGCAGCAACAATATATGGCGATGTACAACAACCCCCTAAGCATCATAACACCCGATACTATGCAGCCACTAAGGGTATTTTATGCAATTCTTTATCGTGCTGCTGAAGACACACAAAATCCTTTCCGACTGCAAGTTATCGAAAACCTGATACGCGTATTCTACTATGGCGGCTTGGGCTCATTCCACGCCCCAACACAAAACACATCTTCAATAAAGAATAGCATCGTAGAGCGCTTCATGACACTCGTACAGGAGCACTATCGCTCGCAACGACTCATAAGCTTCTATGCCGACAAACTATGCATAACACCCAAATATCTATCTAAGCTCGTGAAAGAGAACACTGGACGCTCGGCAGGGGAATGGATCGAAAGCTACGTGATTTTAGAGGCACGTGCAATGCTGCAATCTGCCGATATGACAATACAGCAGATAGCCTCAACACTAAACTTCCCGAATCAGAGTTTCTTTGGCAAATACTTCAAACGTGCAACAGGTATATCACCAAAGAGATATAGACAAAACAATAAATAACCGAACTACCCCTTAAGCGCATCGATAAACTCCGAGAACTCGCTCCACAATGGCTCGGTCAATAGCCACCACTCACGAGCCTCGGCACACTGCGACGGGCGCTCCGACGCAATATCACGGCGAAAGGCCTCATCGTCGGGGTGCTCCTCCAAGCAGAGCTCCTCGTAATATGCCTTATGACGCGACTTAAGCAACGACAACAGCGCCTTGTCAACCTCGCCTTCACTACGATATGCAGCCCACAAACGAGCAATAACAGCCTCGGCCGACTTATCAGTAAGGTCGATTACAAGGTCGTCAAATAGCTCCCACTCCTCCATAGCTACATAGCACAATGCCAAGAGGTTAACACCCTCGAAATGATCCTCTGGATCGCAATCAAGAAGCATCTCCAACTGTGCCATAGCCATCTCCAAATCACCAATGCGGAAGTGATCGACAGCCGAGCCATAGAGTATCGAAACAGCAGCCCTGCTATTGGCATGCTCCCACCTCAAAGGCATAGGCTCATCTTCGGGCAAAGCCTCAGCAAGCAACTGAAAAGCCTCGTATCGAGCCTCACAAGCCTCCATATAGCGACCCTCAGCAACAAGAGAGTCAACACGCTCCTTATGACGCAAAAAGTTATATTTTCCTCTTCCCTCAAGCTCGAACATTTGATCCGACGTTGGGTTAAATTGTAGCTCCATGTTTAACGTTTTTACGAATCTTAGTCATTAATAATCCAGAAATTATGGCCGTCATTGCCGCACCATATATATAAGCCTCGGTAGTTGCACCCAAGCCCACAAACTGATTAGATACAAAGACAAATGACGAACACACATAGGTCATAAATATTGCTGGCAAAAGCGCCAAAAAGCTCACCTTAGAGCCTCGATACATAAGCCATGCAGTAATCATCCACAATGTAATAACCGAGAGTGCCTGATTTGACCATGCAAAGTATCGCCAAATAACATCAAAGTCGATGAATGCAATACCAATACCGATGGCAAATAGCGGAAGGCTCACCACAAGACGCTTCAAAATAGGCTTTTGGTCGTAGTGCAACATATCGGCAATGATAAGGCGAGCCGAGCGAAAGGCTGTGTCGCCCGAGGTGATAGGAGCAATAACAACGCCAAGCAGAGCAAGCACTCCTCCAACAACGCCAAGCGTAGTGTCGCTAATCGTCGAAACAGCAACACCAGCATTGCCTCCATTCTCCTGCATAAACACGTTAAGCTCATCAACACCACCAAAGAAGGCCATGGCTATAGCTGCCCAAATAAGGGCTATGAGCGACTCCGAGATCATTGCTCCAAAGAACACCGGGCGTGCCTGTTTCTCATTTGTCATGCAGCGAGCCATAAGTGGCGACTGCGTAGCATGAAATCCCGAGATGGCGCCACACGCAATACTTATAAATAGCGTAGGCACGATAGGCAGTTTATCGGCACTAAGATGCATATTCTCAATCGTGCAAAGCTCTGGCACAGAGTAATCTCCAAAAATCAAGACTCCCAGCAATGCAACAGCCATAAATATCAGTGCTGCACCAAACACCGGATATATCTTACCAATAATCTTATCGACGGGCAATATCGTAGCAACGAAGTAGTAAACAATTATTATTGCCACCCACATAAGGTAGGGCATATCGGTCTTGTCGCTAAGAATTTGCGAGGGAGTGACAATGAATACCGCTCCCACCAAAATCATCAATACGGGGATTACAACAAGGGTAAATTTATGCATTCCACCACCGAGATACTTACCAATAATCTCGGGCAGACTCTGTCCACCATTACGCACCGAGATAATACCCGAAATAAAGTCATGCATGGCTCCCATAAAAATTCCGCCAAGCGTAATCCACAAGAAGGCAACAGGGCCATAGCAAGCACCCAGCACCGCACCAAATATTGGGCCTGTACCAGCGATATTAAGTAGCTGAATTAGAAATATTCGCCAGCGTGGCAACGGCATAAAGTCGACACCGTCATAGTGCGTCTTTGAGGGCATATCAGCTTTTTCATCAACACCCACTACATACTCCAAAAATCTACCATAAAGGAAATAGGCAGCAACGAGCACAACAAAACAAATCGAAAACGTAATCATAGGGTTTTAGCTTTGGTGACACAAAATTAATAAAAATTTACAAGATAGAGACTCCTCAGAATTAAGATTTTTTTCGTAACTTTGGACGCTAAAAGTACGCATACGCACACGCATGAAGAGCATTATCACATCTATATTACTGATTATCTGTGGCTTATTCGCCGCAGAGAGAGTGTATGCGCAGTACTATAGCTGGGGCTCAGACCCTATTTCGTTTCGTTGGCAGCAGCTCAAAGGCGACAAATATCGCATCATATACCCCAACACAGCTAAAGAGATTGCTCACGAAATGGCATTTTACTTAAATGCCGTACAGAACGACATCGCATATGGATATCGCCACCCTCAGATGTCGATTCCGTTTATTGTTCACCCCGCAAACATACAATCAAACGGCCTTGTGATGTGGCTCCCTAAGCGTGTGGAGTTTCTCTCTTCACCAGCCATCAACGGCTACTCGATGCCCTGGACTAAGCAACTTATAGCCCACGAATATCGCCACGCGGTGCAGTATAACAACCTAAATCGCGGCTTGGTAAGGGTATTAAGCTATGTCATTGGCCAGCAAAGCTCGACAATAGGCCTACTATTTATGCCATTGTGGATAATGGAGGGCGATGCTGTGATGTCGGAGACCGAGATGTCAACATTTGGACGAGGTCTGCAACCATCATTCTCCTTGCCATATCGAGCATACGGAGATGTTGCAAACAGATTCAAGAACCCCGACAAGTGGTTCTGTGGCTCCTACAAGGACTATATCCCCGACCACTACCAGCTCGGATATTTCATCAGTCGCCATGGCTACAACCGCTATGGTCGCATCCTCGGCAACGACATGACAGAGCTCAAGGTACGTCGACCATACATGATTGTATCTAACTCATGGGTACTAAAAAAGCTATATGGCACAACGAAGCCTCTTCTGCTCAAGGATACATTCATCACACTGCAGCAACACTGGGATAGTCTGCCCAAGGTTGAGCAATCTACAAACTACGTATCAACACCTGAGCTTAAGAGTCATACAACGTATACCTACCCTCTTGCTGCGAACGATGGCTCAATCATAGCTCTCAAAGAGGATTTCGACCACCCATCAGCATTTGTTATGCTTGACCCTGCAACAGGCAATGAGCAACATCTGACATACACGGGCAATGTATCGTCGCGCCCAGCATTAAGCCAGTCGGGCCGCATATGGTGGACCGAGTATCGCCGTAGCGCACTATTTGCACAAAAAGTATCGTCAAACATATACTATCTCGACAAGGACCAAAAACGTCCAAAGAGAGTATACACAAAAACAAATACGCTATATGTAACGCCCATCGGCAATGACGCCGTAGCATGGGTTGAGTATTCGATGGATGGCTGCTACAGTGTTGTCATGCGTGGCATAGACGACAAACAACAAAGCCTCACGACGCTACCCAGAGGCAAGGAGATACATGGCATGGCATGGGACAACACCACCGATGCCCTATACATGATAATAACCGACAACAATGGCATGCACATAGCGCAGCTCGTCAATGGAGAGCTACGTGCAACAACACGTCCTGCATACACCACCCTAAGCGACCTACGCGCCAAGGATGGCAAACTATATTTCGGCTCGATAGCCTCGGGACGCGATGAGCTACACTACTTCGACCTTGCTTCAAACAAGGAGTATCAGCTCTCAACATCCTCATATGGATCGTTTAGCCCCTCGCCATACGACCAAACATGTGTGGTTGCAACAAGTTACGACAAGCGAGGATATCTGCCAGTGATGCAACAGCTCGAATCAGCCACCGAAGTGGAGTATCGCCCACACCCCGAAGCATGGCTGCTACCTGAAAGCAAACCTTGGGGTGTTGTAAACCTCGATACAGTGCGCTTTGACACCCAAGCAGCCGAGGCCATTGCCAAGCAACAGCCAACGCGTCGCTTCAGTCGCATAGGCCACGCATTTAACATACACAGCTGGGCTCCTGCATCGTACGACCCTTATGCCATAACCGAGGAGTCAGACATTGCATTCAACCTCGGAGCAACAATAATGTCGCAGAACCTGCTCTCAAACACAGAGGGATTCCTCACCTGGGGTTGGAATCCTCAAGAGGGTTCAATTTTCAAGGGAACGATACGCTACTACGGCCTTGGCGTAAACCTTTGGGCAAAGGGAACATATGGAGGCAAGCAGAAGCTACATAGGATATGGATATTTAACCCCGACACTGGCAAGCCAGAATTTCCTGACGAGCCTAAGTTGGGCCGCTACTACTCGTTGAGTGCGGGAGCAACGCTTCCAATTCTTATGCAACGTGGCTACCACACATCGCAGTTTGCACTATCGACATCATGGACCTTCACAAATGGTATGGTGGCAAACGTCGACCGCATAGACCTTGAGGGTGGCAAGATACAAAACTTCAAAACAATAGGCTACTCAGAGGGCGTACACCTACTCAATATAGGCGCAGCATTTAGCGACCAGGTAAGAATGGCGCATCGCGACTTTCTGCCTCCATGGGGAGTAGTTGTTCAGGTCAACTACGCCTTGAACCCCACCACCAACTATTTTAGCCACTTGGCTGTACTCTACGGCAAGGTATATACCCCCGGCTTTGCTAAGCATCACTCACTCTCGGTGGCTGCATCGTATCAACGACTTATCGGTGGTTTCCACTCCGACCTTATGTTGTCGGACCTTGTATTCAAGTCAACAAAGTTGCTACCTCGAGGCTTCTCGTCGTACGAGATAAACAACCGCTACTACGCAAAAGACTATTTTGCTACATCGATAAACTACCAGCTCCCAGTGTGGTATCCCGATGGAGGATGGCCCGGCGTAATCTACTTCAAACGCCTACGTCTAAACATTGGTGGCGACTTCGCCTCTTACGAGCAGCCCAAGTTTAACATATCAAGTGGCAATGTGGTGGTACCTCGCC
>JAFODV010000023.1 GCA_017380515.1 Alistipes sp.
CAGCCCATGCCACCAAGCCACCCACAACGAGAGGTGCGTTGAGCTCCATAGGGATAAACATACCGAGTGCGAAAGGCAATGCTGGAAGCTTGATGAGTGTTAGTATGAGGGCAATAACAGCGCCAATGCCGTACAAGGCCCATGGTGTTGCGCCACCCGTCATCAGAGGCTGGATAACGGCAGCCATGGCGTTAGCCTGAGGTGCTACCAGAGGAGCATCATGGCCGAGGGCTGCGGCAGTCTCCTCGGTGAAGCCATATGTGCCGTTCATAATAATCATAACGCCAGCAACGGTAGCTGCCGATACGAATGTTCCGACAAACTTCCATGTCTGCTGCTTCTTAGGTGTTGTGCCAAGCCAGTAGCCAATCTTTAGGTCGGTGATGAAGCCACCAGCCATCGACAAGGCGGTACATACCACGCCACCGATGACCAAGGCGGCAACCATGCCCTCCTTACCCTCAAGGCCGATAGATACAAGCACGAGCGATGATAGTATGAGCGTCATTAGAGTCATGCCCGACACAGGGTTTGAGCCCACGATGGCAATGGCATTTGCTGCCACGGTGGTAAACAGAAAGGCGATGACAAAGACGATGAGGAGTGCCACGATGGTCTGCGCCCAGTTATGAAGCACGCCAAACTGGAAGAAGAACAATGTAGCCACAAGCACGGCGATGATCACCGAGAGGATAACCTTCATAGTGATGTCCTTCTGTGTGCGAGGCTCGTCCGCTGCCGCCTTCTTGCCGCCAAGCTCGTTCTTGGCAAGGCTTAGGGCACTCTTGATGATGCCTGCCTGGCGTATGATGCCGATAAGTCCTGCCATGGCGATGCCACCGATGCCCAGAGGACGGCCAATCTCCTTGAAGATGCCCTCAGGCGTAGCCAACGCCTCGTGGTTGATACCCATCGCTGCGAGGGTGTCGGGGAGCGTTGCTGCGTCGAACATTGAGAGGATAGGCGTAACCAACGGAATTACCACAAACCACACGAGGGCCGAGCCACCAGCGATGATAAGGGCATACTTAAGGCCGATGATATAGCCAAGGCCCAATACTGCTGCCGAGGTGTTAAGGCCAAAGGTAAGCTTCGCCTTTGCCGCAAGAGCCTGACCCCAACCCCACATCTGTGTTGAGAGCGACGATGCCCATGCGCCAAATGTAGAGACAACAAAATCGTAAAGACCACCGATAAGGCCTGCAGCCACCAATATCTTTGCCTGCGAGCCACCCTTCTCGCCCGACACGAGCACCTCTGTTGTTGCTGTAGCCTCAGGGAAAGGATACTTGCCGTGCATCTCCTTAACGAAGTACTTGCGGAAAGGAATCATGAGCACGATGCCGAGGAAACCGCCCAAGAGCGACGATAGGAAGACCTGGTAGAACTGGGCATTAAGACCCAAAATGTAGAGCGCAGGGAGCGTGAAGATGGCACCCGCCACGATAACGCCCGACGACGCACCGATACTCTGGATGATGACATTCTGGCCGAGCATATTCTTCTTGCCACGCATCTGGCCGAGGCCCACAGCGATGATGGCGATAGGGATAGCCGCCTCGAATACCTGACCCACCTTAAGGCCGAGGTAGGCTGCTGCTGCGGAGAATATCACCGCCATGATGATACCCACCGTAACGGAGTAGGGAGTCACCTCCACAGGGTTGGCGTTAGCACCCATAATAGGCTGGTACTCTTCGCCTTGCCTAAGCTCACGATAGGCGTTCTCAGGCAACGATGTTTTAGGTTGATTTTGCTGCATAGTATAAGTTTTTAGTTAATTGTTTCGCGCGTACATATATAATAGCAGACAAAGATAATAAAATTTTCGGAAAGTGCAAAGGGAATGAGTAATTAGTAATTAGTAATTAGTAATGAGTAGTGAGGATTATGGGTAAAATGGGTATGATGGGTAAATAGAAAAAACTACCCATAGTACCCACTATACCCAAGATACCCATCTCTACCCAGAGCTTTAGCGGCATTACCCAGTCATACCCAGCCCTGTCATTCTGAACGTAGTGAAGAATCTCTCAGTTAGCACGGACGTTCGACGTTAGCGCCAACCGAGAGATGTTTCGCTTCGCTCAACATGACAGGTGTGGGTAGAGCCGGTAGAGCTTGATGGGGGAGATGGGGGAGATGGGGGCGCTAAAGCTTGATGGGGTCGATGGGGTCGATGAGGCGAGGGTATCGTAGTCCTATCGGTCCTATCGGTCTTAACCCCATCACCCCTACCCCCGTGAACGCGTGAATCTGTGAATCTGTGAATCTGTGAACATTATGGCTCTTTATAAAAAATATGTAAAAAATAATTGTTAAAATACTTGACAACGGGGTTTCGATGTTGTATATTTGCAGTGGGTTTAGACCTTTAACCTTTGAGCATGACAAGTCGACAATCATGCTCCATTAATCAACTCATAGATATATACTTACTTATTGATATATAGCTATTTATAGTAATATATCACCCTCTGAATGTATGTCTATTATCAAGAAATATTTTAATATGGTATCTATCTCTCAACTACTGGCTGAGGACGAAACAACGTCCATTCAAACATTGAACTATGCCCACACGCCAAGCACCCCACGTAGCGTGGAGCACGAGGCACAGATGCTCCAATACGACCTTATAAAAGAGCGTCTGCGCTCCTACATCATCGACATGACCAAGCCACTGCCCGACATCGAACCATTGATAAGCATCGATGGCAGTTGCGTATGCTCCAGAGGCAACATCTCGGCAATATGTGGCGAGGCTAAGTCGCGCAAGACATTCCTCACCACAGCCCTTGTAGCCTCGGCCATGGCTATACCCTACGACAAGTTAGACAACTTTAGCAACGTAGGCAAAAATATGAATATTAACGTGTTGTGGGTAGACACCGAGCAAGGCGAACAGCACGTACGACGTGTGGTAAACCGCATCACGCAGATGACGGGTGCGGCTATGGGTGGCGCTATTGTCGAGCCACGCCTAACGACGCTTGCTCTGCGCGAGCTGGCGCCTCATGAGCGCAAACAGATGGTCTACGACGCCATGACGCTGCGCCACTACGACATAGTGGTCATAGATGGCATTGCCGACCTGCAGCGCAACACCAACGACCTGGAGGAGAGTGATGCTCTGGTGGCCGAGCTTATGAAGCTATCTACGCAGGCTAACACTCACATTATATGTGTGTTGCACACTAACCCTGGTAGCGACAAGGCACGTGGCCACCTCGGCTCGTCGTTGCAACGTAAGAGCGAGGCGGTGCTCTTTGTGCACCGTGTTGGCGAGTGCACCATTGTCGAGCCTCAGTTCTGCCGTAACGAGCCCTTCGAGCGCTTCGCCTTTACGGTGTCGGAGGAGGGCATACCGCGCCTTGCGGAGCTACCCACCGAGCCCGACAACCGCAACGACATTGTTGCCATACTCGAAGATATGTATGGCGGAAGCATCGAACGTACAACGCTGATTAACAAGCTCATGGAGCTCAAAAGCCTGAAGAAGACCACGGCATATATGCGCCTCAAGCGCCTCGTGGATAGGGGCATTCTCAGCGAAAGCAACGGCATAGTGAGTGTTGCAAATAGTTCAAATGTTGTAAATAGTCCAAATGTTGCAAATAGCTCAGACCTCGCACCGCAATTCACAGATTCACACATTCACGCATTCACAGAGGGTGTCGACGAGTGTCCGTTTTAGGGGAGGTGTGACTGTGAAAAGTGAAAAGTGAGGTGTCTGCGACGCTTTGTTTATAGGGAGATTAGGGAAGTTAGGGAAGTTAGGGAAGTTAAGGAGAAGGTTAGCGGTTAGACCTTGAGGTTAAACGTCGATAGCGCCCTCCATAAACTCCTTAATTTCCTTAAACTCCTTAAACTCCTTAAATTCCTTATCTCTGCGCTTCTACATTTTTTGTCTTTTCGCTTTTTTTTACTATCTTTGTACGATTGTGTGCCCGCGAGTGGGCGTGCGCACACACAACACAAGCCAATAACAAACAAAAACATAGATAGTTATGCAGTTAGCAGACAAGTATTCACCCGAACTCATCGAAGAGAAGTGGTACAACTTCTGGATTGAGAACAACCTATTTCACTCGGAGCCTGATGCTCGCGAGCCCTACACAATCGTAATCCCACCACCAAACGTAACAGGAATGTTGCATATGGGTCACATGCTCAACAACACGTTGCAGGATGTGCTCATCCGTCGTGCTCGCATGCAGGGCAAGAATGCCTGCTGGGTGCCTGGCACCGACCACGCATCAATCGCCACCGAGGCGAAGGTGGTTGCCAAGCTCAAGGACGAGGGCATCGACAAGGCGTCGCTCACACGTGAGGAGTTCCTAAAGCACGCATGGGAGTGGAAGGAGAAGCACGGAGGCATCATCCTCCAGCAGCTACGCAAGCTCGGCGCATCGTGCGACTGGGAGCGTACATGCTTTACGATGGACAAGGAGCGCTCGGAGAGCGTGCTCAAGGTCTTCGTCGACCTATATCGCAAGGGCCGCATCTACCGTGGCGTGCGCATGGTGAACTGGGACCCTTCGGCAAAGACAGCTCTTTCGGACGAGGAGGTAATATATAAGGAGTCGCAGGGTAAGCTCTACTACCTACGCTACAAGATTGAGGGTACGGAGGAGTATATCGTGGTGGCAACAACACGCCCTGAGACCATCCTTGGCGATACTGCCCTCTGCGTGAACCCTAACGACGAGCGCTACAAGCACCTTCCTGCCGACGCACGTGTCATCGTGCCATTGGTGGGTAGGTCAATACCTATCATTCGTGACGAGTATGTAGACCTTGAGTTTGGTACTGGTGCGCTGAAGGTAACCCCTGCACACGACGTTAACGACTATATGCTCGGCGAGAAGTTTGGCTTGGAGACCATCGACATCTTCAACGACGACGGCACAATCAACGACAAGGTGGGCATGTACGTGGGTGTTGATAGATTTGAGTGCCGCAAGGTTATCGAGGGCGACCTCACCGCAGCAGGCCTCATGGAGAAGGTTGAGCCTTACACCAACAACGTGGGCTTCTCGGAGCGTACAGGCGTAGCTATCGAGCCTAAGCTCTCTATGCAGTGGTTCTTGTCGATGGAGGAGTTGGCAAAGCCTGCTACCGCCGCAGTGTTGGAGGATGTCATCAAGTTTGTGCCTACAAAGTATAAGAATACCTACCGCCACTGGATGGAGAACATCAAGGATTGGTGCATCTCACGCCAGCTATGGTGGGGTCATCGCATCCCTGCCTACTACCTGCCTAAGGGTGGCTACGTGGTGGCAGAGACCATAGACGAGGCATTGCGCCTAGCTCAGGAGAAGGATGCTTCGCTAACCCTTAGTGACCTACGTCAGGACGAGGACGTCTTGGATACATGGTTCTCATCATGGCTATGGCCAATATCTGTGTTCGACGGCATCAACAACCCCGACAACGAGGAGATCAACTACTACTACCCTACCAACGACCTTGTGACAGGCCCAGATATCATCTTCTTCTGGATTGCACGTATGATCATGGCAGGCTACGAGTGGCGTCAGGAGAAGCCATTCTCTAACGTATATTTCACTGGTATTGTGCGCGATAAGCTCGGCCGCAAGATGTCGAAGCAGCTCGGCAACTCACCCGACCCACTCGACCTTATCGCTAAGTATGGCGCCGACGGCATGCGTATCGCCATGCTCATGTCTGCCACAGCGGGCAACGACGTGATGTTCGACGAGGCACTATGTGAGCAGGGCCGCAACTTCTGCAACAAGATATGGAACGCCTACCGCCTAATCAACATGTGGGAGATTAGCGCCGACGTGGAGCAGCCAGCAGCAGCACGCGAGGCTATCACATGGTTCGAGGAGGTTATGGCAGAGCGCATCGAGAGAATCAACCACAACATGGCGCAGTACCGTATCTCTGAGGCATTTACCGAGCTCTACCGCCTCTTCTGGGACGACTTCAGCGGCTGGTATCTTGAGCTTGTGAAGCCAGCATATGGCTCACCTGCCGACACCGCAACCATCGAGGCTACCAAGCACTTCTTCGACCAGCTTCTACGCCTCATGCACCCATTCATGCCATTCATCACCGAGGAGATATGGCAGGACCTCAAGCCTGAAGAGGGCGTTAAGTCTATCTGCGTAGCGAGCGAGCCTAAGGCTGAGCGCAAGGCAGATGAGGGCGTGTTGGCACGCTTCGAGCTTGCTAAGGAGGTGGTGTCGGCAATACGTAACGTGCGCAAGCAGCGCAACATAGCACAGAAGGAGGCACTCACCCTCCGCTACATCGCCGACGAGAACTACCCTGCAGAGTTCGCCGCAACAATCAGCAAATTGGGCAACATCTCAGCTATCGAGACCACTACCGAGAAGGATGCTACGGCGGCGGCTTTCATCGTGAAGACTACGCAGTACTTCATACCTTTGGAGGGCAACATCGACAAGGAGGCAGAATTGCAGAAGCTCAGCGCCGACCTCGAATATCTTGAGGGATTCCTTGCATCGGTTATGAAGAAGCTCTCTAACGAGCGTTTCGTGTCATCAGCACCCGAGAAGGTTGTTGCCAACGAGCGTGCTAAGCAGGCAGATGCCGAGGCTAAGATTGCCGCTATCAAGGAGCAGATGGAAGCACTAAAATAATGAGTAATGAGTAGTGAGTAATGAGTAATGAGTAATGAGTAATGAGGATTATGGGTAAAATGGGTATGATGGGTAAATAGTAAAAACTACCCATAGTACCCACTATACCCAAGATACCCAGCCCTACCCAGAGCTTTAGCGGCATTACCCAGTCATACCCAGCCCTGTCATGTTGAGCCTTAGCGAAACATCTCGCAGTGTGTACGGACGGTCATCCTTAGC
>JAFODV010000006.1 GCA_017380515.1 Alistipes sp.
AATAACCATACCTCCGTCATGCAATGGGGCATTCTTAAAGAAGATATTCTCGATGAGCGCCGTAGAGACCTTTGCGTCGATAGCAATACCACTCTCCTCGATAATACCAAGATCATTAGACTGCTTAATAATAATAAGAGCACCCACCTTCTGCTCACCCATCTCGCGGCATGCATCGACAATAGGCTGAAGCTCGATATCCTGCTCTGTCTTACGATTTCGGAAGTTGAATATGCGTGATAGCCACTCGAAGCGCTCACGCTGACGGCCGATAGCCTGAAGAAAATGACGAATCTCTGGCTGGAAGATGATGATAATGGCTATCACACCGACAGAGATAATCTGTCCGAGAATGGTTGAGAACAACACAAGGTTGAAGGTCTTGACCAATATCCACAATAGGTAGATAAAGAAGATGCCAAGCATGATATATGGAGCACTCGTGCCCTTCATAGCTCGATAGAAGGCATAGAGCAACGAGGCAACAAGCAATATATCAATGAGATCAACAAACGTGAATGGTATAAAGCCCATAGTGCGAAATCTTTATACAGCAAAAAAATAAGTGGATTAGTAAAATTGCCGACATACTAACTAAGGCATGTCGGCAAAGTATCTTTAGCTCAAAGTCTTACTCGGTGATAACTGCACCCTTGTCGTAGAGCTCATCAACCTTGTTAAGCACCAATGATGAGATATTAAGACCATCAGCAGCATCGATAACCATCATCGAGTTAACAATCATCTTGTAGCGACCATCGGCATTTACCTCGTCGATAGCGAGCTTAACCAACTCGGTGAAGCGATTCTGAAGAACTGCGTTAGCCTCGGCCAACTCCTGCTCCTCCTTCTGAAGAACCTCAGCCTCCTGCTCAAACTGCTTCTGAAGTGCTGCTGCATTTGCCTGAGCATTCTGCGCACGCTTCTCAAGCTGCTCACCCTTAGTCTGTGCGGTTAGAGTGGTAATCAAGCCCTTCTGATAATCAGAGTTAAGCTTCTGGCCCTCCTGAGCAATCTTATTCTGCTCATAAACCAAGCCCTGCTCACGCTTTGCAAAGTCCTCCTGCTTCTCGATCATCTTCTTCTGGAAAGCCTCAATCTTCTCCTCAAGTGACTTACCCTCCTTAGCGTAAATCTTGCTCGACTTAAACATTGCATCGAGGTCAACATAAACAACTTCAGCGCTCTTTACGCACTCTGTAGAATCTGGAAGAACAATCTTCTCCTCCTCTTTTGTCTCAACAGCGTCGGTTGCCTTAGACTCCTTATCACCACATGACACAAGCATTGCAGCCATTGCAAAGGCAAACAAAAGTGTTTTTTTCATAAATTATATACGTTTTTAGTTAATTATCAGTTTCAAAAGGCAAAGATAAAAAAATTTATTTACTTTTGTAGAAATTTTCATAATTATTTTTAGCGACATATACAAGCTATGTACGAATATATATCAGGTAAAGTTGCAGAGGCAACACCAACATATGCGATCATAGAGGCTGCGGGCATAGGATATTTCATCAACATATCACTCAAAACATATGCCGACATTGAGCATACGGCAGAGGCAAAGCTATATGTTCACTTCATCGTTCGCGAAGATCAGCAGACGCTATTCGGATTCTCAACAAAGCTCGAGCGCGAGCTATTCCGACAGCTCATAAGTGTCTCAGGCGTAGGCGGCAACACCGCACGAATGATACTATCGACATACTCGACACGTGAACTACAAAACATCATTGCCACAGAGAATGCTGTGTTGCTAAAGAATGTCAAGGGTCTTGGTCTTAAGACAGCGCAGAAGATCATTGTTGAGCTATCGGGTAAGATGCTGGAGCTGGGAGCAAGCGACATGATGGTGGCAACACCCACTATCAAGTCTCGACCCGAGAGTTTCGACGAGGCACTTGCGGCACTATCTATGCTCGGATTCCAGAAGTCAGCATCAGAAAAGGTGCTTAACACAATATTCAAGAACGACCCTGCAATAAGTGTGGAGGAGGCTATACGCACAGCACTAAAGAGCCTTTAACATCTTTTTTAGTAAAAAAAGAATAGGCTTTGCAAAATAATTATTAACTTTGTGCGATTATATGGTAATGATGAAGATTTGTAAAATATCTCTACTGGCGGTTGTGACATTTGTTGCAGCCATGGTAGTTTCGTGCAGCAACGAAACTGACACCACGCTTAACACGCAGCAGAACAACATCACCAGCTATCTCAAGGGATCGCATCAGCCACGCCTTATTCCAGAGTCTGAGCTATCAAACTCGCTGGATAACAACCCTCAGTTCTACACACAATGGGGCTTAGACATATATCGCTACATTGCAACATACTACGACGCTGGACGTGACGATAAGAACGTAGCTGAGGCAGGCGACAAACTCGAGTTGCGCTATACTGCATACATCTTCAACAACTCAAAGCCAACCATCGACAACATGTTCGCCACAAACGACGAGGCAGCCATCAATGAGCTTAAATCTAAAGGGCTCAACACATCGTATGAGTGGACCACAGAGCCACTTCAAGCAACCTTAGGCAATGGTGATATTCTCGAAAGTTTGGAGACAGCCATTGAGGGTTGTCGTGAGGGCGATAGCATAGAGGTGTATCTCACATTTGAGAGCGGCTATGGCAACAAATATGTTGGTATGGTACCCGGCAAGTCGGCACAAGTGTGGTATATCGACATTCTAACAGTAACAAAAAAGTAAATCAAGCATATGAACAACATATTGAAGTATTTAGGCATAACCACCCTACTATTGCTTATCATGGCTGCCTGCATCAAGGAGCCTACGATGAGTGCTGAGGAGATTGAGCAGCGATCGCTACACGAGTGGATTAAGAAGTATCATACAGAGCTTTTGGACAACTACCAAGAGGATGGTGGCTACTATGTTGAAGTACTCGATTATGGTCGTATTGACTCACTCCCAATATCGGGCAGAGATGTATGGTTGTGGTACAACTTCACAGGCCGAGACCTTGACGGCAACATATGCGAGACACGTGACTACGGCTACGCCACACAGCTCGGCACATTCACCAAGCATACACGCTATGTGCCAGCCTTCCGCTTCAGCGGCAAAGACTCGCACACTATCCACGAGGGTACATACTTAGCAACATTCAACAAGCTATGCATTGGTGGCGACTCTATCGAGGTGCGCTACGGCACAAAACTACGCCTCTACCTTCCAGCATCTGTAATCAAGAGCAGCTCATCGAGCGATGGTGGCTATGAGGGTCAGTACGAGATGGACGACACCAAGCCTATGATTGTCGACCTTGAGGTGTTTGGTCATGTGAGCAACCCTGTGGCTTATGAGGGTGAATATGTAAGCACGTTTGCAGGTAGCAATGGTGGCCTATGCACAGAGCACAAAGTGGTTAAGGAGGAGAACGAGGCTGAAAAGTCGATGCAGCGACATCGTCGAACACGCTCAGGCGATAGCACCAGTAGCAAGGATGAGGAAGAGGTGGACACACGCCCTCTGGAGTTCTACGATGGTCGTTGGCACCAGCCTATCGACACCCTCGAGCACCTATATGTTAACTATGCATACAACCCTTCAAAGAGTCTCAACTTCAGAGTTCTTGGTCAGGACACCCTCAAGTATGCAAACGAGGATAACTACACAGCAGGTGCTATATATAGCAACCCTAACGACCTTGAGCGCCGCATCAACGAGGCACTCATCGAGCGCTTTGGCACAGGCATCACCTACGACGAGGTGCTCACCACCGACTCGCTCAAGACTAAGACTACAGCTAAGGTATGGTACATAGGTCGCTTCCTCGATGGCTTCATCTTCGACACCAACATCGACGAGGTTAAGGAGATTATCTATGGCGAGGTGCAGACTGAGGGCGAGGCCTTGACGTTCTATCCTAAGAGCACAGACGAGAATAAGTATATCCTCGCCTGGAACTACTCTATCCCCACCCTGCGCCAGGGCCAGTGGGCAGCAGTGCTCAGCGTATCAACCTATGGCTATGGCATATCAGGCCAGATAGGCTCTGTCACCTCAACAACCACAGGAGGCAATGACACCGCCTACTACGACTACCTCAACTATATGAACTACATGAACTATATGAATAGCTACTACGGCTATGGCTATGGCAACATGTACAACCAGGGCTACTACGGCTATAACCCATACTACTATGGTTATACCTACACCCCATCGGAGGATA
>JAFODV010000024.1 GCA_017380515.1 Alistipes sp.
ACGCAAACACTTCTGAGTGTCTGCCACGCGGGGGAACTTGCGGGGTGCGTTGCCAAGGAAGATATCCTTGAACTGGTTCATACCCGCATTTGTAAACATCAATGTAGGGTCGTTCTTTACGACCATGGGAGCAGAAGCTACAATCTCGTGCTCCTTCGTTCTGAAGAAATCCAGAAACGCCTGTCTTGCTTTATTAGAATCCATATATTTTGAAATTATTTTATACCTATTTTTATACGCGGTTGCAAAATTACACAATTTACTTTAATTTTGCATCGTTAAACGAGAGAATTTTTAATATTTTTTATTTTTACTCATGGGCAACAATCGACTTGGCTCACTTCTTGGCTCGATAAAGCGCTGGCCTCGTGGCTATCGCATAGCTTTGCGCATGGTCTTAGCCCTCGTCATTGCCGTTGCGTGCAACCTCGCAATATCATCATACACCGACACGCCAAAGATGGCAAAGATACGACGAGACAACCATCGCCTCGAACGCGAATATATAATCCTGCAAGAGAAAATCGCGGCCTCGGAGCAGATACTCGAGGATATAAAACATCGCGACCACTATGTATATAGACCTCTTTTGGGCGTAGACACCATAGGCGACCCCGATATTCTTAGGGTCTATTCCGATTATAACGATGAGAGGTACGCCAAATATAAGGGCAACGACCATGGTGCCCTTATCGAGGAGGGCTGGCGTAGTCTCGACCACCTTACTCGCTCCATATACTACGCCTCAATCTCTCTTGACGACACACAAGAGATGGCGACGCACAAGGAGGAGTTTTCAACCGTCATCCCCGCTATCTGGCCCATCGACCGTACAAAACTTCGTAGCGTGAGCAGTCTCTTTGGCATGCGTAAGCACCCACGCTACGGCACATGGCGCAAGCATGAGGGCGTAGACCTTGCTGCACCAAAGGGTACTCCTGTCTATGCTACGGGTAATGCTGTTGTTAGAGAGGCACGCTGGCGCAACGGCTATGGCAACCTCATAGAACTAAACCACGGCTTTGGTTATAAGACACGCTATGGCCACCTCCATAAGATGTATGTCAAGGAGGGCGATAGCGTAACACGCGGACAGGTAATTGGCGAAGTTGGCAACACTGGTGTTTCGGAGGGTTCTCACCTACACTACGAGGTGCGCTTCCGTGACAACACCGTAAACCCCATCCACTACTTCAACAAGGATATGTCGCCCGAGGCCTATGTTGAGTTGATGAATCAGATTGAAGAGTCAACCGTAAAGAACTGATACAATGAAAATTATAAAGAACATATTAACCAAATTCCGTTGGCAAAACAACCGCATACTAACCCTTAGTGTGCACCTACTATTGTGGATAGCATCGGTCACCCTATTCTATGTTTTGCTCTCCATATTTGTTGACATGCCAGCGGAGACTGAACTCCGCAACACAAACAACAAACTGAACTCTGAATATGACAAAATGTCAGAGCGTTACGAAGAGTTAACTGAAGTAATAGATAATGTTGTTGCGCGCGATGAGAATGTCTTTCGCAAGTTGTTCGAGTCCAACCCATACGACCTGACAATTGATGATGACGAGGAGAGAATTGCACTGCACGAGAGCCTAATGGACTTGGATAATGATGAGCTATTATCGGAGTTAAATAACAAGTTGCAAAGTGCAGAAAATGACAAAGATGCACTCACTCGCTCATACGAAGATATGATGTATGCGCATGAAACTACATCACTATCAATAGATTGCATACCAGCAATTCAACCTGTAAATAACCGACAGCTCACACTGCTTGCAGCGGGTAAAAAGCCATTAATTAACCCATTCCATCGCACTATGCGTGAGCATCATGGCGTGGATTACCTCATACCAGAGGGAACTGCAGTTTTTGCCACCGCAGATGGCACGGTACAATCCTTATCGGAGAAGAACACAACACACGGCAAGGCTATCACCATAGACCATGGTAACGGCTACCAAACATCGTACAGCCACCTCTTGGACATACGAGTTAAGAGGGGCGACAAGGTTAAGCGTGGTGACATCATTGCCATGTCGGGCAATAGTGGACTATCGTTTGCGCCACATCTACACTACGAGGTTATCTTCAACGGCACTCGTGTAGACCCCGTACACTACTTCTTCCTTGAGCTTAATGCCGAGGAGTATCAACGCATAATACGCATCGCTCTATCAAGCATGCAATCATTTGATTAAGATGTCTAATATAAAGTTAATTCTACTCGACTTCGACGGCACACTTGCCGACACTCGCATAGCTAATGGCATGGCATACATCCAGGCTCTTAGCGAGGTTGGTATCAACATATCTATTGAGGAGTACACTGCCAAATATTTTGGTATGCGCTGTCGTGAATTTCTCAGAGATGTGGGCATCGAGAGCGACGACGAGGCTCGCAAATTACGACGCCGCAAAGTTGAGATATACCCCAACTACTTCGATAGCGTGCGCCTGAACACCCCGCTTTGGGAGTGGTGTCAGATGATGCGATCGATGGGAACTAAAGTGTGGATAGTATCTACAGGTCACATAGATAACATAACTAATGTAATGCGTCACTTGAACATAGTAAATGGCGTTGACGGCATTATATCAGGCGATGATGTAACCAAACCCAAGCCCCACCCCGAGTGCTTCCTTCAAGCGATGGAGAGGGTTGGCGTATCACCACGCGAGACAATCATATTTGAGGATTCGACAATGGGATTAGAGGCTGCACAACGCAGCGGTGCCGCCTATGTTAAAATATCCTTATAACGACATTAGCGATTATCCTACGGATAAAAATATGGCAATTCCTTTGGTGAATTGCCATATTTTGTTTAATTTAGCGTTTGTAATTATAAAAACTTACGACTTATGAAGAGGTTTCTACTATCGATATTCGCAATCTGCTGCGCAACAAATCTTATAGCACAAGAGAGCACGATACCCAATCTTGGGCCAATAAAAGAGAACCTATCGAGCTTTAATAGCATTGATGTAAATGCACCTATAAAGCTAACACTCATTAAGATAGATAAGAGTGAAGCGCCATATATCATCTACGATACCAAAGG
>JAFODV010000025.1 GCA_017380515.1 Alistipes sp.
GAAAAAGGATATGAAAATATTAAACAATGGAGTTTGAGCATATATTTCTGCGAAAAAATAGGTTAACACGAATAATAGAACTGTGTAAAATCCTTTGGTTTAATAAATACGTCGAGTTGATTATAGGAGGTTGGGACTCCATTCCTATGTGGGTGAGTGCATTCTGTTCGAGCAAAAAGAAGAACTCCATTGTCATTGAGTCCAGCTACTTAGAGTCCTCAACAGAGGGATTTAAAGGCTTTCTCAAGCGCCTTTTTATATCGAGAATATCAAAGGTTTATGCCTCTGGCAAGGCACAACGCAAGATAACCGACAGCTTGAGATTTAGAGGCAAAACAATAATAACCAAGGGTGTAGGTGTGTTCAACTACATCAAACAGCCAGAGTACAAACCAAGAAGCGATGTTAAGAACTTTTTGTTTGTAGGCCGCCTAATCCATGTCAAGAATCTTGAATATTTGGTTAGCAAATTCAACAACCATCCAGATTTAAGACTCACCATTATTGGATTTGGCGAACTTGAGCAGAGGCTCAAGACAATAGCAAAACCAAACATAGAATTTCTCGGAGCTATAGATAACAACAAACTCTCTACTTATTACCAAGCGGCAGATGTATTTATATTACCATCCACATCAGAGCCCTGGGGTCTTGTTGTTGAGGAGGCACTAAACAATGGCACGCCCGTAATGGTAAGCGACAAGGTTGGATGTGCCGAAGAGATAATTAACAACGATAATGGCGTGATATTCTCTATCGAAGCAGACAATTTCGATGAAAAGTTGTCTGAAATAAGAGATATTGAGAGATATAATAGTATGCGTAAGCATATCTCAACCATGGATTTCGAGAGAATTGAGCAACAACAAGTAGAGTGTTATTTATAAAGTGTCATCCATGCCAAAGCTTCTACAAATAAACTCAACAGCTAATTGGGGCTCGACAGGCAAGATTGCAGAGCAGATTGGTGAGCTGGCCATACAACATGGCTGGCAGAGCTATATTGCCTACGGCAGAAGCTGCAACACAAGCTCTTCTGAGCTAATCAAGATAGGCTCGAAGCTGAGTCAAGCATGGCATCTTCTCATCTCACGACTCTTTGATAGGCATGGACTTGGGTCGCGATATGCCACAAAGCAACTTATAAAGAGGATAAAGCAGATTAATCCCGACGTAATCCATCTGCACAATATTCATGGCTACTACATAAACTACGAACTCCTCTTCGACTACCTCAACTCTGTGACGACTCCCGTGGTATGGACGCTACACGATTGTTGGTCGTTTACGGGTCATTGCGCCCATTTTGTTGAGGCAGGCTGTATGAAGTGGATAGATGCATGTCGTAATTGTCCTGCAAGATGCTCATACCCAAAAGCATTGATTGATTGTTCACATAACAACTTCAGGCGCAAACAGCGATATTTCACATCGCTCAACAACAGACTAACTCTTGTTCCAGTATCTAAATGGCTATCAGAACAAGCCATGAAGTCATATCTGCGCAACTCGCATATACAATATATATATAATGGCGTAGATACTAACATTTTCTCTGCACGCAACAAAGAGACAATTCGTTCGAAATATAATATTGGCAATAGCTATCTGTGTGTATCAGTAGCATCATCATGGAGCAGAGCAAAGGGCTTGGACGACCTAATAGCACTACGCCAAACCTTACCATCTAACTATGTTATAATGGTTGTGGGTTTATCAGATAGCGTTGGCAATGAGTTGCCTGAAGGAATGATTGCCATACCTCGCACTCAATCTCAAGTTGAATTAGCTGAAATTTACTCAGCAGCAGACGTTGTAATTAGCACATCAAAACAAGAGACATTTGGCCTCACAATTGCTGAAGGAATGGCCTGTGGAACACCTGCAATCGTATACAACACAACTGCGCTGCCAGAGCTAATCACACAACAAACAGGCATTGTGGTAGAACAATTAGGCAACATCTCCGCTCTGGCCAATGCCGTTAAGAAGATTTGCTCGCAGGGCAAAGAGCATTTTTCAGAAAATTGCCGCAGGCATGCCGTAGAGAATTTCGACAAGAACAGATGTTTTGACAGATATCTTCAACTATACTCAGAATTAACTAAATAACACTATACCATGTCAATCTTCAAAGACAAAGTCTTATTAATCACCGGTGGTACAGGCTCGTTTGGCAATGCCGTGCTACGTCGCTTCCTCAATAGCGACATCAAAGAGATACGTATATTCTCGCGCGACGAGAAGAAGCAAGACGACATGCGTCATGCGCTGCAGAATCCTAAGGTGAGGTTCTACATAGGCAACGTGCGCGACAAAGCATCGGTAGATATAGCCATGCGTGGCGTAGACTACGTGTTCTCAGCGGCGGCTCTCAAGCAGGTGCCATCATGCGAGTTCTTCCCTATGGAGGCCACAATGACAAATGTTATAGGTACCAACAACGTACTTCTATCGGCCATTGAGCATGGTGTGAAGAATGTAGTGGTGCTATCTACCGACAAGGCGGCATATCCCATCAACGCCATGGGAATGTCGAAGGCCCTGATGGAGAAGGTGGCCATAGCCAAGGGTCGCGAGCTAGGTCAGGATGCCACAACAACGATATGCTGCACACGCTACGGCAATGTGATGGCAAGCCGAGGCTCGGTGATTCCATTGTGGGTAGACCAGATGATGGAGGGTAGTCCGATAACCATCACCGACCCCAACATGACACGCTTTATGATGACACTCGATGATGCCGTTGACCTCGTAGTATATGCTTTCATGAATGGCAAGAATGGCGACCTGTTTGTTCAGAAGGCCCCTGCAGCAACGCTAACAACATTGGCCGAGGCACTAAAGCAGACATATGCACAGATAGACCCCAAATATGCTGACACAGAGGTACGTGTGATAGGCACACGCCATGGCGAAAAGCTCTACGAGACACTTGTGACACGTGAGGAGATGGCCAAGGCTATCGACATGGGCAACTACTATCGCATCCCTTGCGATACTCGCGATTTGAACTACGATAAGTTCTTCACTGATGGCAACGAGGCAGTATCTCGCATCGAGGACTATCACTCGCACAACACTCAGCGCCTCGACGTAGAGGGCATGAAGGAGCTGCTTCTAAAGCTACGATTCATACGCGAGGATCTCGGCCTACAGCCACGCATTAAGGCTAAGGACATACGCAGCGAGTAGCCAAACAAAAGAGTCTAAGTTGTTATGAACATATTAGTTACTGGAGCAAAAGGATTTGTGGGCAAAAACCTATGCGCACAGCTACGCACCATTGCCGAGGGCAAGAATCTCAGCTACGGCAACATCGTCATAAACGACATATACGAATACGATATCGACAGTGACCCAGCATTGCTCGACCACTACTGCAAGAGTGCCAACTTTATTTTCAACCTCGCGGGAGTGAATCGCCCAAAGAGTAGCGACGAGTTTATGCAGGGCAACTACGACTTTGCTGCAACGCTTCTCAACACTCTTCGCAAGCATGAAAACACCTCTCCTATTATGCTCGCCTCGTCAATACAGGCTACGCTCATCGGGCGATATGCCGATGGCGACTACGGCAAGAGCAAACGTGCTGGCGAGGAGCTATTCTTCGACTACAGCAAGGCTACGGGTGCTAAGGTGCTGGTATATAGGTTTCCCAATCTCTTTGGCAAGTGGTGTCGTCCAAACTACAACTCTGCAGTAGCAACCTTCTGTCATAACATCGCCAATGACCTACCTATTCAGGTAAACGACCGAGCTACGATGCTCGAGTTGCTATATATCGACGACCTTGTAGATGAGATGATTGCGGCACTCAAAGGCGAGGAACACCACTGCGAGTTTGAGGGCGTAGAGACTATTCTATGCAACGATGGTCGCTACTGCGCTGTGCCAACCACACACAAAGTGACGCTCGGCGAGATTGTAGACCTCCTGGAGCTCTTTCACCGTCAGCCAGCAACGCTCACGATGCCTGAGATTCCTCACAACTCGTTTGCCAAGAAGCTATACTCGACCTATCTATCATACTTGCCCAAAGAGAAGATTAGATTTCAACTAAAGATGAATGTCGACAATCGTGGCAGCTTTACGGAGCTACTACGCACCGAGAAGTGTGGTCAGGTGAGTGTCAACATATCGAAGCCAGGCATTACCAAGGGCGAGCATTGGCACAACACCAAATGGGAGTTTTTCATTGTGGTAAGTGGCAGAGCACTAATACAGATGCGCAACATATATTCAGACAAAGTCATTGAATTTGAGGCATCAGGACAGAATATTGAGGCCATTCACATGCTTCCTGGATATACGCACAACATAATAAATCTTTCTGATAGCGAGGATCTCATAACCATTATGTGGGCAAACGAGCCATTCGAGGCTTCGCATCCCGACACCTTCTTTGAAAAAGTGGTAAAATAATAATACTATGGAGTTAAATTTGGACTTTAGCAACGTAAGCTTCAAGGGCGATGGTCGCCTTAAGCTACTTATTATAGTTGGCACACGACCCGAGATCATACGCCTTGCTGCGGTGATAAACAAGTGTCGCAAATATTTCGACACGCTACTTGCTCATACAGGCCAGAACTACGATTACAACCTCAACGGCATCTTCTTTAGAGATCTCAAGTTGGCAGACCCCGACATCTATCTCAATGCTGTGGGCGATGACCTTGGTGCCACCATGGGTAACATCATCAACGCCTCGTACAAGCTGATGGCTGCAACGCAGCCCGATGCTGTGCTTGTTCTTGGCGACACCAACTCATGCTTGTCGGTTATTGGTGCTAAGCGTCTGCACATCCCTATCTTCCATATGGAGGCGGGCAACCGCTGCTTCGACGAGTGTCTACCCGAGGAGACCAACCGACGCATTGTCGACATCATCTCCGACGTAAACCTCTGCTACTCGGAGCATGCGCGTCGCTACCTGAATGCCTCAGGTGTAGCTAAGGAGCGCACCTATGTCATAGGCTCGCCTATGGCTGAGGTGCTACACAACAACCTCGAAGATATTGAGGCTTCGGACATTCATGCTCGCCTCGGACTACAAAAGGGCAAATACATCCTGCTCTCGGCACACCGCGAGGAGAATATCGACACCGAGAGGAACTTTAGATCGCTATTTACTGCCATCAACTGCATGGCCGAGAAGTACGACATGCCTATTCTCTACTCGTGTCACCCACGTTCACGCAACCGCCTGATGCAAAGCGGATTTGAGCTTGATAAGCGTGTTATACAACATGAGCCTCTCGGCTTCCACGACTACAACTCTCTGCAGATGAATGCCTTTGTGGTGGTTAGCGACAGCGGCACACTTCCAGAAGAGAGCTCCTTCTTCACATCCATACAAAAGCCATTCCCTGCAGTTTGCATACGCACCTCAACTGAGCGCCCAGAGGCTCTGGACAAGGGATGCTTCATACTTGCAGGCATCGACACAGCATCGTTGCTACAGGCTGTAGACACTGCCGTTGAGATGGTGCATGAGGGCGACAACGGAATACCCGTACCAAACTACACTGACGAGAACGTATCGTCAAAGGTTGTGAAACTCATCCAGTCATACACTGGTGTAGTCAACAAGATGGTTTGGAGAAAATAGTTTTTTGACAATGGCACAGAAGAGAGTATTACTTGTTGCGCAGAACTTCTATCCCGAGTTTTTCAAGAGCAACGACATAGCCCAAGAGCTTGTCTCGCGGGGCCATCATATCGATGTTCTTACGGGCATACCCAACTATCCAGAGGGGGTGTTCTACAAGGGCTATGGCATATTTAGCCGTCGTGTAGATGAGTATTGCGGAGCTAAGGTTTATCGAGCATATCAGCTACCACGAGGCCGAAAGCCTGGGGCAATACGTCTATCTATCAACTACTTATCGTTTGCCCTAACCACAACATTCTGGATACTCTTCTTCTTTGTGTTTAAACGCCGCTACGATGCTATCATCGTGCACCAAACATCGCCAATCACACAAGCATGGCCAGCGCTACTTCTACGAGCCATACGCCGCACCCCAATCTACACTTGGGTTTTGGACATCTGGCCCGACTCCGTGTTAGCCTTTCTTAGCAAGCCACCACGCTTTGTTGAAGCACCGCTACGATGGTTTACAAATCTTGTGTATCGACTTTCAAAACGCATACTTATAAGCTCACCCGACTTTCGAGCACTCGTAAATCGCGATGACGACTATAACGACAAGATTATAGACTTCCCCAATTGGTGTGACGATATTCTTGCTATGCCAGAGCAGGATGTGCCAACACTTCGCAAAGGCTTCAACATAATGCTTGCTGGCAACATGTCGGATGCCACTGGCCTTGAGAGCGTTGTAGAGGTGATTCGTAAGACAAGCGTTAATCCCGATATACAATGGGTGTTTGTTGGTGGTGGCAACCGTGTCGAGTGGCTCACAAATAGCATCAAGGAGCATCAGCTGGAGCACTGCTGCACGATTGCTGGACGCTTCCCGTTCAGCCACATGTCATCGCTATATCGTCAAGCTGATGTCATGTTTATCAGCTTAAAGCCAACAGACTATCCCCACCTCACCGCAACAATTCCTGCTCGTCTACAATCCTACATCGCAGCGGGAAAGCCCGTGATTGGCATGATTGGCCATGGCGTAGCCAACCTCATAAACGAGATAGGTTGTGGCATGTGTGCCGAGGCTGGCGATAGCGACAGGTGCGCCGAGATAATATTGTCGGTTGCACAAAACAGGGAGATGCTGGCGCAATGGAGCAAAAATGCTCGCAAATACTATCTTGAGCATTACACCAAAGATAGGTGCATGACACATCTTGAGAAGATACTATCAGAATAACACCCCCGAACGACCATGATAAAACCTCATAATCGCACTATTGAGGCAACCATAGCACTATGCCGCGCTGCCCTATCCACCGAGCTGACATCCTCCCCTGAGCAGCTCTTCGACGGCGCTGTGGAGTGGGCTGAAGTATATAAATATGCTGCAAAACAGGGAGTAGCCGCCATCGCATGGGAAGGACTTAACAAAATTGAGAATCAGGGTATTATAGCTCCAGAGTTTCTTCCATCAAAGGCAATAAAACTTCCATGGGCATACGGCGTTGAGAAGCAGATAAAGCGATATCGCAAACAGGAGCAGACAATAAAAAAGCTGGCAACAGCACTTAGCCAACATGATATCATGCTGATGGTACTCAAGGGCTATGGTCTAAGCCTCGACTACCCCACGCCCGAACACCGCTCATGCAGCGATGTCGACATATGGCTTTTTGGCAAGCACGATTTGGCAAACGAGGTTATAGCTAAGCAATTAGGCATTGACATCGACAACGACAAGCACCACCACACGGTGTTTTATATAGATGGTGTGATGATTGAGAACCACTACGACTTTCTCAACATCAATGCACATCGTTCAAATCGAGATATTGAACGAGAGCTGAGAGCAAGCATTGAGATTGGAGCAACACCAATAAATATTGACAACACGCAAGTGTGGCGTCCATCAACAAATGGGCACGCCCTCTTTTTGTTGCGCCACGCAGCATCGCACTTTGCATCTGTCGAGATTGTGCTTCGCCATGTCACAGACTGGGGCATGTTCATTAAGCGTCACAACTTAGATATAGACTGGGAGTGGTTGAATAAGGTGTGCGAGCGACACAACATGAAGCAGTTTTTCGACGCATTAACAGTTGTTGCTTCAGACATTTGCGGATTCGATGCAGAGACTATCCCTGGCATCACACGGCACCCCAGCCTTGAGCAGCGCATCTTCAACGATATACTATGCCCCGAGTTTAGTGAGAAGATGCCAGAGCGTGGCACGCTGCGCATAGTATGGTTCAAAACACGACGATGGTGGGCTAATCGCTGGAAACATCGACTCGTATACAACGATAGTCTCATATCATCGTTCATCTCCCAATCGTGGAGCCACATACTTAAGCCCAAAGGCATAAAACTATAATCACACCTCCACATAGTCATGTATAATCAACCCATAACCCATCTAAACCGAGGAGCCGTAATAATTGTTGTTGACTGCTCGATGTCGATGCAAGAACAGACCTTTCTTAACAACATCTGCATGAGTAAGATTAAGGCGGTATCTGTTGTTTGCAACTACCTCATCGACGAGCTCTTGGAGCGTGCTACACGCCTTGGCGAGGTACGTAACTACTACGATATAGCTGTCATTGGCTACCATGGCGATAGCGCTGAGTCGATGTTGGCGATAAACACGCCTAATAACTTTGTGGCCATCGACCGTCTTGCAGAGATAAGGTCTGAGCCACGCACCATGAACTTCGAGCAGAGGGTGGGCGATGGTCGCATTACCGATGCCAACTTCACACTTCATGAGTGGATAAAGCCCGAGGCAGGTGGCAAGACACCAATGTTTCAGGCACTATCAACAGTATATAACATGGTAGATATGTGGTGTGCTAAGCCCGAAAATAGGTTAAGCTTTCCTCCAATAATATTTCACATCACCGATGGCGAGTTCAATGATTCTACAGAGTCCGACATCTTGAACATAGCACACAGCATACGTAAAACATCTACTGAGGATGGCAATACACTGCTAATAAACATACACCTTAGCTCTAACAACGACCATCAAAGCGAGATATTTCCATCTGAGGGTAGTTCGACACATATATCCCCACACTATAATATGCTCTACAACATGTCGAGCACACTCCCCGAACAACTAAATTCTCTTGTCAGTTCAATTTCAAAGCCTTCGGGTAGTGGTCCTTATCGTGGTATGGCTTATAACGCCTCTGCTTGCGAACTACTCACAATCCTCAATATAGGCTCGGAGAGCATAAACTTGGCTTAACATGGATATCTGTTCAATTGTAGAGTTTCGTGAAGCACTTCTCAACCCCGAAGACTATTTTCTCACACTTAAACACGTTGTTGCTGAGCTGTCAACACTCAGTCGCACACGCCACTTTGCAGAGTGTCGAGCGACGATAGATGGTCGCAATGCCATAATATATGCCCCAATATCGCCACATGCTATAGCATTGGCGCACACGGCAATAGCTGCACTTCACAACGTAGATTCAAGAGTTATAACACGCTTAACTCTTCACTCATGCGAACTACGACACAGGCTCAACGCTACTTGCTCTTCAGTCGTCGTTGAATGGCCACCACACGGTCTACCTCTTCGTGAGCTGCTATACACAACATCGCGCGACACACTCATATCGGAGCTCAGCAACATGGCCCATGCGCTGATAAGCAACAACATAAGCCATAACCACATAAACCTCGATAACATCATTGTTGACAACCTTGGCAGATGGCATCTCATACGCCAATACTACTCCTCGCAGAAGCCTTCAGGCGACGATAAGGCCATAGAGATGCTACGCTCAACAATAGCAAAGGAGGCACTAACAAACATCGACACACAAGCAGTGTGCGAGGCATTGTCGAGCTACAACACACAGAGCAGGCTTGTGGAGCATAGACGTAAGATAGTAGACAACGACCTTGTTGGCTTTGTCGACGAGAATGACAATATCGTTATTGAGTGTCAGTATCTTAGCGCAACAAACTTTGCCGAACATCGCTCAGTTGTCACACTCCCCAACCTCAACATGGGACTCATCGACATTGACGGCAATGAAATAATTCCAGCAATATACAATGCTGTGAAATACGACATAGAGAGTGGCACATCATGGGTTGAGTTCAACTCAATGGTTGCTCAGTTCGACTATGAGGGTAAGCAGATCAGCCAGTGGCAATCCTTATTCGATGTTAATGTAGAGATTTAATCGTTATCAGCGCCATGTCGCTATGTGTGCCAATACGGAATGGAGGCCCCCAAAGCGATAGGCCGGACGACACATAGGCATGCGTCGTTGACCACTTACGATATCCATGGCTCTGGTCATACATGGCATCAACCAACAAGCTAAGTGGCCACACCTGACCACGATGTGTATGCCCCGAAAGATGAAGGTCGACACCCAAACTATCGCTCTGCGCAATATCATATGGCTGATGATCAAGTACAACCCTAAACAACGTGCTATCAACCTTGTTTACAAGCTCTTGAAGGGTCATTCTACGACGATTTGTGCGGTCGTCACGCCCAATGATTGTCAGTCCCTTGACGGGTGTTGCAACACTATCTCGAAGTAGCGTAATAGGCGTGGTTCTTAGATAGTCTATCGACTCCTCAACACCACTAATATATTCGTGATTGCCGAGGACCATATAGACACCCTTCTCGACCTTGATATTTGATAGCGTTTCGCTCATATGTTGCTCACGCACAGGATGCAACGAATTATCAATGAGGTCTCCCACGATAACCACAATATCGGGATTCTGACTATTTATAAGCTCGACATATCTTTCGAGCTTATTTTTATTTGTGCCATAGCCCAAATGTATATCACTGACAACTGCTATGCGCACATCATCTTCTATCTTATTGCTAATTATCTCGATTGTCTCAACTCGTGGATTTCGATAATTGACATAACCTATTATCATCACCAATAGCGTGATAATAAGCGCAATAGGCGTACCATAACTAAATGCGGGCACAAGTTTGTGCACTACATCGAATAGAAGTGTGAGCAGCGTTGCATAAAGCAAGAACACCAGCCACACCGAGCCAACATTGAACATCGCTCGGCTCACTACTTCGGGTAACGAAGCATTGCGCAATGCCATCGATACAAACAACATTATCGCTGCGCTCCAAAATAGCACTCCCACAACGATGCGCACCACAAGGGGCAATGACGAAATGAGTGCTAATATCCTCCAAAAAAGATAGGCATTAGCTCCCAAGCATATCACTAACAACAATACCCCGTATATCCACATAGCTCCCCCTATAAGTTTTTCTGAAGACCTCGACGTTCAGCCTCTTCCTCCATTAGCCTGTAGGCAGCATCATAGTCATTAGGAATGATGCCATCAAGAATGGCATTCTTAATCACCTCCTTAATCTCGCCAACTACAGCACAAGGGGGAATATCGTAGGTTTTCATTATTATCTCGCCAGAGATTGGGGGCTGGAAATTTCTGATGCGGTCACGCTCCTCGAGATCTTTCATCTTGCTACGCACAAGCTCAAAGTTGCGCAAGTAGCGCTGTACCTTACTATCAATACCAGAGGTTATATCGGCCTCGCATAGCGTCATAAGTTTATCAACATCATCGCCCGCCTCAAACAATAGGCGACGCACAGCTGAGTCGGTCACCAAATCCTCCGACAAGACGATTGGTCGCATATGCAAAAACACCATCTTCTGAACAAAGCGCATAGGCTCATTCAACGGAAGCTTCAAACGACGGAAGATCTGAGGTATCATCTTTGAGCCAACAGCCTCATGCTGGTGGAATGTCCAGCCCTGGCGCTGGTCATAGGCCTTGGTTGTAGGCTTGCCTATATCGTGAAGCAGTGCAGCCCAGCGTAGCCATATATCGTCGGTGCGCCGAGCCAAATTATCGAGCACCTTCATCGTGTGCTCGAAGTTATCCTTATGTGCATGCTTGCCTCGGCGTTCGATACCAACCATACGATCAAGCTCAGGAAGGACATACTGCAACAGACCTGAGTTGCGCATCAATGTAAAACCTATTGAGGGCACAGGCGATGCCATTATCTTATTGAGTTCTACAGAGATACGCTCCTTTGTGATAATCTTAATGCGCTCAGCTTGACGGCATATTCCATCAAACGTGTAGTCATCAATATCGAAGCCAAGTTGCGAGGCAAATCTCACAGCACGCATCATTCGTAGTGGATCGTCCGAGAATGTTGTATCTGGCTCGCATGGGGTACGTATTATGCAGTCTTCGAGATCATCAAGACCTCTAAATGGGTCGACCAATTCGCTAAAGCTATCCTTGTTTAGCGACCATGCAAGAGCATTAATCGTAAAGTCGCGTCGCAGCTGGTCGTCCTCCAACGTGCCTGGCTCAACTTGAGGGTTACGTGACTCCGGCGTGTAGCTCTCGCGACGTGCTCCGACAAACTCGACCTCGGTGTCGCGCCAACGTAACATTGCCGTTCCATAGGTTTTAAAAATCGTAACCTTAGCACCAAGCCTACGGCCCAACTCCTCGGCAACAGCAACACCGCTACCCACCACCACAACATCAATATCGGACGAAGGGCGATGTAGATAGTAGTCACGCACAAAACCGCCGATGACATAGGCCTCCAAACCCATGTCATCAACTACCTCCATTATATGTTTAAAAATAGGGTGCTTTAACGGTTCAATCATTCTATTTCTCAATGTTATGAGCACGACGTATGCAGCGCTGATAAATCTCCACAGTATTCTCCAAACCCCAGTATAGCGCGTCGCTAATTAGTGCATGACCAATAGAAACCTCGTCAACCCATGGAATGCGCTCAATGAAATACTGTAAATTCTCAGTGTTAAGGTCGTGGCCTGCGTTTAGGCCGAGACCTACACGACGGGCCTCTTCGGCAGCTGCAACGTAGGGTGCAATAGCCGCCTCACGATCCTTAGCATAGCCTGCAGCATAGGCCTCGGTATAGAGCTCCACACGATCAGCGCCACACTCCTTAGCTGCTGTAACCATCTCAACTACAGGGTCTACAAAAATTGAAACACGAATACCTGCCTTATGGAAACGGTCGGCCATAGCTCGCAAAAACTCACGATTACGAATAGTATCCCAACCAGCCGATGAGGTGATTGCATCCTCGGCATCAGGAACGAGAGTCACTTGTGCAGGGCGCACCTCCTCGACAAGCTCACAGAAGCTATCGATGGGATTACCCTCGACGTTCAACTCTGTTTTGATGTTTGCCTTAAGCTCTCGCACATCCGAGTAGCGGATATGACGAGCATCGGGGCGTGGGTGAACAGTGATGCCGTCAGCACCAAACTGCTCGATATTGAGTGCCGCCTGCAACAAATTTGGCATATTTCCACCACGAGAATTGCGCACTACGGCAATCTTATTGATATTAACGCTTAGTTTTGTCATAATTTTCATATCTTTGCAAAAGCAAAGTTACTATTTTTTTTCATTCTGCGATGATGAACATTATACTTTTTTCTCGCAAGGAGCTCAAACACCGTCCTGAGCAGCTACGAACAATATTTACAGCTATCAACCGCCACGGCTTCGAATATGCTGTAAATGAGGATTTTGCGGACATAATAGAGGCATTAACAGAGATTCGCATCGACTCTGAGCACCGATATACCAATTCGCCACGTTCAACCCAAAATGACATTATTCTGACATATGGCGGCGATGGCACACTACTCGATGCACTGTCGCTACGCCCATCGCCTCAAACACCAATCGTTGGTATCAACTGTGGACGCCTGGGCTATCTCACTGCCGACAACGGCGAGGGAATTGACGAGCTGTTCAGCCACATTGCATCAGGCGAGCTACGCTTCGACGAGCGCCGCATGTTGCAAGTTATAGGAGCAAGCGACGATATCATGCCATTGGCTCTCAACGAAGTAGTTATACATCGCCATGGCGCAACAATGATATCGGTTGAGGCTCAGATAGATGGAAAGACAATAGCAACCTATCATGGCGATGGTCTCATCGTCTCAACGCCTACTGGCTCAACAGCCTACTCGCTATCGGCAGGAGGCCCCATTATCGACCCTATGTGTCGCTGTTTTATCTTCTCGCCATTGGCTCCTCACAACCTCACTATGCGTCCTATTGTTGTACCCGACAGTTGCCGCATAACTCTCAAGCTAAATGCTCGTGATGGCGAGGCAGCACTATCGCTCGACAACAGAACATATCGACTCAACAATGATGCAACAATCGAGCTATCTATTGCTGATGAGTCGCTGATTCTTGCTACTCCACATAATAATACGTTTTACGACACGTTAAGAGAAAAGATGATGTGGGGCGTCGATAATAGATAGCCTCGCACTTCGCAACCCTACTTTTTTATTACGCGTATATTGCTGATTATGAACATAATATCCATTATCGCATGTGCGCACACGTGTAAAAAGTGAATGATGTGTTGTGAAAATTTAATTAAATTGCTTACATTTGTGAGATTATTATGAGCAAGCAATCAACCATACCCCAACACGTAGCCATCATCATGGATGGCAATGGTCGCTGGGCCAAGCAGCACGGCAAAGAGCGATATGAAGGTCATATCGCAGGTGTCGAGTCGGTGCGTTGTGTAGTACGCGCAGCCGTCATGCATGGCGTCAAGTGGCTTACGCTATATGCATTCTCAACAGAGAACTGGGGGCGTCCCATAGCTGAGGTGAATGCCATCATGGAGCTATTCTGCAAGAGCGTAGTGGGCGAAGCTCCCGACCTAAAGAAGCAGGGGGTAAGGGTGATGATCATCGGCGAACGTACTCACTTCTCCGATAAGGTACTCGAAATGATTGACCAAATAGAGAGCGTAACTGCCGAGGGTAATAGACTAACCCTCGTTTTGGCGTTTAACTACTCGTCGCGTCGCGAGATTATGTTGGCAACAAAGGCCATTGCGCACAAGGTTGCGGCAGGCGAAATATGCAGTGAGGAGATTAGTGAGCAGACTATCTCGCAGCACCTCATGACACACGCCATGCCCGATCCCGACCTTGTGGTGCGCACAAGTGGAGAGTGTCGTCTAAGCAACTTCTTGCTATGGCAGGCATCCTATGCTGAGTTCTACTTCCCCGAGGTGCTATGGCCCGATTTTGACGAGAAGGAGTTTGCTAAGGCTCTTGAAGTGTATGCCTCACGTGAGCGCCGTTATGGTCTTGTTATTGAAGAATAGTTGACAAAATGATAAGAGAGATCAAAATATTTATAATTGCCCTCATTGCTTCAGTTGCTTTTATGCCTGATGGCATAGCTCAGCAGATTGGCACCCAATATACCATTGGCAATGAGTTTGACAATGTTGCGGTCGATACAACACTTTTCAACCCCAACGCCCCAATGCTTGAGGATGTAGAGCCCAAGATGTACTACATTCGCAAGGTTAATCTTCATGGCGTTAAGTATCTGAACCACGACATATTGAAGTCATCAGCAGGCCTTATCGAGGGAGACTCTGTGTTTCTCCCAAGCAACTTTATCCCCAACGCCATGCAGCGTTTGTGGGCACCCCGCTACTTCTCAAATGTGCAGATTGGCGCAACTATCGAGGGTGACTCTCTCGATTTGGAGATATTCCTTAAGGAGCGTGCTCGTATCCTCAACTGGCAGTTCGAGGGCGTGACAAAGAGCAAGGGCGACGACCTCCGCGATGTGCTTAAGCTCAAGCGCAACACTGAGCTTTCAGACTATATAATCGACAAAAACATCAAGCTCATCAAGGAGCACTACTCTGAGAAGGGATTCCGCACATGCAACGTAGACGTACGCATCAACAACGACTCGATTTATGAGCAGTGTGTCAACGTTACCTTTGTCATCGACCGAGGCCCTAAGGTGCGTGTTGGTGAGATTAACTTCATTGGCAACAACGAGTTTGATGATAAGCGACTACGCCGCACCTTCAAGAAAACACACCAGAAGAGCGTTCTATTCTTCCTAAACCGCAAACTCCTGGAGGAGGACTACGAGGAGGACAAGCTAAAGCTTCTCGACTTCTACAACTCGCAGGGCTTCCGCAATGCCAACATCATTCGTGACTCGATATACTACATCGACGATGAGACATTGGGTGTTGACATTGAGGTTGAGGAGGGCAACCGCTTCTACATTCGCAACATCAAGTGGGTAGGTAACTCAATATACGAGACCTCACGTCTCGAGAGCATGCTCGGCATACACTCAGGCGACGTGTACGACAAGAAATCGCTACACAAGCGCCTCGGTATCGGCCGCGAGATGAATCCCGAAGAGATGTCTATTGCCACGCTATACCAGAACAATGGCTATCTGATGTCGCAGATTGAGCCTGCCGAGATGGTTGTAGGCCCCGACTCTCTCGACGTTGAGATTCGAATATTCGAGGGTAAGCCTTTCACCGTAAACAACGTAGGCATCACCGGCAATATGCGTGTCAACGATGAGGTTATCCGTCGTGAGTTATATGTACGCCCTGGCGAATTGTACAACCGTGGACTCTTGATGCAGACCATGCGTACGCTTATGGGCATGGGTCACTTCGACGAGCAAGCAATAATACCCGACGTACAACCTGTGAGCGACGAGCTTGTGGATGTAAACTGGCCACTCGCTGAGAAGGCTTCCGATCAGTTTAACATCGCCGGAGGTTGGGGCTCAGGCACCTTTGTGGGTAGCGTGGGTATCACCCTCAACAACCTGTCTATGCGCGACTTCTTCAAGAAGGGAGCATGGCGACCATACCCCTCAGGCCAAAACCAGAAGCTCTCGATTTCGGGACAGACAAACGGTACATACTACAAGGCACTATCGCTAAGCTTCACTGACCCTTGGTTGGGTGGCAAGCGTCCTAACTCATTCACAATCTCGGGATATATCTCGGAGCAGAACAACGCATACTATGTGTGGCAAGATGCCTCAATGCACTACCGCTCAATGGGTCTTGCAATGGGATTTGGCAAGCGCCTACAATGGCCCGACCCTTACTTCACATTCTATGGCGAGTTGGGCTATCAGCGCTATGGCTTGAAGGGCTGGAGCTCATTTATCATAAGCGACGGCGTGGCAAACACCCTTGCTCTTAAGCTTGTGTTGCAGCGTTCTTCGGTTGATGCGCCATTCTACTCGCGTTCAGGTTCGGAGTTCACTGTATCGGTGCAGGCAACACCTCCTTTCTCATTGTGGGATGGCAAGAACTACTCCGACCCTAAACTCTCGGATCAGGATCGCTACCGCTGGATCGAGTATCATAAGTGGCTGTTGAAGGGTCGTTGGTACTTCCCTCTCACACAGAATCAGAATCTTGTGTTGATGCTCGGCGCCGAGATGGGTTACTTGGGCCATTACAACAAGAATAAGGTGTCACCATTCGAGCGCTTCGAGATTGGTGGCGACGGTATGACCGGCTATAATATATATGGTGTCGATATCATTGCATTGCGTGGTTACGAAGATGGCGCTCTCGACCCATCGAACTACTACTCTGTGGCGTATAACAAGTACACCGTGGAGCTACGTTACCCTGTTATCATGAAGCCAAGCTCGTCAATTTATGTTCTCGGCTTCTTGGAGGGTGGTAATGGTTTCAACTCATGGAAGGAGTTCTCACCATTTAAGATTAAGCGTTCAGCAGGTGTTGGCGTGCGTCTCTACCTGCCTATCGTGGGTATGATTGGTGTTGACTGGGGTTACGGCTTCGACCCAGCATACGGCAAGACTCAACGCAGTGGCTCACAGTTCCACTTCGTGCTTGGCCAACAATTTTAGTTGATTTCCTCGGATTGTGGCAATAAATTTGATGTATAAAACATTATAGTAGTAAAGTATAAAAAACATTGGAGATATGAAACGAATGATTGTAGCTCTCGTAGCAATGGTGCTCAGCGTAGCAGCCGTATCGGCCCAAAACTATATGGTCATTGATAGCGAAAAGGTCTTTAAGTCGCTTAGCTCGTATAACAATGCCTTGGAGCAAATCGACCAGCTTGCCAGCGAGTATCAGACAAAGGTAGATGCTAAGTTCCAGGAGGTAGAGAGACTATATAACAGCTATATGCAGCAGCGTGCATCGCTCAGCGAGACATCACGCCAGCAGCGCGAGCAGCAGATATTGCAGCTTGAGCAACAGGCAACCGACTATCAGGAGTCACTGTTTGGCACCGAGGGAGAGCTTATGAAGCGCCGCATGGAGCTTATTCAGCCTATCCAGCAGAAGGTGTTTGACACCATCGAGCGCTTTGCCACACAGTATGGCTACGACCTGGTAATCGACATCTCGGCAAATCCTACAGTGCTCTACTACTCGTCAAAGGTGGATTTCACCCAGAAGATTATCAACGCATTGAGATAGAACGACTAATAAAAATTAAATACTATTATTAAGATGAAGAAGTTTTTTAAACTAACCCTCGCCGTAGCATTGCTCTTTATTGGTGCAACATCGGCTAACGCGCAGAAGTTTGGCCGTGTAGACCTTGCTGCTATCATTCCTAACATGCCTGAGTATAAGGAGGCTCTCACCAACCTTGAGGCTCTTGGCAAGGAGCTATCGCAGCAGCTTGAGCAGATGCAGGTAGAGTTCAACAACAAGATGGTTGACTACGAGAAGAACTATAATACTTATAACGACTCTGTACGCAAGATGAAGGAGACAGAGCTTCGCGATATGCAGGAGCGTCTTCAGGGCATGCAGCAGATTGCTCAGCAGGATATCCAGAAGAAGGAGACAGAGCTTATGACACCTATCTACGAGAAGGCAGACGAAGCTGTTAAGGCTGTAGCAAAGGAGGGTGGCTATATTGCTATCTTCAGCACAGCTGGCGACAATGCTGGCTCAGCAGGTCTCGCTTACTTCGATCCTAACCAGCTTACTAACATTACCGATGCAGTAGCTAAGAAGCTTGGTGTTACAGTAACTGCCCCAGCGAAGTAAGATTATAATTAGCACAAAACACAAAAGTGTGTCCGATAATGTTTTGGACACACTTTTTTTGTAGACATGCACAAAACAGAGGTATTAACTACGGCAAAAGGCATAAGCTAAGCCACAAATAGTTAGATAATCACACCCCCCAAACCCCACCACTGACATCCATCAAGGGTCATAATTTGCAAATATTTACAAAAAAATTTTGGTTATTGAAAAATAATACATATCTTTGCACCTCGGTTAGACAAATGGTCTGATGGGCGAGTGGCTTAACCAACGGTCTGCAAAACCGTCTACAGCGGTTCGAATCCGCTTCAGACCTCACTAAAAGCGATTAACTTATGTTAGTCGCTTTTTTTGTTGTACCTGGCGGAAGCTGCGCCAGGGTCTATTATAGACCATGGGTTAGTGTGGCTATGCGTCGCAGTGCGAGCACTGACACATAACCACACAAACCCAATGCTACGCAATGCTGGCGCAGAGGCGAAGACAGCGCATTGCTCACCTTGGGAGCAGGGTTGCGGGGATAGAAGTGGTTTATTGCTCGACCATAGGTCTGCGCTAAGCGGTATCCCCGCCAGTTCGGGCTAAAGCCCTTCACTTCGAATCCGCTTCAGACCTCACTAAAAGCGATTAACTTATGTTAGTCGCTTTTTTTGTTTTTATCGGTGTCGTTGAGGCGCCTATGTATACTAGCGACAAGGCATATCGGCCTATGGGTGCTGTTGTCCGCGACACCTCTTCCATCTTTTGACATCTCATTGATAGCCCTACCCCAAATTATCACAACGGTTGATTGTCGTTCCATCTCGCACATTTATGTAATATGCAGAAATTTTACCCCTTACTATCAATTTCTTAGCCAAAAATTTGGAAAATTCGAGGGGGGGGGTAAATTTGTCATCGTAAATATAGAGTAATTTAAGAGATATAGGCGTCGTTGGATATACAGCGTTATAGAGCTATAAAGACCTATATATAAAAGAGCTCTATATGACAAAATTTGTAACAATGACATATGACACATATTATGTATATCGTTGATAATCTGACACTTAACACTAATACAGTAAAATAAGTTTGAAAACAACGAAATATTTAGATAAATTTACTTAATTTTGTGTAGGCAAATATTCGAGACTGTAGCCTAATATAATTTTAACAACATATTGTTATAGGAAAAATTTACCCCAAAATACTAAAACTTCAAATTAACAGTAATGAAAACTTTCAAACTATTCGCTCCATTGTTCACCGCAGTGGCAATGTTGTTAGCAGTGGGTTGTCAACCAGAGCACTCAGACCAACCTGATCTCCCCGATGAGAAGCCTTGCTTTACTTTCGAGATTCTGGAGACTGGCAAGACTACGGTATCGTTCCGCGTAACGCCCCTTGCTGAGGAGATGCCATACGTGATTATGATTACCGACAAGGCAACATTCGAGACCTTCGAGAGCGAGGAGGCCTTTATAGCAGATGACTTGGCATGGTTCGACCAGGTGGCCATGAGCATGGGTATAACACTCGAAGACTATCTCGCAACAATCCTCACTACTGGCGTTAAGGAGGATAGCACCGATGGTCTTGCTCCCAACACCGAGTACTACCTCTATGCTTATCATCTTACAGCCTCGGGCGAGGTGGGTTCAGACTTCGAGTTCAAGGCGTTTAAGACAGCAGCCTTAGAGGAGTCTGACACCACATTTGAGGTTAGCGTTAGCGACATAGGCTACAATAAGGCAACTGTAAATGTTGTGCCATCGTCAACAACTGCCACCTACTTCGTAAACATTATGAGCGAGGAGCGCTTAGCCGACTTCGGCGAGGGTGACGAGGCCTATATCAACCACCTTGTATCCCTCCGAGACTACTACCTTGGCATGAATGCAACCACCGAACAGATGATTGCCAACCTCTGCTTTGCAGGCGAGAAGTCGCTCACCGTGGATGACCTCAAGGCTGGCAC
>JAFODV010000026.1 GCA_017380515.1 Alistipes sp.
ACTACTTCATGCTGTCCTTCATACATGGAGATGGCACGCAAGCATGCTCCAGAGCTTCAGAAGTACATATCATCTACCTACTCTCCAATGGTCTACACAGCTGACCTTGCACGCGAGAAGTATCCTAACGCTAAGATTGTTTTCGTAGGCCCATGTATTGCTAAGCGCAAGGAGGCACGTCGTGAGGATCTTAAGGGTAAGGTTGACTTCGTGCTCACTTACGAGGAGATACACGCTATCCTTGGTGGTATGAACATCGAGCTTGGCGAGGCTAACGTTCACGCTATCGACTGCGCATCTCGTCGCTCAGCACACGGCTTTGCTGAGAATGGTGGTGTAACAGCTGCTGTTAAGGAGTTGGTTGCTGGCAAGCTCGACTTCACAACATTGCAGATTGCAGGTCTCAACAAGAAGAACGTTGGTTTGTTGAAGGCTTACGGCAAGACTGGTAAGGCTCCTGCACAGTTCATCGAGGTTATGGTCTGCGACGGTGGCTGTATCTCAGGTCCAAGTGTTCACACCGCTTATGGCGATGGCAAGAAGACCTTCGACGCTGAGCTAAACAAGAGATAATTAGGATTTTAAAGATACTGAATGATAGAGTTTGTAGAGCGTTTATCGAGAGGCGAGAGACTCAACGCCCCAGAATTGGGGCAGCTGCTAAAAAGTGCTGCCCACGATAGCAACGTGCTCAAACTACTACGCCATTACGCTGTCCGAACTGCCCAAGAGCAGTTCGGACTTGGCGTATATATACGTGGCCTCATCGAGGTGTCGAGCTATTGCCGTTGCGACTGCATGTACTGCGGCCTTAGGCGCAGCAACCGCACAGCCGAGCGCTACCGACTAACCGCCGACGAGATTATGCTATCTGCCGAGGAGGGCTACAAACTCGGCTTCCGCACCTTCGTTTTGCAGGGTGGCGAAGATGGCACACATACTGACAAGTGGCTTGTGGACGTTATAAGCAAGCTGCGAAATTCATACCCTGATTGCGCAATAACCCTCTCGCTGGGTGAGCGCAGCGAGGAGTCGTATCGTAGGCTCAAGGAGGCGGGTGCCAACCGCTACCTCTTGCGCCACGAGACGGCAAATAGCGAGCTCTATGCATCGCTACACCCCTCAAGCCGAGGTCTTGAACACCGCCTCGACTGCCTACGTTCGTTAAAGAAGCTTGGCTATCAGGTGGGTATGGGAATGATGATAGGTGTTCGTGGTCAGACAATTGACGACATTGCTAAGGACTTGGAGCTTATAGCCAAGATGGATTGCCAGATGGTGGGCATAGGCCCATTCCTTCCGCACAAGGCAACGCCGCTCGGCACAGAGCCTGCGGGCAACCTTGAGCTAACATTAGCTGCGGTAGCTATAGCACGCCTACTGCTACCCCACGCCCTGATACCCTCAACAACAGCCCTTGCGACGCTCTCGCCAACGGGTCGTTTGGAGGGAATACTCTCGGGAGCAAATGTCGTTATGCCTAACCTCTCGCCCTCAGACGTGAGGTCCAAATATGCCATCTACGAGAATAAAGCATCGTGGGGCAAAGAGGCTGCCGAGGGCCTCGAAGCACTGGATAAGGAACTAAACACCATCGGCTATCATATCGACTGGTCGAGAGGTGACTATATATAATTAACCCCAACCCCTTTGTAAAATAAAAAAAACGAAAAATATGATTGAATATAATGTAAAGTCGGAGCATGCCGCCGAGTTTATCCACGACGGTGAGATTCGCTCGACACTGCAATATGCTGTTGAGCATAAGAACGATAAAGCGCTTATTGAGGAGATCTTGGCCAAGGCAGAGCTTGGTAAGGGTATCTCACACCGTGAAGCTGCCGTGCTTATCGAGGTTGAGGACAAGGAGATTGAGGAGCGCATGTACTCGATTGCCCGCAGGCTCAAAGAGCAGATATATGGCAACCGCATTGTAATGTTTGCACCATTGTATCTCTCTAACCACTGCGTAAATGGCTGTGTCTATTGCCCTTACCATGCACAAAACCGCACTATACCACGCCGTAAGCTTACGCAGGAGGAGATTCGTCGTGAGGTTATCGCACTTCAGGATATGGGTCACAAGCGCCTCGCCCTCGAGACAGGCGAGCACCCTAAGCTAAGTCCTATAGAGTATGTTCTAGAGTCTATCGACACCATCTACTCGATACACCACAAGAATGGTGCTATACGTCGTGTAAACGTCAATATCGCCGCTACAACAGTCGAGAACTACACACGCCTCAAGGATGCTGGCATCGGCACATACATTCTCTTTGAGGAGACCTACGACCGTGAGGCATACGAGAAACTACACCCAACAGGTCCTAAGAGCGACTGGGCATACCACACCGAGGCTATGGATCGTGCAATGCTCGGAGGCATCGACGACGTGGGTGTGGGTGCTTTGTTTGGCTTGTCTAACTACCGCTACGACGTTGTCGGCATCTTGATGCATGCCGAGCACCTTGAGGCACGCTTTGGCGTAGGCCCACATACCATCAGTGTACCACGTATCCGTCCTGCTGACGACATCGACCCTAAGGACTTCCCTAATGCCGTGACAGACGAGGTATTCCGTCGCATCGTTGCTGTATTGCGTCTCGCTGTGCCATATACTGGCATGATTGTTTCGACACGAGAGTCGCAGCGCTCACGTGAGCTTGTCCTCGACGTGGGTGTATCACAGCTTAGCGGTGGGTCAAAGACATCAGTGGGTGGCTATGCCGAGGGTATCGAGGATGCTGAGGACTCAGCACAGTTCGACATCTCGGATAACCGCACCCTGGACGAGATTGTAGGCTGGTTGCTCAACCTTGGATATATCCCAAGCTTCTGCACCGCATGCTACCGTGAGGGCCGTACGGGCGACAGATTTATGTCGTTGGCAAAGCGTGGCTTGATTGGCAACTGCTGTGCTCCTAATGCCCTTATGACACTTGCCGAGTACCTCGAAGATTACGCCTCGCCAAAGGTTAAGCTCGAAGGTCACAAGATGATTGATCGTCTCACGCAGATAATCCCTTCGGAGAAGGTGCGCCAGATTACCGAGCGCAACCTACGAGCTATTGCCGAGGGTCAGCGCGACTTTAGATTTTAGGCTATGGCACTCACCACACCTAAGTCCGAGCGAGTGCACATATCACTCTTTGGACGCACAAATGCGGGCAAGTCATCGCTACTAAATAGGCTTGTAGGTCAGGATGTTGCCATCGTCTCGGCAACGCCTGGCACTACGACTGATCCTGTGCAAAAGAGCGTTGAGATAAATGGTCTTGGCGCAGCTATCTACATCGACACCCCGGGTCTTGATGATAGCACCACGCTTGGTGGCGAGCGCATGGCACGTACCGCAAAGAGTCTGGATAGCACCGACATTGCTGTGGTACTATTTACCGATGCTGAGTCGAAAAGCGAGTACTCAATTATCGACGAGTGTAGAGTACGTGAAATACCCGTAATAGCTGTTGTAGCTCAAATAGATAGGCTTGATAATCCGTCAGCGATTGCACAAGACATAGAGCTTCGCACAAGACTTAAGCCTGTGCTTGTAAGCTCTGCTACGGACGAGGGCATCGACTCTCTTTTAGCAAAGATTGTGGCCACAGGCAAGTCGGAAGATAGGCTAATCACCGAGGGCTTCTGCAAGGCTGGCGACAAGGTGCTTTTGGTCATGCCTCAGGACAAGGCAGCACCAAAGGGACGACTTATTCAGCCACAAGTACAGACAATACGTGAGCTCTTGGACAGAGGTTGCATACCTATCTGCTGCACCCCTGAGCGCATGGCCGAGGCATTGGCAGCACTTGGCAAATCTCCCGACCTGATAATCACGGACTCCCAGGCCTTTGAGCAGGTGTATAGCCTAAAGCCCGAAGACTCTGTATTGACCTCGTTCTCGATACTCTTTGCTCGCTACAAGGGCGACATAACACTATTTACCGAGGGCGTAAAGGCACTTAAAACCATAACTGAAGAATCACGCATACTCATTGCTGAGGCATGCACCCACACGCCACAGAATGAGGATATAGGACGTGTTAAGCTTCCCCGCATCCTACGTAAGAGGTTTGGCGAGGGGCTACATATCGACATTGTGGGAGGAATGGACTACCCCGAGGATTTGTCAGAGTACGACCTTGTGATACACTGTGGCGCATGCATGTTCAACCGTCGCCATGTGCTAAGTCGCATTGAGCGTGCCCGCAAGCAGGGAGTGGCTATCACGAACTATGGCGTTATCTTGGCAGCACTAAGTGGCATACTTGATAGAGTTAAGGTCGAGTAATTTGGTGCTATGATAATAATTTCATAACTTTGACAAAATTTTAACGATTATGCAGATCGAAAGAATAAAACTTCTTGACAGAAAGTTCAAGACGATGATTCCCGCAGAGGAGATCGACAAGGCTGTTCAGCGTGTTGCCGACCAGCTCAATGAGCGCTACAAGGGTAAGACACCTATCTTCTTGGGCGTTCTCAGCGGTGCTTTCTTGTTCCTCAGCGACCTTGTGCGCAAAACCACATTTGACAGCCGTCTCGCCTTTGTTAAGATCTCGTCATACGAGGGCACACAGTCGACAGGCAGCATCAAGCAGCACCTCGGCATCGACTTCGACATCGAGGGCAAGGATATCATCATTGTCGAGGATATTGTTGAGACTGGCCACAGCATGAACTACTTGTTGGACTACCTCAAGGAGCGCAACCCTGCAAGTGTCTCTATCTGCACACTCTTCTTCAAGCCTGAGAAGTTTTTGTACGAGTATGATATCGACTATGTGGCAATGCCTATTGGCAACGAGTTTATCGTGGGCTACGGCCTTGACTACAACCAGATTGGTCGTAACCTCAAAGATATTTACGTGTTAGATGAAGATTAATCCCGATTTAGAGCTTCTCGAGGGTGGCAGAAAGCTACCTTTAGTTGAAGACTTCTATACCATTCAGGGCGAGGGCTACCACTCAGGTAAGCCCGCCTACTTCATACGCCTCGGTGGCTGCGACGTGGGCTGCCGCTGGTGCGATGCAAAATATACGTGGAATCCAAAGGTTTTTCCACCTACAGAGGTCGATGTAATCGTCGAGCGTGCTGCGTCGTGCTCGGCACAGGCCATCGTCATAACTGGTGGTGAACCACTGCTATACCCCTTGGGCATGCTCACCCGTGAGCTTCATAGTCGTGGCCTCGAGATATTTCTTGAGACATCGGGCACACAGCCCCTCAGTGGCGAGTTCGACTGGGTATGTCTCTCACCTAAGCGCCAGCTACCTCCACTTGACGAGGCTTTCCGCCGTGCCGACGAGCTAAAGGTAATCGTGCAGACCGAGGAGGATATTAAGTGGGCCGAGGAGTGTCAGACGAAGGTGGGTCGCAAATGCAGACTATACCTACAACCTGAGTGGAGCGTATATGAGAGCATCATACCTACGCTTGTGGAGTGGGTCAAGGAGCACCCCGAGTGGAATATCTCGATACAGACCCATAAGTTTATGCATATTCCCTAAAGAGTGCTACGATGGATATTCGCACAACTATAGTAAAATATTTTTGGATTACTCTGACACTTGCCATTGCCGTATTCACAATAATCGTGTCAGTGCGCACGGTTCGTGACATTATAGCAACAAACAAGCGTCGTGATGTTGCCCAAGCGAGGGTCACACAACTCCAGGATAAGATTACTCGCGACAGCCTCTTCATAGAGAGTCTGAAGCACTCACCCGAATTTTTGGAGGAGTTTGCTCGCGAAAACTTTCTTTTGCAACGCAAAAACGAGGTTGTCTATATCATTGAGGAGTAGAGATAATCATATAATATAGGACTATGTGCGCGACATAGATATTTTATCACACTACACAATATAACGCTCTTCGGGGCGTTATTTTTTTGCTTATATAACAAGAGATGCCTATGATAAAATGTTGACGCACAAACTAAAAATTTTTATTGTAATGAGAAAGAACATTATAGTTATCGCTGCTGTCGCACTTGGTGCTGCGACTATGGGTGCCGCAACATCGGGCATCGTAACACATCTACTTAACAAGCCTCAACCCACAACAACAATCGTTGAGCGCGTTGAGATACCTAACGTGTATACAGGTTCAAACACCAACACGCAATACCCCGACCTCACCTTTGCTGCTGAAAACTCGGTGAAGGCCGTGGTAAGCATCGAGGTACGCAAGCAGATAAGCTCACGTCAACCTATTGATCCTTTTCAGTTCTTTTTCGGCATTCCCGAAGGCATGGGCGGAGCATACCAGGCTCAAGCAGGTGGTTCGGGCGTGATAATATCCAACGACGGATATATCGTAACAAACAATCATGTCGTGGAGGGAGCATCAACCGTGAAGGTTAAGCTTGCCGATGGTAGAGCATTCGACGGCAAGGTTGTTGGCTGCGACCCATCGACAGATGTAGCACTCATAAAGATTGAGGCCAGCAATCTTACAGCAATTCCCTTCGGCTCGTCCGATGATCTACGTCTTGGCGAGTGGGTGCTTGCCATAGGCTACCCAATGGGCTTGCAGTCGACAGTAACGGCGGGCATCGTCTCGGCAAAGGCACGTAGCCTTGGCGCTATCGACAACCGCTACGGCATAGAGTCGTTCATACAGACCGACGCTGCCGTAAACCCTGGCAACTCGGGTGGTGCGCTGGTGAATGCTCGTGGCGAGCTTGTGGGCATAAACACCATAATCAAGACCTCGACAGGTAGCTATGTGGGTTACTCATTTGCTGTGCCCGAGAGCATCGTGCGCAAGGTTGTTGTAGACCTTAAGGAGTCAGGCGTAGTGCAGCGTGCTGTATTAGGTGTGTCGTTTAGAGCTATCGACCAGCAGTTTATCGACGAGATGGGCGAGGAGACTGGCATCAAGACGATTGGTGGCGTATATGTAGCCTCGGTTGTTGACGAGGGCTCGGCAGCAAAGGCAGGCATACGCAAGGGCGATGTTATCCGCTCAATCGAGGGTGTCAAGATTAACGACAGCGCCACTCTTCTCGAGCAGATAGGTAAGCGTCGTCCCGGCGACAAGATAAAGGTTGATGTTGAGCGCAACGGCAAGAGCCATACGCTCGATGTAACATTGCAGAATAAGAGTGGCCAGGCTAAACTGCTCACAGCAGAGGATGTCGACGTATCGGCACTGCTCGGCGGCAAGTTTACCACTGCCTCTGCCAAGCTATGCAAGGAGCTCGACATTCGTGGTGGCGTGCAGGTGACTAAGGTTTCTGCCAATGGCCTTATGCAGCGTGCCCGCATCCGCGAGGGCTTCATCATCACACATATCAACGACAAGGCTATACTAAGTGTTGAGGACCTCGACAAGTTCAGCAACAAGATTAGCTCTATCGACGGTATTTACCCCAACGGCCGTGCAGCAAGCTACATGATTGTGGAGTAATGCAAAAAGAGCGACTGAGATTTTCAGTCGCTCTTTCTTCTACCATCTGATAGGCACTCCCAGTTGTCGAAGCTCAGCATCGGTAAGCTCAACACGGATATTGCCCTCAGCATAAGGAGCTATCTCGTAGGGGAAGTAGATGAAGACAACGCCACGCTCGGTGAGCTCATACGACGAAGGGTCGGGCATGTCGTAAAACGAGGCAATCTCGAAACTTGCACCTAGCTGCTGACGGCAACGGTTGTATAGCTGTCGCCTAACGGCTGAGCCCCAGCCACCTTTCATCAAATAGCTCATGTCGAGCTTGTTGCCTGTGCTCAGGCTGTAGGTGGTACGCTGATCAGCATTGATGCCATGAGCGCCACCCATATACATCTCTACATAGGTTGAGAATACCGCGTACTTACCCCCGCGCACCATGCGCACCGACTGCTCGGCGGTGTAGTATGGCAACGAATACATGCCGTCAAAGTAGAAGTCCAGCATCTCAGCAGTGATATCCTGAACAGCGATGTCGTCAGTTGTTGTTGCTGCTCGCTCGTTGATAATCTCCATGCGGTTGGCACGATTAATCTTTTGGAATGCGGCATTACCCGAGTCGTTAGCTATACGCTGATACTTAATCTGCACTTGACAGCGTCCCGTAACACCTCCATTAACAACAATTGTCTTAAATTGTGGTACAACCTGCGCATATAAAGAGTTTACGCCAAAGAAAAATAGCAGTGCAACGCCCAATATTGCAACACTGCGAATGGTTTGATTTAGTCTTATCATAGTCGGAAAACCTAGGTTTATACCACAAATTTAGGAATAATTTCACGCAAAAACGCACTTTTCACACTTTTTTTACATTTTTTTTGCAAAAAAGTTTGCAGAATAAAAAAAAGGTAGTATATTTGCATCGTCAAAAGGAAACAACCCGAGTGACAGTTTGAAATGGTGGATTCATCTAAGGGCTAGGATACGTGCCTCTCACGCACGACATAGGGGTTCGAATCCCCTATCCACTACTAAACGAGCAGCGCAAGTTGCTCGTTTTTTTTGTATTCATACATCTACACCACCCAATGAGAGAGATTGACCCCAAGACAACCAGCCGTGCCAAGGCATTCGAATTGTGGATGAAGTCGCCAATGCCCATGGTTACGATGACCAAGACCTACGACATAACACACCTTCGTCGCCTTGCCCGCCGACGTGGTATCAAGCTCAACATGCTAATGTGCTATTCCATAGTCAAGGCAGCTTCAAAGTTCAAAGAGTTTTACATGCTCCCCGTAGGCAACAAACTCATGGAGTATGACCACCTTGCAATAAACACCATAGTGATGACCACCACCGGTGGCATCAACACTTGTGACATACCGTTCAACGAGGATATACACGCCTTTGCAGCCGACTATCTTCGTCTTACTGCCGAGGCCAGCCATGCCAACAGCGACATAACGCTCGAGGGCAGCTACATGGTTATCGGCAGCTCGGCACTTACCAAGTGCGAGCTTGACTCGGTAACAAACCTCTATGCCGGCTGGTGCAACAACCCATTTGTAGTATGGAGCAAATATCGCAAGGGTTTGTTCCGCACCACTCTACCCCTCTCTTTCCAGTTTCACCACACGCAGATGGACGGCCCAGTGTCCACGGCATTTCTCAACGAGCTGCAACAAGTAATGAACGAGCTGGAGTATTAACCGCAAATAGATTGATAGAAAATAGAAACGACCCCAAAGCATCAAGCCTTGGGGTCGTTTAATCTTCTAAATATTGCTAACACTTCGATTAGCGCACCATGTTGTTGTCACAAATGTTTTTCGCAACGAGCGTTTTTGTTGTTAGAATGGTGTAGATACAACGCTCGGCAAAAATCCAGACGATGGGCTGTACTCGAAGTACTGCTCATTGTCGGGACTTTTCGTTAGCGGCAGTAGATACACCATTATCGCAACAAAAACAAAGGATTCGAATGGCTTTAGCCATAGAGCCGATACCTTAGAAAAAAAAGCGCAGACACAAAGTGTCGAGCAATAAACCACTCTCATATCGGCTCAACCGCATGCAACAGGTGAGCAATCGGCAACATAAACGGGATGAGAGACATGACTAGTGGGGCACCCAGCGTAGCTGGTGAGGTTGTCGTGCATGGGCAGATGCTTGCATAGTGACCGATGCACGACAACGTCACACGATGTGAAGCATCGGTGCACCACGAACAGGCATAAAAAACAAAAAAGCTATCAGAAAACTCTGATAGCTTATGGTAGTGGGAGTTGACGGATTCGAACCGCCGACCCTCTGCTTGTAAGGCAGATGCTCTGAACCAGCTGAGCTAAACTCCCGTTTTGTTAAGGCTTGGGACTGCAAAGGTAATTGTTTTTTTTCAATCTGCAAATTTTTCGACAAGTTTTTTTTAAGAGTCTCGACATCTTTCGAAGCTCGACCGCATCTTCAGCTTATCGGTGGCGACCTCCTCCACCTCCTGGGTCATTACCCACTTGCAGCTTGGTGTTTTCACCTTTTAGTGCATCCCTCGCACTTTAGCGCCTGAACAAGGACTTGAACCTAGGACCCCATGATTAACAGTCATGTGCTCTAACCAACTGAGCTATTCAGGCATTGTAAAGAACCGTTATCTTTCGATTGCGGTGCAAAGGTAGCGCTATTTTTTTATTCTGCAAACTTTTTCGCAACTTTTTTTATATTTTTTTGCATTTTTCTTGTTTTTCCCCACTTTTTAGCCGTTTTTCACCTCTTTTCACCGCTTACTACCACCATGACAGATATATTTCTGCAATGGTCATACCACAAAAAAAGATGAGGGGCGTCGACAACGAATCACCGACAACCCCTCTTTAGGCCAATCACATCTCAAAATTGGCCATACCCATTACCAAACTTTTTTTTCTATGGCTCGACATGGTGTTCCTTTATGTCGCACCTCAGAACTTTTGTTAGTGCAAAATTAGTTCATAGTGCGCTCCTATCCAAATATTTTAGCCTTATATTTTTCCGAGACACGCCACTCAATACATTGATAATCAGCATATTATAATTTAAGGTTTTAAGAATTTTTCATAGTGCTGACAAT
>JAFODV010000027.1 GCA_017380515.1 Alistipes sp.
AAGGGTAAGGGTGAGAAGGCGGGGTAAGAGCCCACCGCGAGGGTAGCAATACTCCTCGGCAGTACGTCTCGTGGGTTGCAAGACCATGTATACCGACAATTAAGGGTTGCTCGTCCAATGTCGGGGGGTAGGTTGCTAGAGGCGGCAAGTGATTGTCGTCGTAGATAAATGATAGAGGCCCGCAAGGGAACAGAACTCGGCTTATAACGTATGCAAAAAAAAAGAGTACCCAATGGCGGGTACTCTTTCCTTTTTATAGCTCTTAGCCTTTTAGCCCAAGAGTTTTTTCATGGCCTCAATGTTGTGGGCATTATCTATGACCTTGCCCTCGGCAGTGTAGGCATGTGCGATAGCCTCCTCAAAGAACCTCTCTACCTTGTTGCGCACAACCTTCATAGTGCTGTTTACCAGGCCGTTCTGCTCGGTAAATGGTTCGTTGGCAAGGGCGATAACAGCTGGTACCCACCTGTCGGGGAACTCGTCAGCATAGGCTCCGCCCGAACGATATTTTGCAACCTCAGCGCCTACCATCTTGGCTGCCTCACGGTAGCGTTCCTCACCCTGCAAACCCTTCTCGTCGAGTGCTCGGTTGAGATTCTCCTTCGACGCTACGACAAGAGCAATGGTATATGGGCTCTGGTTGTTATATATCATAATCTGGTCGATGAGTGGTGACTTATCCACCATAGCCTCCTCCATGCCCTCGGGGCTATACTTCTCGCCATCCGACGAGATGAGCAGCGACTTGAAACGTCCTAATACGTAGAGGAAGTTATCTTCACCCATATATCCCATGTCGCCAGTATATAGCCAGCCATCACGCACAGTATCTGCCGTAGACTCTGGATTTTTCCAATATCCTGCCATTACGTTCTCGCCCTTGATGACAATCTCACCCTTTTGGCCACGTGGCAACTCACGGCCCTCGTTATCCAAAATTTTGATTTCGAGAGGACTCACCAAACGGCCTGATGAGCCGAAGCGGTGGTTGCCTTTCGATGGTGCATTTGTTGAGATTACGGGGGTTGCCTCCGAGAGTCCGTAGCCCTGGAACATAGGTATGCCTATGGCGTAGAAGAAACGCTGAAGCTCGCTGTCGAGCAGAGCGCCACCACCCACAAAGAACTGCAAATCACCACCAAAAGCCTCACGTACCTTCGAGTAGAGAATCTTGTCGAAGAGTGCCACAGCGGGCTTTAGTAGACAACGCCAGCCATGTCCCTTGGTGTAGCCGTCAGCCTGGTAGGCATACGATGTTTTGAGAGCAAACTTAAACAATCGCTCTGTTGTTTTGCCCTTCTTGCGAATAGAGGTCTCGATGCTCTTGCGGAAGTTTTTAGCGAGGGCAGGCACCGATAGTAGGAAGTGGGGACGTACCTCCTTGATGTTAATAGGAATATTCTTGAGCGTCTCCATGGGTGTGCGTCCCACCTCTGTGGTAGCCACCGAAGCGCCACATGCAATCATGATGTAGAAGCCTACGACATGGGCGAAGCAGTGGTCGAGAGGCAAGATGATGAGTGTGCGCCATGTCGATGGTATCGACATTACGCTGAGCGCCTGCTCAACATTCGCTGTGTAGTTGCGATGTGTGAGCACCACACCCTTAGGGTCTGCCGTAGTGCCCGATGTATAGGTTATTGTAGCTATGTCGTCGTTGTTGAGTGCTTGGCCAATAGCCAAAAACTCTGTCTCGTGCTCCTTGAGATACTCCTCGCCACGTAGCTTAAGGCTCTCGAGCGACATCTCGCCCTCCTTAAGGTTGCTCTCCTCTTCGCCCCAAACTACTACGGTTTTGAGCAGAGGTAGGTCGGCCACGATGCGACGAATCTTTGGTAGCTGGTTTTTCGACACAAAGATAAGCTCCACGTCGGCATGGCGTAGGCGGAATAGTAGGTCGTTTGACTCCTCGAGTTTGATAGATAGGGGAACACTTATGGTGCCTGCATAGAGTAGACCAAGCTCCGAGATAATCCAGTTGTTGCAACCCTCGGCAAGAATTGATACTCGAGCCTCAGGTTTTAGGCCTAAGGCAACAAGGCCAGCACCTGTTTTTAGCGCCTCTATCTTGGTTGCAGAGTATGTCGTTGGCTCAAATTTGCCGTTGTGCTTTTCGAGCAAAAACTCCTTATTGCCATATTTGGCAACCGACTCTTCGAAGAGGTCAATAATAGTACGTTTCATAGCAATGATACTTTATTGGGGGGACAAAGGCTGCCCCAAAGGACAGCCTATACTATGGTTTAGTTCAAGTCTGGACGACCCTCGCCATCGAAATCTACGACGAAGGTTACCCAGCCGTAGTTGGTATTTGTGATACCCACGATTTTGCGGCCGTCCTCAGATGCTGCAACAACGATAACACCCTCGAGAAGCAAGCCATCGTCCTTGGTCTCATCGGTCATAGGCTCGAATGCTGCAATGTCGATATCGTGCTCGTCGAACAGCCACTCCTCAAGTGGAGTCCACTCGTCATAAACACCTGTCTTAGTGTCGATAACGTATGATGTTGTGCCGATGTAGTAAGGTACGTCGTTAAGGTATGCGATGCCGTCCTCAGACATAGCAGTAACTGAGCCACCGATGAAGGTCATGAGCTGGTTGTTCTTACGGTCGAAGGCAGCAGCGTATGACACCTGACCATTTGCATAATCAACAGCCTTACCATAAATGTAGCTACCCTTCTGTGTGAAGAAGTTCTGAGTATCGCCCATGCTGAATACAGGCTCATACTGCTCGTTATACTGGAAGTATGCATACTCAAAAGGAGTGTACTCGTCCTTCCAAATGATGTTGTGAATACCTAACGACTGCTCGTAGCCAAGCAACTCACGCTCAGGGGTTACCGATTTGATAGCTGTTGCAGCTGCCTCATTGTATATGCGGTCACCAACAGTAGGAACAGTGACACGCTCGTTAAGCACGTCGTAGCAGAATGGAACAACGTAGCCATACTGCTGTGCAAAGTATGCCGACTCATTGTGTTCGTAGAACCAACCTACGACGTATGAGCCATCAGGAGTGATGCCTGTAGCGCAGCTCATAGCGTAAGTGTCAGCCAACTCAGCAACGCCCTTAATCTTGACTATCTTGTCGCCAATGAGGATTGCAGCGTCACCATCTGCGTTCTCGGAGTGGTCAGAACCTACAGCAGTACCGTCGTCTGCAACATCGTAGAACTCAGCAGATGTGAACTCTGTCATCTTATCAGTTGAAAGATCGAGAACAAAGCCATTACGATCGTTACCACCAACAACCCAGCGGCCGTTGTTTGAGATTGCCTGTGCTGCAGCACCATACGTAGGTGCCCACTCACGATAAGCTGGCACGATGCGCTCTGCTGTCTTCACACTCTTCTCAGTAGCCTCAGAGTTCTTCGACTCATCGGTTGAGATAGCACGTACAGATACCTTGTACTCGGTATTGTACTCAAGGTTATCGAAACGGTGGATTAGCTTGTCTGTCTTCTCGATAGATCCTGGCTCGAGGCCTACCTCATAGAAAGCTGCGCCAGTAACCTCCTCCCATGCAACAGTAATTACGTTGCCATCGACATTAACGGTAAAATAGGGTGTTGCAAGGCGGCCATCGTTGCCTGGCTCATTAGTCTCGCATGATGCTGCAAACAAAACGATGATGCCTGCAATAATTGCTGAAAGTGTTCTTTTCATAAAATTGGTTATAGAATAAGTTATTTGTGTCAAAATCGACATATTATCTCGACAAAGATACATAAATATTTACATGTAACAACTTTTCACTGCGATAATTATGCATATTTATGTCGGTTTTCTTTTTTGTCAATTTTGCTATAAGTGCATTTGTTGCATTTCATCCCCTCAAGCCTACCGTTCGTATTAGAAATCACCCCGTTTAGTAAATATATCTGTTTTGGCTTTTAGAAGTCGAATAAATGTAGTAACTTTGCACCGATTATGTGCGCATATGTGCGCATGATGTTTTGACGAGTGCTAACGACGAACACAAACACAAAAAACATAAACAAATGAAAACACTACGCTTTTTGATGATGGCTTTGTTAGCTGTCGTGATGGTAGGCTGTACTGACACCCCAGGTTTCGTCCTGCCTGATAATGTGCCACCAACACCTCCAGTGCCAACTCCAGAGCCCTCGGAGTATCCATTGATCTCTACAGATCCTGCATTTATTAACGAGACGATGACTGAAGACATCACAGTAATTCTCAACACTGCAGGCACTGCAGCTGATGGCTTCACTGGTGAGCTCTATGCTCACACCGGTGTGTTAACAACAGATAGCGCAACTACTGGCGACTGGAAGCACGTGTTGGCAGAGTGGGGTACAAACATCCCAGAGTGCAAACTCGAGCGTAAGGAGACTAACATCTGGCACTATACAATCAAGGGAGGTGTTCATGCTTGGTACAACGTTCCTGAGACAGAGACAGTAACACACATCGCATTCGTATTTCGCTCGGCTGATAGCAAGATTGAGGTTAAGGACAATGGCGCCGATATCTTCGTTGAGCTTGCAAAGGAGGGTATGTCAGTTAAGTTCCTCACTCCCAAGCATGGAGATATCTACCAGGTAGGTGATGAGATTACCGTGCAGACACAGCAGCAGGCAACAACAAATGTTAAGCTCTATAAGAACGATACAGCCGTAGCTGAGACTGGTGGTGCTACATTGACCTACACCTATACTCCTACCGAGGCTGAGGATATTGTCTTCAAGGTAGTTGCTACTGATGGTAGCGAGACTATCGAGGAGAGTGTTTCTGTTGCTGTTCTTGGTGAGACTGAGACAGCTACACGCCCTGCAGGTGTGAAGAATGGTGTTAATGTGAATGGCAACGAGGTAACATTCGTGTTGTTCGCACCTAATAAGCAGTCTGTGGTGTTGCTTGGCGACTTTAATGAGTATGCTCCATCAAACGAGTATATGATGAAGAAAGATGGTAACTACTTCTGGACTACTGTAACTGGTCTTGAGGAGGGTGTTGAGTATGGCTACCAGTATCTTGTTGATGGCTCAATCAAGATTGGTGATCCATATGCAACAAAGATTCTTGACCCATGGAACGATAAGTGGATTGATGCTTCGGTATATCCTAACCTAAAGGCTTATCCTTCGGAGTTTACATCTGACATCGTGTCAGTATTCGAGATTAATCCTACTGAGTATCAGTGGACAGCAACTGGCTATGAGCGTCCAGCAGAGAACTCACTTGCTATTTATGAGTTGCTCGTTCGTGACTTCACCGAGGCAGGATCTATTGATGCTGTAACTGCTAAGTTGGACTACCTTGAGACTTTGGGTGTTAACGCTATTGAGCTTATGCCTATCCAGGAGTTCGATGGTAACGACTCATGGGGATACAACCCTTGCTTCTACTTTGCTACCGATAAGGCTTACGGTACTGACGAGGCATACAAATACTTCATTGACGAGTGCCACAAGCGTGGTATCGCTGTAATTGTCGACGTTGTGTTTAACCACGCAACAGGCCAGCATCCATACGCTAAGATGTGGTGGGATAGCGGTGCTAACAAGACTGCATCGAACAACCCATTCTTTAATGTTGATGCACCTCACAACTGGAGTGTGTTCCACGACTTCAACCACACTTACACCGAGACTGTAAACTACTTCGACGAGGTACTCGAGTACTGGTTGGAGGAGTATAATGTCGATGGTTTCCGCTTTGACCTTACTAAGGGCTTCGTGCAGAATCCTGGCAACTACGATGCTGGTGGCTACTCAGCTGAGCGTATCGGTATTTTGAAGCACTATGCCGAGACTATCCGTGCCGTAGATGAGGATGCTTACATTATTTTTGAGCACTTCTGCGACCAGTCAGAGGAGACCGAGTTGTATAACTCTGTTGGCGCTCTTTGCTGGAACAACAACCAGCGTAACGGCTTCAAACAGTCGGTACTCGGCTTCACAGGTAGCAGCTTCTCAGACTTCAAGAAGGGTCGTGTGAACAACATCGAGACTCACGATGAGGAGCGCATCGCTTACGATGCTATTAAGTATGCACAGTCATGGGCTAAGCCATGGAACGTACTCACAAAGCGTCTTCAGGCAGTATACGCCTTCCACTTCCTCACTCCATATCCTAAGATGATGTGGCAGTTTGGTGAGCTTGGCTACGACGTATCTATCGAGGAGAATGGCCGTACAGGTCGCAAGCCAGTACGTTGGAACTACTTCGAGGATGCTAATCGTAAGGCTCTCTACGACGCACTATCTAAGATTATCTCATGGCGTACCGACCACGAGGAGTACTATGGTCAGGATAACGTGACTGTACACACTTGGTCGGTTGGCGATGCTCAGATGGGTGGTAAGGTACTTGTGATGGATAAGGTTATTGTTGTTGCAAACTTCAATAATACACAGTCTACAACCGCTGTTAATGTTCCATCGGCAGGTGAGTGGACTAACCTTATGACTGGCGAGAAGGTGCAGCTTAGCTCATCGCACAGCTTCACATTGCAGGGTAGCGACTATATCGTGCTTGTTAAGGAATAAACCATGTAATATAAGTTCTTGGTGAGAGCGTCGCGCTCTCCCGCGATGGGGCTGACAGAGTCGGCCCCATCTTTATTTACATAATGTATGTGCTTAGCTAATACCCTAAATATCTGATTGAACAAATTTAGGTATTTGTACTATCTAATTTTTGGAATAATATTTGCTATCTTTGCACCAGATTTTTAAAATAACTAAAGATGAAACTACGAGCATTATTACTTATTATTGTTGCCATGGCGGTGGGCTTTACTGCCGAGGCACAGACTACATCGGAGAAGATTAAGTCGTTTGCTAATGAGCATATGACGCTCTCAGGATATTTGCAGGCTGGCTTCGAGTGGAATGAGGCCAATGACCCTACCACAACATTCTATATTAAGCGTGCGCGTCTGAGTCTTACGGGTAACTTCCTCGAGGAGAAGATGGACTTCCGCCTTCAGGTGGATATGGCTGGCTCGCCAAAGATTTGCGACCTATACTTCCGCTATAAGCCTATGAATGAGCTTAATGTGCAGTTTGGTCAGTATAAGCTCCCATTTGCTCTTGAGAATGAGCTTTGTGGCCCAACAACATTCGAGTTTATCGAGTACTCGTACATCACCACATACTTTGCTCGTAACCACAAATGCTACGATGGCATCGGTGGTGCGACAGGCCGTGATTTGGGTGCACAGCTCTATGGTGGTTTTATCGAGCGTGAGGGCTACAACATTATTAACTATAATGTAGGTATCTACAACGGTGCTGGTATCAACACCAAGGACAACAACTCGTCAAAGGACTTTGTAGGCCGTGTTATTGTTAAGCCGATCAAGGATTTGTCTATCTCAGCATCGTATATGTATTCAGAGGTAAACCACAACGCACATCGCTATATGAAGACCCCACGTTGGTCGGTTGGTGCGTGGTATAACTCACGTCATTGGGTGGCACGTTCGGAGTTTGCGCATGCTAACTTTGGAGGTAACCTAACAAATGCTTTCTATGTGTTGGGCGGCTACCACTTCGAGCAGCCATGGTCGGTAGTGGCACGCTACGAGTTTGTCAAAGATGCAAATAGCATCCTTGATGAGGATCGCATCACGCTTGGTGCCGCTTATAAGCCTTACAGCTTCCTTCGTCTTCAGCTCAATGCGTCATACACGTTGAACCACGCCTTAAAGCGTAACACCCCAGGCGTCAACCTCTTGGTATCGGCGATATTCTAATCGAGATAAAGGTATATGAAAAAGTTTCTTACCGAAGATTGGGTAACTACTTTTTTGAGTATTCCCCTCATTGCGTTTGCAGCCTTGTCGTCGTTTCTCCCTGGTGGAGGTGTTAAGATTTCGGCAGACCTTACGGAGCTTGGTGCATGGTTCGATATCGCTGTATTCTTCGTGATAGCCTTTGTGCTATTGTATGTGGGTAATAGGTTGCTAAACAGATCGGTTAAGGGTATTATTCCTTCGTTTATTGTAGTATTCTTGATTGCCCTCCTTGCGCAGTGGATAGCAAAGATTGATGCTGTGAAGTTTTACGGCTTCGAGGCTGTGTTCTTCTCTGTAATCTTTGGTCTTATCATTCGCAATGTGTTTCATATTCCAGAGTGGCTCAAACCAGCTATCCAGGGTGAGTTCTTCATCAAGATAGGTGTTGTCTGCCTTGGTGCTACGGTGCTCTTCTCCGATGTTATGAAGTCGGGTGCTGCTGGTCTTATTCAGGCTGTTTTGGTTGTTGCCATTGTGTGGTTCTTTGGCTACTGGCTTGCTCGTAAATTTAAGTTGGAGCGTGCTACGGCAATGACGTTGGCAAGCGGTTGCTCAATATGTGGAGTCTCGGCCTGTATCACCGCAGCTGGCGTGGCAGGCACCGATAAGCGACATCTGTCGTACATCATATCGGTGGTGCTTATCGTTGTTGTGCCAATGATCTACCTTATGCCATGGTTGGCAAGCATGATTGTGCCACTACTTACTGACGATCCAGCAATTCAGAGCGAGATTACTGGTGCGTGGATAGGTGGTACTATCGACACCACATCAGGCGTGGGTGCTTCGTCAGAGATGGCTGGTGAGATAGCGCAGAAGACTGCCATCGTGGTTAAGGCAACGCAGAATGTGCTCATTGGCGTTGTGGCATTCTTCATTGCCATGTATCTCTCGGCACGTTCGGGTGAGAACAAAGGCTTTACTCGTCCTTCGTTTGGCATCGTGTGGGAGAAATTCCCAAAGTTTATCCTCGGCTTTGTTTTGGCTTCAGCGTTGTTTAGCATCTTGCAAACCAACGACCTACTTACGCTCAATGGCAGCGGTAAGATTATTGAGACCTCTATGGCTAAGAACTTCTCTACGTTCTTCTTCTCGCTATCGTTCGTATGTATTGGTATGGATACACGCCTCAAGGAGGTTGTGTCGCGCGAGAATCGCAATGTATTGTTCTCGTTCCTTGGCGCTCAGCTCTTTAATATTGTTGTTACATTCTTTATTGCGTGGCTCATGTTTGGTGTCGTTAAGCCAGCTTTGTGGCCATCAAAGGGTGTAGAGAGTGTCGCAGTGGAGAGTGTTGAGCAGCTGCCTATGCAGCAGTCAGAGCTGACAATTCCTGTTGAGCCAGCTCCCGCTGAGCGTAATGTTGAAGTCGTGGAGTTTGAACGATTACAAAACAATGAGCAGAACGAATAATGTTCTATGTCTATAGATACCTATAGAGTCTCTGTGAAATGATATATCCGACCCCCTGCTCGAGGTCGGATATATCATTTATAGGTTAAGCTCAAGTTGCTGAAAGTCGTAGATGTTTTTTACTGGACAGCCAACGTTATGGGCATAGCGTATCGTATTGGCAGTGCCACTCGGCTTGCCGTCCCACCATGCTATGACGTAGTCTGCACCATCGACCATCGCCTCGTTACGTTGTTGGTATACGCCGTGAGAGTAGCTCTCTGCGAGGTAGTGCACCATCGTAGCACGCTCAAGGATAAGAGAGTATAGTCGGCGGTTACTCTCGCTAAACGTCTGCTCGAAGCCTCGCCACGGGATAAACACCTCCAACTCAATGTCGGCGTGCTTACTCTTTGCCACGAGCACTGCGCTGGCTGCTGCAAGGTCGAAGCCCTCTGCCATGCCTACACGAAATCTACGTGCCCCCGCCCCATATAGCATCTCAATCCAGTGCTGTATGAGCTGGTCGTTGCGGCGTGAGTAGGTGCGATGTCCGGTGAATGTTACTACGTATGGTACTGCGTCGTTCATAGTACAAATATAGCAATTTTTTTGTTTCGAGCCACAGTTATGGCTTGGGATTTGTTGTTGTCGAGGTGTACAATATTTAAAATTTACATGTATGAAACAGACATCTTTTTGTTTGCTCTCGGCATTGGGTGGAGCCCTCGTCGGAGCTATGGTAGCAATGCTTGTAACACCTCAGTCAGGCAAGGAGTTGCGACACAAGATTCGTGAGGCAGTAGATGAGGCTCAGTCACGTTTGCGTGCTGATATTGGCTGTCACTGTCCTGAGGAGGCTAAGTAAAGTGTGCTAACGCTATAACCAGAATGTAGTATGTCGATGCTTATATTTGGTGTAGTATCACTCTTAGGACTTATGTTTCTGAGTGGTGCTTTGGTTGCTTGGCTCTGCGAGCTTACAGGGGATGTTATGGTTTCACTCCTTATTGTTGGCTTGATGTATGTTGTTGTTGCAGCTTCGCTTTATTTTGGCTCGATTCATCGGACATTGAGAACATGGCAACGTCGCCTCGATACCGTGTACGATGTGAGTGCAATGTTCGAGGTGCTATATAGCAAGGTTATGGCTTATGTTCAAAAGATATTGGGTGGCATTTAACCACCCAATATTGTTATAATGTATATGTGCTTTGATGTTTAGCTGTTGATGTGCTCAATGAGAATCTTGATGCCGATGCCAATAAGCACCAAACCACCCACTATTCCCGCTTTAGAGCCTATGCGTGAGCCTATTGCACGTCCTAAGTATAGTCCAATTGCTGATAGCGCAAATGTCACCACACCGATTATTGATGCTGCAATCCAGATGTTGGCGTGTATGAATGCAAATGAAACGCCCACAGCCAACGCATCAATGCTTGTGGCAATGGCCATGAGTATCATGGTGCGAAAGCCAAAGTCGTTGTTGTGCTTCTCGTCCTCACCCCATATGGTCTCACGAATCATGTTTAGACCGATGAGAAGAAGAAGTCCAAATGCTATCCAATGGTCAATGTCAACAACGAAATCTGCAAAATACGAGGTCAGCAAGTAGCCTATAATTGGCATAAGTGCCTGAAAGCCACCAAACCATAGTCCCACCTTGAGTATGTGTGATAGCTCCACACGTTGCACACTTAGGCCCTTGCCAATCGACACAGTGGTGGCATCCATGGCAAGACCAAAGCCAATAAATATTATCTCGGTAATTCCCATTACATTATTATTTAAAGATTGTAGTCATCAAGTGCTGGTGTTGCTACGCCATGCTCGTCAAAAAGCTTGCCCCATGATGGTGATGTTGCCTCCCAAATGAATGTGCCACGGCCATAACCATTAGGTATTGAACGTATTATACGGTCAATGTCGAGATAGTGATCGCGATACTCTACCACGATTATCGGTTTGTTGTAACGCTCTACCAAGGCGTTGAGATTTGTCTCAAGCTCCTCGAGTGTGCCATGCCACTCAGGATAGTAGGACTGGCCAATAAGGTCGTAGTCTACGCCATACTCGGCCATAGCATCGAAGAAACGCTCCGACTCTTCGGCCTGACCGCCCAGGGCTACATGAAGCATGATCTCGGCATTTGGTGTAACCTCACGTACGGCACGCACACCCTCCTTTACCAAGCCACACAACCCTGCAAATGAGTGACGCACAGAGCCATAAGGCCACAACATACCATTGCTTATCTCGTTGCCTACCTGTACCATGTCGGGTGCTGTGCCCTGCAAGACAAGAGCCTCGAGCGTAGCTTTTGTGTGGTTGTAAACCTCGTTGCACACCTCCTCATAGCTTAGCGTCTGCCATGCCTGGGGCATAATCTGCTTGCCTGGGTCGGCCCAGTTGTCAGAGTAGTGGAAGTCGAGGAGAAAGAGCATGCCTGCCTCCTTGATGCGTTTTGCCATTGCGAGGGTGTGCTCAAGGTCGCAGTAGCCATCGCGCTGCGAATAGCCAAGCTCCGACTTAGGGTTTACGAATAGTCGTAGACGTATGTAGTTGAAGCCATTATCTCGCAAAATATCGATGGCGCTACCCTCCACGCCGCCATCTGAGAAGCGTATGCCACTATCCTCTTGCCACTGAAGCCACGATATGTCGGCACCTGTGATATAAGGCTTATCGTTAACGGTTTGTGCACTAAGTGCTGCAGCTGAAAACAGCGTAGCAAGCAATAATATTATCCCCTTTTTCATAACATGATAAGTTCTTTGTTAAACGTTTGCAAATTCTTTGAGCTGTGCTATCTCTTTTGCCCATCGCTCCTCATCGGGGGTTTCGAGTACAAGGGGTATGTTGTCGAAACGAGGGTCTGAGGCTATGTATTTAAAGCACTCCCAGCCAATCTCACCATCACCCAGCGGCGAGTGACGGTCGATGCGGCTGCCCAATGGACGCATAGCATCGTTGAGGTGCATGCCGCGTAGGTATTTGAAGCCTACGATACGGTCGAACTCCTCGAACGTAGCGTCACATGCCTCACGTGTGCGTAGGTCGTAGCCGGCAGCAAACGAGTGACAAGTGTCGAGACATACGCCCACACGGCTTTTATCCTCTATGCGATCAATGATATATGCTAAGTGCTCGAACTTAAAGCCGAGGTTAGAGCCCTGGCCCGCTGTATTCTCCAACACTGCCGTAACGCCCGCTGAGCGCTCCAATGCTATGTTTATCGACTCGGCAATGCGCTTTAGTGAGCCCTCCTCGTCGATGCGCTTTAGGTGGCTCCCTGGATGGAAGTTTAGCCTGTCGAGACCCAGTAATTCGCAGCGATGCATCTCCTCAAAAAATGACTCTCGTGACTTTGTTAGCCCCTCCTCGTCTGGGTGTCCGAGGTTAATGAGGTAGCTGTCGTGTGGAAGTACCTGCATAGCAGTATATCCCGCCTCGGCCATTGCCTGCTTGAAAGTGTCGATTTGCGAGGGGGTAAGCTCAGGGGCTAACCACTGACGCTGATTTTTGGTAAAGAGCGCAAATGCTGTTGCGCCTATATCTTTTGCATTGCGAACGGCATTCTCAACGCCGCCCGATGCACTTACGTGTGCTCCAAAATATTTCATATTTTATCCATCTTAATTTTTACAAAGATACGAAAAATATATGAAAAATTTATATCTTTGTAGTCGTATATTACAGATAATAATTAAAACCCAACGATATGAAGAGGATTTTTGCTATTTTAGTGTTGGCTATGCTTATGCCCGCAACGCAACTATTTGCACAGGTCTCTGTGGATGAGGTTGCTGCAGCCGAGGAGCCAGTTGTGTTCGAAAACAATATTAAGCAATCAGACGTGGCTGTTAACATGGAGTCGGAGGCCAAGATACGTGCTGAGCGTATGATGCGTCGTAAGGAGCGTAACACCGTTGACTTTACAGCTAACCTCCACGGCTCGCTCACCGCATTTAGCAAGTCATGGCAGGCTGCGGGTGACAATACAATCACTGTTCTTGCCAACCTCAACTTCTTGCATACCTACAAGCAGGGTCGTTTCACCCTCACCAACACTGCTTCGGCAAAGTTTGGTTATAACAACACAAAGATTGACCTCAACGGCGAGCAGCGAGGTGTATGGTTCAAGAATGTTGATGAGATTGCCCTCTCGACATCTCCTCAGTGGGCATTGGTAAAGAACTGGTCGTATGGTGCTAATGTTAAGTTCCGTACTCAGTTTGCTCCTGGCTACGAGGCACGTGGCGACAAGCAGTTGGGCAACCAGCGAGTGTCTAACTTCATGGCTCCTGGTTATCTCGATGCATCACTCGGTTTTACCTACATACTTCCATCAGAGAAGTTCCCACTAAAGGTTAACCTAGCGCCTATCGCGCTTAGTGCTACATATCGCCAAGACCTCGGCACATCTAAGGACTATGGTGTAGCACCACCTTTGCGTCAGAAGTATGAGGGCGGTTTGTCTGTTCAGCTCGACTTCGATAAGACATGGGGTAAGAATGGCTGGTTGCGCTATCGTACTACAGCTTACTCGTTCTATGGTTGGATTACAGGTATCTCAACAAATAAGTTCTCGCAGACCGTTCCTACGCTTCGTTGGGAGAACACCTTTGATATCAAGGCAACAAAGTATATCTCTACACAGATCTACGTTCAGCTTTACTACAACAAGGCTGAGTATCACAAGCTTCAGCTTCAGTCAATGTTGTCAGTAGGTTTGACCTATACGTTTAAGAATAAGTAGTTGGCAAACAATATCTCGGCATATTTGTTGAAGAGATGTTCTCTTATTGATTGTGTCTATGGAACGTAAGAAGAAGGTGTGGGCTGCGGTGGTTGTGGTGGCGGTGATTGTCGGTTCTATGATTGTCGGCATGCTCGTTGAACATAATCGCCTCAGTCGCTACTGGGAGGTTTTGGCTCGCAACAGCAGCGAGGTGGAGAAGTATGCTACAGACTTGCAGTCTATCGAACGCTTCTTGACACTTAACGATAAGATGGTGCAGACAGTAGGTGCTATTCGCAACTACTATGTCGATAGCATCAATCTCGATACCATCTACGACCGAGCTATTCCAAAGCTATTATCGGAACTTGACCCTCACTCGGAGTATATCCCAGCCAAGGATTTCGAGAGAGTTAACGAATCGCTTGAGGGTGAATTCGATGGTATAGGCATCGTCTTTAATGCCTCGACCGATACTATCATGGTGCTAAGTGTCATACCGCAAGGTCCAAGCGACAAGGCGGGATTGCGAGCAGGCGATAGAATCATTCGTATCAACGGCCGTGATGTTGCCGGACAAAAGATTCCACAAGACTCCATGGTTAAGCTTATGCGAGGTCCACGACGCTCACACGTTAAGCTGTCGTTGCAGCGTCACGGTCTCGACAAATTGGTTGAGGTTGATGTTGAGCGTGGTGCCATCGAGCTACACTCTATCGAGACATCGTTTATGCTTAACGACGAGCTAAAGATTGGCTTTGTGCGCCTCTCACAGTTTGCTCGTACGTCGCATGTTGAGATGCGCAAAGCTATAGATGAATTGCTTAAGGAGGGCATGAAGTCGCTAATTATCGACTTGCGTGGTAATGGTGGAGGATTCCTCGACCAGGCAATACTCATCACCAATGATCTTCTACCATCGGGTAAGTTGATAGTCTACACCGAGGATCGCTACGGGCAACAGCAGAAGCAGTATAGCACGGCGGGCAAGTATCCTAATATGGATGTCGTGATTCTGGTTGACGAGTTTAGCGCATCGTCGAGCGAGATTTTGGCGGGTGCTATCCAGGATAATGACCGAGGCTTGGTTATTGGCCGTCGCACATTTGGTAAGGGTTTGGTGCAGACGCAGATACCATTTGCTGATGGCTCAGCCATACGTCTCACCGTAGCTCGCTACTACACGCCTACAGGTCGTTCTATCCAGAAACCCTATACTAATGGCGATGAGGAGGCCTACAAGATGGATATATTGAATCGTTACAACCGTAATGAGTTTTTCTCGGCCGATTCAATACACTTCGACAAGTCGTTGCGCTATACAACGCCTGCTGGTCGTACGGTATATGGTGGTGGTGGTATTATGCCCGATATATTTATTCCGCTCGATACGCTTGGTGTTACGCCATATTATAATAAGGTGTGGAATGCCAACGTGTTGTATCGCTATACGTTGGAGTTTACCGATCGTCATCGCGACGAGATAGATGCTGTTAAGACGCTTAAGGAGCTTGATCAGTTGTTTGAGAAGTATGACCTCATAGAGGATTTTGTTGCCTATGCTGAGCGCCACGATGTTGCTAAGAACTCACGAGAGCTCGCAACCTCACGCTCGCTCATATTGGCTCAGCTTCGTGCCTATATTGGACGTAATACTTCGTTATCTGATGCAGCGTTCTATTACAATATTTACCCAAATGACAAGGTGCTTCAGCGAGCTGTGGCCGAAATAAAGAAGAATAGAAAATAGATTAAACTATGATAAAGAGGATTGTTGGTGTATTGTTCACCATTGCTGTGTTTGGCGTTATCATCGTGGCTGCCATTAATTTTGGCAGCTATCGTTCGTTGGTCTTTAACTTAGATAATCAGCCAGCGTCTAAGATGGTTAGGGTTGAAGAGCCTAAGCCAGAGCAGACTGATACAGTGAAGGTTAAGAGCAACAAGAAAAAGAGTACGACAAAGAAAAAGCTTACGCCAGAGCAGATTGAGGCACGTAAACGAGCAAGAGCCGCAAAAGCAGCTAAGATGAAGGCTGAAGCCGAGAAAAAAAGTAGTGAGTCTGTAGAGTAACAGACTCACTACTTTTTACTTATAACGTGATTAAGAACTAAAATATCTCCTCACGGTAGTTGTATAGCTGGTCACGGAGGCGTGGCGTGAAGCCAGCACGGCGTATTGTGGCCTTCATCGCCTCCTTGTCGAAGCGTGTTGTAGCTCCTGCCGACGACACCACATTCTCCTCAATCATTATCGAGCCCATGTCGTTAGCTCCGCTCTTAAGTGCCAATTCGGCAACCTCCTTGCCTACGGTAAGCCATGATGCCTGAATGTTGGTTATGTTGTTGAGTATTATGCGGCTCATGGCAATTATGCGTAGATACTCTGTAGCCGAGAAACGTGGCGATATACCCTCACGCTCGAGCTCTGTGCCCTTGGGGCAGAATACCCATGGTATAAATGCGGTGAAGCCACGTGAGCCCTTGGGACGTAGAGCCTGAAGATCACGAATCGTAATAAGGTGGTCGATGCGTTGGTGTGGCTTCTCGGCGTGGCCATACATCATCGTTGCTGTAGATGTAATACCGAGCTTGTGTGCCTCGTGCATAACACGCACCCATTCACGTGCTGATGGCTTAGCGGGAGATATGCGCTTGCGAATATCATCGGAAAGAATCTCTGCTCCCGCTCCTGGCAATGTGTCAAGACCCGCTGCCTTGAGGCGTTCAAGTGTTTCGAGTGTGGTGATGCCACTAATCTGTGCTATGTGCGACACTTCAGGAGCACCGAGTGCATTTAGGCGCAACATAGGGTACTCCTTCTTTATCTGACGGAATAGCGTCTCGTAGAACTCTATGCCGAGGCGTGGGTGTAGTCCGCCCTGAAGTAGTAGCTGGTCGGCACCAAGTTTGAGTGCCTCGTCAATCTTTGTGCGGTACTCAGCCATCGTGGTGATGTATGCCTTCTCGGTCTGGTGGGGCTTGCAGTGGAAGTTGCAGAACTTACAGCCCGACTTGCAAACATTCGTGATGTTCACGTTGCGGTCTATCTGCCATGTCACCACCTCGGGGTCGGCAACCGTCATGTGACGTATGGCATCAGCCACTGACGTGAGCTCGTGTAGCGAGGCATTGTCGTAGAGGAAGTATGCCTCCTCACGTGTTAGCGATTGACGAAGTATCGCCTTTTCGAGTATATCTTCAACGTTCATGCTATCAACGTTTTATTAGAGTAGTAGTTTGAAGTCGAGTGTTCGGCGGTTGAGGTCTACGTTCTTCACGCGTACCCTCACGCGGCTACCTAATATTAGGCGCACACCCGATGAGCGGCCCACAACCTCATAGCGAGCCTCGTCGAAGCGGTAGTAGTCGTCATCGTCGATGTCGCGTAAGAAGGCCATGCCCTCAACATGCGTGTCGTCAAGCTCTACGTATACGCCCCACTCGGTAAGTCCCGATACCACACCCTCGAACTCCTCGCCAATGCGGTCTTTCATGAACTCAGCCATCTTATACTTGATGCTTGCTCGCTCGGCATCCGATGCTACAATCTCACGCTCGGTAGAGTGTACTGCCAACTGCTCAAGATGCTTCTTGTCGGCGCTCTTAGCACCATCGAGGTATGAGGCAAGCAGACGGTGTACCATCATATCGGGGTAGCGACGAATTGGCGATGTGAAGTGTGTGTAGTAGGGGAATGCCAAGCCGTAGTGACCGATGTTATCGGTGGTGTATACCGCCTTTGCCATGCTTCGCACGGCAAGTGTGGTTATGGCATTGTGCTCGGGGCGACCATTTATCGTGCCGAGGAGCTTGTTCATCTCCTTGGCTATGGCACGTCCCTTCTGTGCCTTGAAGTAGTGACCAAAGCGTAGGGCAAACTCTCTAAATCTCTCGAGCTTATCCTCCGATGGTTCATCATGTACACGGAATACCATTGGTCGTGGCACTTTTCGGCCATTGACCATGCGGTAGGCGCAGTACTCGGCAACACGTCTGTTGGCAAGCAGCATAAACTCCTCGATAAGCATGTTCGCCTCCTTTTGTACCTTGGTGTATACGCCAATAGGCTTGCCCTTCTCGTCGAGGCGGAAGCGCACCTCATCGCGCTCAAAGGCTATTGCACCATGCTTAAATCTCTCTTTACGAAGCTCTTGCGCCAAGCGGTTGAGTGTTAGTATCTCCTCCTTGAAGTCGCCCTCGCCACCCTCGATAACAGCCTGCGCCTCCTCGTAGGTGAAGCGACGATCGGAGTGAATTACTGTGCGACCAAACCACTCATCTACAATGTCGAGGTTTTCGTTGAGGGTAAATACTGCTGAGAAACAGAGTTTATCCTCGTGCGGGCGCAACGAGCATAACTCGTTGGATAGTCGCTCGGGGAGCATAGGTATGGTGCGGTCGACAAGATATACCGACGTAGCACGCTCAACAGCCTCGTTGTCTACAACCGAGCCAGGGGTTACGTAGTGCGTAACATCGGCAATGTGAACACCGACCTCCCACAAGCCATCGCCAATCTTGTGTAGCGATAGTGCATCGTCGAAGTCTTTAGCATCGGCGGGGTCAATCGTGAATGTTACTCTTTCGCGCATGTCACGTCTACGCCCAATCTCCTCCTTTGTAATGTCGTCGTCAATGCGGTTTGCAGCGTTAATAACATCACGCTCAAAGCGATATGGTAGGTTGAACTCTGCTAGTATGGCATGCATCTCGGTGTCGTTGTCACCCGCCTTGCCAAGAATGTCAACCAACTCGCCATGGGGTAGTCGCTCGCCCTCGGGCCAGTCAACAACACGCACCAACACCTTGTCGCCTGTCTCCACCTTGGCATTATTCTTACGAGGTAGATATATGTCGCAGCCCATGCGTCGTGAGTCGGGCGTTACGAATATTGAGTTGGTGGTAACCTCAGCAGTGCCCACATATGGGCGTGTAGAGCGCTCTACGACACTAACGATAGTTCCCTCAAGCTCGCCATCGCGAGAGCGACGTGCCACGACAAGCTCTACTGTGTCGCCCTCAAGGGCGCCACCACCATTGCGACGTGCCACATATACATCGCTCTCCAGTGCCTCAATCTCGACATACAATACCCCAGGTGTCGCCTGGCGCACTATGCCCTGGTAGCGTGGCATTGCCGAGCGTGATAGTCGGTACTTGCTACGTGCCACCTCCTCGACAAAGCCGTCCTCTATTAGCTGACGCACGATGGCAAAGGTCATTGTGCGGCCATCGCGGTCGGCACCTCCGGAGGCTGCGGCGAGATGTTTGAGTGAGAATTTATTGTCGGGGAACTCTCTGAACATGTCGACGATGAACGACGCACGCTCGTCGCGGTTGTTCCCTCTTCTATTTTTGTGTTTTGCCATTTCTTACTTGTTTAATATGTGTAGCGCCATACGTCGCATCATACGCTCGCCATACTCCATAGCGGCCTCGTCCGGAAGGAACGTAGGCGTGTGGGAACCACCAGCATTTTTGCCTACGCCCAAGCGGTAGAACAACGATGGGTAGCGCTCTGTGTAGTGGCCGAAGTCCTCTGCAGTGGTCATAGGCTTAAGCTCACGCACGTCAATACCCTCGTCCGCTGCCACAATCATCGCCTCGTAGGCCAGCATTATGTCGTTAACAACGCATGGGTAGCCATAGCTGATGTCGACATTTACCTCTACGCCCCACTTCTCCGAAACCTGACGGCCGTAGTTGCCGAGGTAGGCATGTGTGCGCTCACGCACCTCTTTGTCGAAGGTGCGCATAGTACCCTCAGCCGTAACCATGCTTGGGATTACGTTTGTTGCGCCATCGGCAATAATGCGGCCTATGGATACCACACATTCAGGGGTGTTAAGCGCAGTGGTGCGAAGAACCATGTCGGCCATAGCCGATACGCTGTCATCAATCTCTGTGCGGCGGGCAGCATGGCCGCCACGGCCTGATATGTAGAAGCGTAGCTCGTCGTTCGAGGCCATAAATCTACCAGGACATATGCCTATCTGGCCAACCTCAAGAGTTGAGTCTACATGTTCGCCAATCACTGCTGCTACGTCGTAGCCCTCGAATGGATTCTCCTCCAAGACCTTGACTGCGCCACCGGGGTTAAGCTCCTCACCCGGCTGGAACAGGCCAAAGAGTGTGCCCTCAAAATCACGATTAGCGTTGAGCTGTTGCAACACGCCAAACAATATTGCCGTGTGCATATCATGGCCGCACGCATGCATGACACCATCGCACTCCGACTTAAACTCTATATCATTTTGCTCCTTGATTGGCAGAGCGTCGATGTCGGCACGAAGCACCACACAACGTCGCAGGTTGCCTCGCTCGCCCTCAATCTTGGCAAGAACTCCTGTGCCCGCAATCTTGCGATGCTCTATGCCCTCAGCTGCCAGTGCCTCGATTATGAGTTGTTGTGTTTTATACTCCTCAAACGATAGTTCGGCTTTGCGGTGTAATTCTCGTCGTAGCTCTATGCTGTTCATAATCTTCTATTTACGAGGTTTATAGTGGCGTGCCATCTGTGCCACGCTACGTGTGTAGTCGGCTGTTGTGCCGCAGCAGCCACCCACGATACTGAGCAAGCCCTTCTCGGCTGCTGTGCGTAGTGTCTCGGTATGCTTCTTCGAGGTTTCGGGATACTTGCCCTTGCCATCAGGGATACCTGCCGAGGGGGCAACGTATGTAGGTAGCGAGGTGTAACGAGTCATAAGCTCGATGTTATCAACCACATTTTTTACGCCATACGAGCAGTTGAAGCCGATAGCTAATGGGTTAAACTTTGTGACATCCTCGACATACTTCTCTACTGAGCGGCCTGATAAAAGCAAACCTCCGATTTTTGATAGTGTCGCCGAGAAGATGATAGGTGTCTCAGGCGCAATCTCCTGACATAGTTCGGCCGCAATCTCGGCATTGCGTATGTCGGTGATGCTCTCGATAAGGAATAGGTCTACGCCACCCTTTGCAAGTGCCTCGATAAGAGTGCGGTATGATGCTCGTAGCTCATCTTCTGTGAGGTCGATAGCGAGTGTTATGTTGCGTGTTGATGGGCCTATCGAGCCAGCGATAAATAGCTCCTTACCACTCTTCTCACGTGCCTCATGCGCTATGCGTAGCGAGGCAGATACAACCTCCTCGCACCCTTGCTCCACGCCACACGACTTGAGCATAAGTGGGTCGCTAAGGAATGTGTTTGTGGTGATTATCGTTGCTCCCGCCTTTATTGATGCGTCGTACATTGCCGCCACCTTTGCGGGGTCGCTAATCGATAAGGTGTCGGGTGCAACGTTGCGGCGGTTGCCAACGAGTGTTGTGCCAATAGCTGCATCTTTGACTATGATATGTCGTTGCAGAATTTCTGCAAAGCGCTCACGTATGTTGCTCATTACTACTCAATTATTTCTATTTCGAAGAGTTTGTTCCAATCTTTGCCCGTAACGTAGAAGTGGCCATTTTCGCTGTTATAGGCCACGCCGTTGAATGCCTCGGCTTGGGGGTTGTTTTTAAGGAATCCTCGTAGGGCTGGCAGGTCGACATATCCCTCGACAATGCCTGTTTCGGGGTTAATCTTAACTATCGAGTCGGTGAGATATACGTTTGCCCATATGTATCCGTTTGCCCACTCAAGCTCGTTGATATGGTTTAGTGGCTGGCCATCCAACGTCACGTTTATCGACCTCTCTGTTGCCAGTGTCTCGGGGTTTACCTCACGTATTGTCGATGTGCCGTCCGACATAAATAGACGCTCGCCATCTGTTGTTATGCCCCAGCCCTCGCCCTCGTAGGCTAATGTGCGTAGTTGTTTGCCGTTGAGGTCATAGATGTAGGCCTTACGTGAGAGCCATGTTAGCTGATATATGCGATCTTTGTAGATTGTTATTCCCTCGCCAAACTCCTCTTTTGGCAGCGATGCCACTATATCCACTTTGCCCGTTGCGAGCGATATGCTTTGGAGGTGTGAGCGGCCCTCCTGGCCTGTGCCCTCCCACATTTTGCCCTCGGCATATTGTAGTCCTTGTGTGTAGCTATTGTCCGAATGGGGATAGTCTGCCACTATGCGGTAGTCGTAAAGTTCTGCAAATGTGACCTTTGGCGCTATTGTCGCCTGCTTTTCGTCATCGCTATTTTTCGTGCTATTTTGTCCTACGCAGCCTGTTGCCATGAGCATTGCGAGGAGTGCTATAATTGATAGTTGCTTCATAAGGTATTAATATATATGTGCAAAGATAACCAATTTTATAAGATTTTTAGTATCTTTGAGTGATAATTAACTTTACGACATAATGATATACCACATAAATTCTACTACTTCTACCAACGATGAGGCACGTGGTGAGCGCTATCGCCATATGGATGTCATCTGGAGTGAGCACCAAACTTCGGGGCGTGGCCAGCGTGGCCACTCGTGGCATAGCACTGAGGGCGAGAACCTTACGTTTTCGGTTGTTCTTCACCCCACGTTTCTGCCTATCGCCGAGCAGTTTCTGCTGTCGGAGGTCGTCGCCTTGTCGCTTGTCGACACTATGGCTCAGTTCGGTATCGAGTGTCGTATAAAGTGGACGAACGACATCTATGCAGGCGATAGTAAGCTCGTTGGTGTGCTCATTGAGCACTCGCTGTCGGGCGATACGCTGGCACGTACCATTGTTGGTATTGGCCTTAATGTCAACCAGATAACATTTCCTGATGACCTTCCTAATCCTACATCTATGGCTCTGCAGTGCTCCGCTAAGTTCAGCCGTGAGGCAGTCCTTGAGTGCTTCATGCTGAGGCTCGGTGAGTGGTTCGAGGTGTTGGCCTCGGGAGACAAGCAGCTTGTTGAGAGTACATATGTCAGCCGCATGTATCATCTCGGCGAGGAGCATGCCTATATGTTGCCCTCGGGCGATGTTTTTCGTGCTACCATACGTGGTGTGCGTCCCTCTGGCGAGCTGCGCCTCGAGCATGGCGATGGCATAGTTCGTGAGTATGCCTTCAAGGAGGTTGAGTTTGTGCTTGCGCATAAGCTGCTCAAGCAAAAATAGGATGTTGGGAGTAAAAAATGGGGTTAAAATTTTTTGATACGACAAAAAAATAATATATTTGTGGTTGCGTAAGTGTGCTAATGCGCGCGGGGCACAGGAAAAGAAACTACAATAACAACAATTTAATACTACTTATTATGGCAAATGTTCCTGCTAATTTGAAGTACTCTAACGACCACGAGTGGTTGCGTGTAGAGGGTGATGTAGCTGTTATCGGCATTACTGATTATGCACAGTCACAGCTTGGCGATATCGTTTTCGTTGACGTTCCTACTGTTGGTGAGACTATCGCTGCAAACGAGGTTTTCGGCTCTATCGAGGCTGTAAAGACCGTTTCTGACGCTTTCACTCCAGTTTCTGGTGAGGTTATCGAGTTCAACGAGGCTGTTGAGGCTGACTCATCACTCGTTAACAAGGATCCATACGGTGAGGGTTGGTTGGTAAAGATCAAGATGTCAGACCCTGCTGAGGTTGACGCACTTTTGGATGCGGCAGCTTACGAGGCTTTGATCGGCTAATTAGCCACATATGGCAGTCCGCTGCCTATAACAAAAATCCCGACTTCGTAGTCGGGATTTTTTTGTGGCCTAAGGGCAGAGGGGACGTCGCAGACGACTTTCCGTATCGTCGTTTTGGTCTCTTTGGTCGTTGGTCTCTTTGGTCATTACTCTTTTTTGCGCATATTTATTCTGATGTGCGTCATCTTCTCTCTAAAGCCACCCTCAGTAGCAAAATTCTCATTTATCTTGTCTAAATATCTGTGTAGCAACACTATTGCCTGTCTTATAAGAACTATTGCCATGTTAGCAATAGTCTCATCGTTGCGACTCTCTGCAAGTGTAACAAAATATTGTGGGTCACTATTGTTGATAGCTAATTGCGACATTGTCTTAGCCTCTGTTGAGTTCTCTTCCCACACACGCAATCCTCGCACACGGATATAGTCATTGTAGTCTTCGTATAATTCGAAGAGACTTCCACGTGCCACATTAAATAGCTTTATGCCCATCTCTTTCGATGTTGCTAAATTAGCATACCCCTCAACAATGTTTTGCTTTCCCGAGCGAGCTGCCTGTATCATTTGGTCATATGTCCTATCTTTGGGACTGATAAATCGTTTACAAAAGTGGAAGGTCAAATCATAGATTATCACACTCTTTTGATATGATAACAGCCTTTTGTAGTTTGTGTTCCAGACTAATGAGGTTGGCTTGCGAGTATCCATAGATTATCTTTTCAACGAAGGTAGCAACTTTTTGCTTTAATAGCAAATGATTCAGTTATTTTTTCGACCTAAGGAACCAAGGGACCTAAGGGATAGAAGAGAAGTCACTGACCGTTGCCCGCATCGTCGTTTCGGTCTCTTTGGTCGTTGGTCTCTTTGGTCGTTCTCCTCTATGACCTCAGTGACCATAGTGACCGAGTGACCTCGGCGAAGTCTCTGCCGATAGAATATTTGGCCGCATCGTCGTTTTGGTCTCTTTGGTCGTTGGTCTTCAATCCCCAATCAAAAAAAGCGCTCGGCCGAAGCCGAGCGCCTAGAAAGATAACGAGTAGATAATTACTCAAATACTACGCAATCATTGATTGATGATGCCCATGATGGAAGATCAATAGTGAACAACTCTGTGTCATACTGAGCATCAGTTGTAGGAATTGTAAATACCTCTGCAGTTACTGCTACACCATTTACCTTACAATTCTTCATCACAATCTTGTGACCTTTGTTAAGAGATGAAAGGTCCAAGTTCATGTGCTCTACGAATGTACAGTTTGTAAGAGTTGTATTTACGTATGGCTTCAATACGCGGCCGTAAATGTTATTGTAGTATGTGCCCTGCTTGAACTCTACATTTGTAAATGTTGCGCTCTTGATAAGACCATAGCTTGTCCAACCTGCGAGCTCAGAGTTTGTTACAATCAAATCAACATCGTCTGCGCCAGCCTCACCTGTGTTGATAGGATAAAGTACGCCATCACCACCAATCTTTACATTGTCAAGAATAACATCCTGCTGTGGGTACATAATCATCACGGCTCGACAACCCTCTGTAATAGTAAGATTCTTGATTGTACCGCCTGAAGTCATGATGCCGTAATCATCACCATAACACTCCATGTAAAGCTCATGACCATTGCCATCGATAACACCGCCATCCTGCTTGAATGCATACTTATTACCATAAGGAGCTGTAGTCGCTGCCTCTGTAGTTACATCCTGAGATAGAGTTACATCCTTACCCTCAGCAAGAGCATTGGCAAGGGCGTTATCACTCTCAATTACGTATGTTACATTGTTCTCAGTCAATGTTGCAGGAGCAATAGCCTCAACACCCTCAGAGTATCCATCATTGTGATTTGCATTTGATGTGTTGATAACACAGTTTGTCAATGTCAAATCTGCATATGAACGAATCAAAGCGTAAGAGCCATTGCCGGTCAATGTGCAATCCTCAAATGATACAGATGTAAGAGATGCACCGAAAGAGTTCCAACCGTAGAGGTCGCAGTTCTTGAAGATTACGTTACCATTACCATTATCGAAGTGGATTGAGTATGCGCCGCTGTTATTGAAAGTACAACCCTCGAAGATAATTGTACCATTCACGCCATTACCATAGCTCTTGCCCTCGATAGCTGCATTACGAATAGTTACAGTTGTGCCCTCAGGAACCATTGTAGTAGTTAAACCGTAGTTAAGGTCGCCGATATTAGAGCCCATTGCATCAATAACGATATTTGTCTCACCGTTCTTAATAGCCTCCAAAAGCTCAGTCTTCAATTCGTTCTTATCCTCTGCTGGAGCAACGATTTTAAACTGATTCTTGTATGCAAGAGTAGACTCGAGGTAAGCCTTCATCTCATCATTAGCAACATAAATAGTAGTGCCTGGAAGAGTGCCTGACATCACACCAAATGCATTAGCCTCAACGGTAAACTCAGGAGCATTGATAATAACCTCCTTCAACTGCTTACAGTCACGGAATGCCTGAGCACCGAAGTATGTTACACCCTCGTGGAACTCAACAGAAACAAGACCTGTGTTACGCAAAACATCCTTCTCGAGACGAGTTACACCAGCAGGGATATTGATAGATGTCAAAGAAGTACACTCTGCGAATGCACCCTCGCCAATAGTTGTAACGCTTTCAGGGATAGTTATGTTAGCAAGTTTTGAGCAAGACTGGAATACAGCAGGGCCAATCTCTGTAAGAGTATTTGGCAATGCTACAGTCTCCAAGTTAGCACACTTGCGGAATGTGCGGTTGCCAACAACCTCTATACCATCTGCGACAGTTGCATTTGTCAACCCTGTTGAATACTCAACTACACTGCGAACGGTAGTCGCCTCATCAGCATCAGAGGTGATTACAACCTCACCATACTTTGCTATGTAAGCAACATCGTTCCATATAAACAATGTAGCCTCGCCATTGTTGGTAGCAAGAGCAGTTGCTACATCAGCAGTACTCTCTGTAACAGTAGTTACACCCTCAGCTTCCGCAGCATTGGCAATAGTTTCTGACAACACATAGTAAATACCATCAGCTGCAATTGCCTTGTAACCAGCAGCAACGTAGTTAGCAGGATTCTGGTCGAATGTTCCACCCTTAACTGTAATGTTTTGACCTGCAAGGGTCTTGCTCTTACCGCCAGAGAAGTTACCACCCTCGATAACTACTGAAGAGCCGTTTCTAACATTAACAGCGCTACCGCTATCTGCCATAGTACCCTTAGGACCGATAAATGTACCGCCCTTGATAACAACCTCTGCAGTAGTGCCATCATCACCAATATTCAAGGCGTGGAGTGTAGAATTGCTAATTGGAGCAACTTTGTACTCACCACCGTTGATGACAACTTTGCCTGACTCAACACGTACACCGTGGCGAGCTGACTCAATAGTAACATTATTCAATGTCAAGTCGCCATTTGATGTGATACCGCTAACTGTTCTGTCTGTATTCTCAATAACACCATTATTTACAGTCAACTCAGCACCCTCTGCAAGCACAATAGCACCTGTCAATTTCTTACCACCAAGGTTGATAACAGCATTAGCACCCTCAACGATAGTCAAAGGCTGTGTCAAAACTACATCCTCAGACAAAGTAACCTCGCCGCCGAACATTGCAGCGTAAGCAAGCTGCTCAGCATTGTTATTTGCGTCTGGCCACTGAGTCTCGCCGCCAAACTCTGGCTTAACCTCAACCTTGATGTTGTTGCCATCAGTAAGAATGTTACCAGCGATAGTTGTCAAGTTGTTGCGCTTAACAGGGATATCAGTAGTAAATGCGTTAGACTTGATGAGTGCACCGTTAGCCTCGTTAACATTCATAACAAACTTTACAACATCGCTATCATCAGCAAAGAAGTAGTCGGTGAACAAAACCTTTGACTTGTTAGCTTCGTTGTCGTCGTACTCCTTAATAATAAAGCCATTGTGAGTCTTCGATACTGTCTCAGCTCCATACTCGCCATTAAGAGCGTTGAATGACTCGTGGAACTGAGTCGTGTAAGTAACAACAGCATTGTTAGGCTCGATGCCGAGGTAGCCAAGCTCTTTCATATCAGTTGTGATAACGCGAAGCTTAGCGAAAGGACGTGTCA
>JAFODV010000028.1 GCA_017380515.1 Alistipes sp.
ATACAAATCGGTTTACATTCGCCCTTTTTGTAAAAATCGTCACGTGTATAGTAAAATATATAATCTCGTTTTTTGCGTATTTGGTGAATATTTGTGTAACTTTGTATGCCAATTTAAAAATAGGTACCCCATATTGTTTTTGCTTTGGTGAATGTGTTCATGTCTTGCGAAATGCTTCGATGATTTATTTGGTGGGGCTGTTGTCGTGAGAAGGCAAAAGTTGGTGAGAAGGGTGCTATTTTGAGATAGGGTTGAACGAGCCATGAGCTGATGCGTTTAGTGCGCAGGAGACTCTGGTTAAAACAATAGATGATGAAACCTAAATTTAGATTCTTCTTACTCCTTCTCTGCTTCATTGTAGGAGGTGGATTTTCGCATGTTAGTGCGCAAGATTGGGCGATAAAGACAAACGTCGTATATGATGCTACAGCCACTGTCAACCTTGGCGTCGAGATAGGTCTTGCCAAACGATGGACACTTGATGTCTCTGGTAACTTCAATGGCTGGAGCAGGAACGAGAGCACCAAGTGGAAGCACTGGTTGGTACAGCCCGAGGCTCGCTATTGGTTTTGCGACCGTTTTTCGCGCCACTTCATAGGCGTACATGCCCTCACTGGAGCATTCAACGTGGGTGGTATCAACAACAACATATCATTTTTAGGCTCCGACTTCTCAGTCCTCAGCACAAGGCGCTACCAGGGTTATGCCTATGGTGCAGGTGTGGCATATGGCTTTGCCTTCATGCTCTCTGAACACCTCAATCTTGAGCTTGAGGTGGGTGCTGGTTATGCCTACCTCGACTACGACATCTTCGACTGTGGCTATTGCGGCCGTCGCATTGGCGAGGGTGCTCGCCACTATTTTGGCCCAACAAAGGCTGCAATCAATCTGGTATATTTATTCTAAATCACTTGTACGATGAGAGCTATTTTCTTAACTGTGGTTGCTGCTCTATCCGTTGTCACTGGCTATGCACAGGCTACCAAGGCTGTAGAGATCAAGGATTTCACGTTTGAGCTTCAGGATAATGGCAACCTTAATGTTGACATTGATATAGATTTCACTAACCTTGATGTGAAGACTACCCAGGTGGTTGTGCTCACTCCGATTATTGTTAATGGCGATAAGTCTCAGGAGTTGAAGTCTATTGCTGTTTATGGTCGCAATCGCCGCATCTACTACCTCCGCAATAGCGATATTAAGCCTACAACAAACGAGGATATCGAGCTTTCGCGCAATGATGCACATGATGTCATCACCTATAGCACCTCTACATATTTCGCTGAGTGGATGGATGGCTGCCGTGTGGAGCTGCTACGCACCGACTATGGCTGTTGTGGTGTTCCCTCAACCATTGATCGTGCAGAGCTTGTCGAGAGGTTCCCTGTCGAGGCCTATCACCCTGAGCTTATATATCTTCGTCCTGAGCACGAGGTTGTTAAGTCGCGCCAAATCCATGGCTCAGCCTTCGTCGATTTCCCTGTGAGCAAGACTGTTATCTATCCCGACTACCGCAACAACATCGTTGAGTTGGCCAAGATTACGGGCACTATCGACTCGGTTAAGAACGACCAGGATATCACCATCAAGTCTATCTTCATCAAGGGTTATGCCTCTCCTGAGAGTCCCTATAGCAACAACACACGTTTGGCTAAGGGTCGTACCGAGGCGTTGAAGGAGTATGTCGAGAATATGTATCACTTCGACAAGGACTTCATCAAGACCGACTTTGAGCCTGAGGACTGGGCGGGTCTTGAGCGCTATGTTGAGGCGTCGTCGCTTCCCCATAAGCGTGAGATTTTGGCGGCTATCCGTTCCAACCGTGAGCCCGATAACAAGGAGTGGTTTATCAAGTCCACCTGGAAGGAGGACTATCGCTTCTTGTTGACCCACTGTTACCCTGCTTTGCGCCACTCCGACTATACTATCGAGTACGAGGTTAGGAGCTATAGCAATCCTGTTGATATTGAGCGCATACTCCACACCGCACCTCAGAATCTGTCGTTGGAGGAGTTCTTCATTTTGGCGCAGACCTATGAGCCTGGTAGCGATAAGTTTAACGAGCTGTTTGAGACAGCCGTTCGAATGTATCCTAACGACCCTGTAGCCAACCTCAATGCTGCCAATTCGGCTATTCTCAAGGGTGATTATCGCTCGGCACTTCGCTATCTCGACAAGGCTGGCGACATGGCTGAGGCTGTCTACACACGAGGCGCTTTGGAGGTGTATATGGATAATAGCGATGCTGCAAAGCCCTACTTCGAGGAGGCCAAGAGGCGTGGCGTGGCGCAGGCCGATGTGGCCCTTGCGGAGATTGCGGTAAATCGCAATATCATTACTATGAGCAACAAACAACAAACAAAATAACTAATAACAAACAACAAACAATTTAATTCATTAACTTAATATTCAGTATTATGAAAAAGTATCTATTTATTGCACTTGCAGCATTCGCATTTGCTGCTTGTGAGAAGCCTGCTGATGAAAACAACCCTCAGCAGAATGGTGAGTTGGAGAAGTCGTATATTTCTATTACTCTAGCTTCAAGTGACATGGGTACTCGTGCAGAGGACGAGTTGGGTAAGAATTTTGAGGACGGCGATCCTGCAGAGAGTGTTGTTAATAAGGCTTATGTCTTCTTCTTCCGCGATGGCGAAGCATTCCCAGTATCTTACTCTAATAACACTACTACCGAGGGTCCAGCGAACGGCAAAAACTATCTTCCTTTGACTCTAGAGATGAACGATGAGGCTAATGATACAAACAATGTATCAGACTACTCTAACGAGATTTTGGTTATTGAGAACTACCGTGGTGAGTATCCTAACCAGGTAATTGCAGTTCTCAACTGGCAGCCAACAGCAGACAACTACGACATCGCAGACCTTCAGAAGGAGTTGCTCGCTATCAAGAATGGAGAGCATTTTGTTATGTGCAACTCAGTTTATGCTGACGAGTCAACACCTAAGAAAACTATCATTGCTACACCTATAACTGAGGCGAACATTGGTACTGAGAACGATCTCAACGAGCTCGAGGCTGTTCAGATTTATGTTGAGCGTCTTGCTGCTAAGGTTACATATTCAGCTGCAAACAATGGTAAGTTTTATATTGAGAAGACCGTTCTCGATAGAAATACTAACACAGAGATTGAGGTTTATGCACAGATCAAGGGTTACGAGCTCTTTGACGCTTACTACGATTCTTGGTTGGTAAAACAGATTGATCCTAACTGGTCTAACACTGATCTTGGCTTCACTTGGAACGACTCTCCTCTCTATCGTAGCTACTGGGCTAACTCTTACAATAACCGTACAGATTTGTCATTCCCTACATCTAACTCATTCAACTGGAAAAGTAACCCAGCCGAGGCATACTGTGGTGAGAATACTCGTCCAGGCGTAAATGATCGTACAAAGGTTATCATCAAGGCTCAGTTGGTTGATGCGAATGATCAGCCAGTAGAGGTTGTTAACTGGCTTGGTAAGGACTACGTAAACGAGGATTACCTCAAGATTGTTGTAGCAAATACTCTCAACCAGAAGTATTTCTCTTCAACAGATCAGAAGGTATATGAGGGTATCACACCAGGTGATTTGAAGTGTGTAGCTCGTGACTCTAATAGCGAGAAGGCATACTATGTTTACTTCCAGCTTTCTGATGGTAACACCAAGACTTGGTATGTTAAGTCTGCAGATGGCAAGTACACAGCTGTTACAAATATGAACTCTGAGCTTGTGAATGTTCACCCAGCATTGGTTTACAAGGATGGTATGACATACTACTATACTGATATTCGTCACCTTGCAAATGATATAACTAAGACTGGTGCATACGGCGTTGTTCGTAACCACGTATACAAGGTAAATATCACTGACATTACAGGCTTCGGTACACCAGTTTACGATCCTACACAGGACTTCGTAGAGGTTGAGACTCCTGAGGAGATCTACACTTATGTATCTGCTCAGATCAATATCCTCTCTTGGCGCATTGTTAATCGCGACTACAATTTGAAGTAATTTATTTCGGAGTAGTAGCTCCGTGGCCAAGGGCTGCGGAGCCGCTACTTAATGACTACTTTTTTAACCAAACTATTTGATTATGAAAAAGTATCTATTTTTAGCAATAGCACTCCTTGGCATGGCATCGTGCACAAAGGACGATATTGCTGATGGCAATAATCCTATCCACGGCGGTGAGATTGAGGAGTCATATATCGCGATCAACCTCTCAGCATCGGATATTACTCGTGCTCAGACTGATTTCGAGGATGGTACTCCGGAGGAGCGTGCAGTTAACCACGCCGATTTCTTCTTCTTTGATGAGGCTGGTAACCCATTTAATGTAACTGGTAATCCTGCAACAACCCCTGGTGGTGGAATAAATCACCTCAAAGCTACTAATGTAACATTTTCTAAGGATAGTGAGCAAACTGACGACGATGATATCTCTGACACATCAACCCCAGTTCTATTGCTGAAGACTTACAAAGGTCAGTTCCCAAGTCAGATTGTTGCAGTTCTGAACTGGAGTCCAGATGCTAATACGTCTTACTCTTTGGAAAATTTACACGCTGCTGTCGCTATTCAGGGTACATTTAATAACAGTGGTGCCAATAAAAACTACTTTGTAATGAGCAATGCAGTATATGCTCAGGGTACTACTGAGGTGTGTGCTACTCCACTCACAATGGAGAATATCAAGACAACTGAGGAGGCTGCTTTGGCTGCACCAGTAAATATCTATGTTGAGCGTGTAGCTGCAAAGGTGCAGTTGAATGCTAATGAGAAGTATGATTTGAGTAAGAGTGTTGATTATCAGCCTCTTGGTGGCGGAACAACTATAAATGGTGGCGTTTACGCAAAGATTCTTGGTTGGGACCTCTATCGTGATAATTCGCAGTCTTATCTCTTGAAAGAAATTGATGGCACTTGGACTACGGATGTCGCAACAGGTGTTGGCTTCAACTGGAACGATACTCCTTGGTATCGTAGCTACTGGGCAATATCGCTTGATGCTCCAGAGAATGACCCAGTTTATGGTGGCTCTCCAATGGCAAGAGGTGCTCATACCTACATCGGTGAGAACACTAAAGGCAAAGCAACTTGTACAAAGGCGGTTATCAAGGCTCAGTTGGTGACAACTGTTGATGGTGTAGATAAACCTCTCGATATTGCAATTTGGAACAATGTTGAGTATGTTGATGAGGTTGCAGATAATGATTCGAAGGGTGGTGAATCACTTCGTATTGCTGTGGCTAATACACTCAAGTATACATACTTTGCAAAGACTAGTAATGGTGCTGGCACAATAACATACGTAGGTCTCAAGCCAGAGGATTTGCAGTGTGTAGCAGGTGGTGGCGAGGGCGCCCCTGTTAATGTTAAGGCTAACGAGGTTTACTTCCAGCTATCTGATAAAGGTAAGACAAAGGATTGGCACAAGCTCGTGAATGGTGAGTATGTACGTGTAGCAGGTGATGACGACACTGACAATGGCAGCATAAGTGCAACCAATGCAGCTCTTAAGAGTGTTCCTGCTGCTGTGCTTTACACGAATGGAGAGACATTCTACTATGTAGATATCAAGCACCTTGGTGCTCCTAACTCAGTTGCAGAGTTTGGTATTGTACGTAACCACGTTTACAATATCACAATCAACTCAATCCGTGGTTATGGTAGCCCTGTGTACACAGGTTTTAGCTTCCTTGAATATCCACAGATTACTGAGCAGGACTCATATGTATCTGCTAAGATCAATATCCTCTCATGGAGATTGGTTAATCAGACAGTTGATATTAAGCCAAACAACTAAGAGCTAATATAGCGCAAACCTCAAGGGGCTGCCTGGCGGCTCGCTCGACAGCCCCTTTTTTTAAAAAATAGATTGGGGATAACACCCACACACACAACAAACAAAAGTAAAATGAACAGAGTGCATATACTTAGAAGACTCCTTATGGCATCGGCAATGGTGGTGGCGATGCTGACGGTGACTTCGTGCAAAGATGGACTAATATTCGACGGAGAGGGCGACTGCGGCATATACTACCGCATACGCTTCAAGTATGACTACAACATAAAGTTTGCTGACGCCTTTGCCAACGAGGTGAACTCGATTGCACTCTATGTATTCGACAAAAACAACACCCTTGTCGAAACAGTAACCACCACAGATAAGCAGGCGCTATCGTCGGGATCGTTCGAGATACCCCTCGAACTTGTGCCTGGAGACTACACGCTCCTTGCATGGGGCGGACTTATGAACGAGGAGTCGTTCGACATGTTAGCCGATGCAAAGATTGGCGAGACCAAGCTCGAGGAGCTACAGGTGAAGATGCACCGCGAGCACAACGAAAATGGCGAGGCATCAGTTGAGGATGACCTCCTACCACTATATCACGGCACATTGACCCTCGAGGTGAAGGATATACCCGGAACATACACCGAGACAATGTCGCTAATGAAAGATACAAACGCCGTGCGAATACTTCTACACGAGATGTCGGGCCACGACGTGGATGCAGATAAGTTTATATTTGAAATTAAGGATAGCAACGGACTATACGACTGGGACAACACACTCCTCGAGGACGAGCAGATAACATACTCGGCATGGTATCAGACAACAGGATCGGCCGACATGGAGGAGTACTCGTCACGTGCCGTTACTGAGGTAAACGTGGCACTTGCCGAGCTCACAATAGGTCGAATGCGTGCCAACGAGTCACCTATATTATATATTAGAAGCCGCGAGACTGGCGAGGACCTTGTGCGCCTGCCTTTGGCCGAATATGCGCTGCTCGTAAAGGGCTACTACAGAGAAAACATGGGCGATCAGGAGTATCTCGACCGCCAAGATGAGTATAGCTTGACACTATTCCTCGACGAGGGAGAGTGGGTAAGCTCAGTAATATACATCAACTCGTGGAGAGTGGTGATTAACAACTCCTCAATAAAATAGTAACAAAAACTATATAAAAAAAGCATAACCCACAAGGTGAGAGATTTGGTGAAATACATAGTGGCGCTAATGTGTAGCATGCTCTCGGTATCGTGTATATTCGATGCCGACAAGTGCCCTATATCAGTGGAACCCGAGATTGTAGTGATCACGGGCGAACACACCATATCGTTCACCATTGGATTCAACGACACAACAACTCGTGTGGAGTGCGACACAACCAACTATGCAGTGCCTTTCGACTACTACATAAACCCTGGAACGCTGCGCGTGATGCTAACCGACACCGACAATAATGCAATAGGCGAAATTGAGCGTCTATACATATGGCCAACAAACGAGAAGCAGACACAGTTTGAGTTTACGGGAAAGCTTCCTGAAGGCATGGTGTTCAACTCGTCGGAGCCTAAATATAAGCTGTTTGCCATCGTAAATGCACCCGCCGAGGCTGTCAACCGCGAGTTTACACTATATCATCATCAGCAGCTCGACCCTCGAAAAGAGGAGAGCGCAATACCTATGTGGGGTGTGACAACCGTAGACCTCACGCCAATAGTAAACACAACTAACTACAGCATCCCTGACCCATTGTGGATGTTGCGCTCAGCAGCAAAAATCGAGGTGCAGCTATCCGACGAGCTAAAGGATAAAAATACTGAGATAACCTCGGCAACGATGAAATATTACAACGTCGAGGGATATGTTGCCCCTTATGACTGGGGTAGATTCGCCACTACGATGCAGGTAGATTGCGAGAAGGCTATAAATGTATATCGTCATGCCGCTATAAACCTGCCTCTGATAAAAGACGAGGATACAGGAAACTACTTTGTGTATATGCCCGAGTACGACAACAAAAACTACCCTGGTGAGCGCAATAAGATTAGCCTTACGATGATTCACAATGGTGAAGAGGTGGTATTTGAGGATGTCATATCGTTCTGCGAATATAGCGACGGTAAACTTAAGGAGGGTAGCGACTACAACATCGTGCGCAACCATATATATAGGTTTACAATACGCTCTATTGCGGGCTCAAACCTTGTGCTTGAATATACCGTTGCCGACTGGATGTCGGAGGATTGGGGCAACGGCAAGGATCATGAGGAGCACGACTTGTCGTATCCAACCTATCACAACCCCGTTGTGCCATACAAGTTCCTGGAACTTAGTGCCACAGAGCAAGCAAGCTATGTGATTAAGCAGGAACCTACGATGTCATATAGTGCGGGTAATCTTGAGGCCGGCGGTTTCCACTGCTACTTCCAGATTGTTGCTCCCCAAACTGTGGAGTGGAAGCCTACTATCATGGGCTCGAAGGAGAACTATCAAATCAGAGTATACCGCCTTGGTAAAGACCTCGCTCAGTCCAAAGAGACTATATTCGACTCCGCCGTAGCGGGCAAGCAGGGCAACATCGGTGCTTGTGCTGCTGGCAAGTGGTACCATATTGTAGTCTTCCCATTGAGCGACAAAGGCGCTGATGACACTACAATTGAGTTTGGTATATCATACTATCAGGCATGGACCGACCAGTATATCAACCTCTACGTAAATGGAGAGTACGATAATATCAGATGGCCAAATAGCGGTAATAACCCTAAGATTATTAACATCAGACACACCTCAGCAAAGCAGACGGCAGAAGAGGAGTAACGATAGAATATGAAACATAGAGTCCTACATATAATTGCCTTGTTGGTGATGTCGTTTGTGGCGGTGTCGTGCTCAACAGTGTTCGACGACGACACGACATACGGTGACAACGGCTACATTACGCTAAACTTCAAAGCTCCTGGCGTTTCGACACGTGGCGAGGTTGAAGACAACGAGTATGAGTCATATATGAGTCATCTCGACGTGGTGATTTATGAGTATAACAAACAGAGCGACACTTACACTCCATTCCACTACGAGCGAATAAATGTGTCGGCAACACCTACGGGCAAGGCTACTATTGCCAAGACTAAGGAGGACTTTAATGAGATGGGCCAGTATCGTTTCTTCGTGATTGCCAACAGCACGCTCGCCGAGTCGGCCTATTACGATAATAGCGGCAACATCGTGGATTACAACACCTTCCTTAAGCTCGACCAGACAGATAGCTATATCCATCTCTCGGGCATTGAGTTTGGCGTTGAGGGCTCTATCTATCCGCAGATGTTCCTTATGGACGGTGTGGCCTATATGGGTAATACGGAGCCTGCCAAAGCGGGAAATATTGTTATCAACGACCCAGCTACAGCCGATGATGTAACAATCAAGGTGACACTGCGTCGTGCTGCTGCCAAGGTGAAGATTACTATCAATCCGGGTAGCGATGTTAAGCTTACTAAGGAGCTTATGGCCCTCTCCAATGGATATATGATACGTAATATGCCTGTGAGAACTACGCTCTCGGCTGAGGGCGGCTATCCTCTTAACAATGCTGGTGCAAACCCATATTGGAAGTCGTCGACAATATCGCAGACCCCATATTTCGAGATGATACCTATCGAGGACGGCGAGGGAAATGTCATCAACTATCAGGTGCGTATAACGCTCTACTGCTACTCACATACATGGACCAAGGATGAGGCCTTCGAACGTGGTACGTCGGTTGTTGTTATGCTTCCTATGGTGTATGACGGCACAACCTATATCAACAACTACTATCAGATTTCGTTTAGTAAGAAGGAGGGTGATGGGGATGACACCTACCATTTTATCAAGCGCAACACCTACTACGACCTACGCATCAACCTCAATGCTCCGGGTGCCGAGGACTTCAACGAACCAGAGACAATGAGAGACATCAAGTACTTTACGGCCCCATGGGAGAAGGTCAATTTAGAGGTGTCGGGCGAGAATACGGTGCAATATCTCAAAGTCAACAAGAATGAACTATACATGTATCATACTGACGAGCTTCTCGACGAGTTATATTACTCGTCATCATCGCCCGTTGAGGTTACCTATGTCAGTGGGAGTTGCCACTACTATGATAAGTACAACCAAAAGGTGAGTGTTAAGGATAGCGCAATATTAAACACCATATATGGTACTGTAGATAAGGATGCTACATCTGGAAATGTAGCGGTACACAGCGCGGACCCAACAAACAACACAATTCGCTACTTCCAACTACAGGTTAAAAACCAGGAGGGAATGACCGAGATTATCAATGTGAAGCAGTATCCGCTTATCTACATCACCAACGACCTGCCTTGGTACTCCTATCGCGATGACTACTACTATCGCACAACGGGGGGACACAGCTGGGGTGGCAATGTGAATAAGGGAACAACCTCTGGTGATTTGCCAACAACATATAGATATGCTGGTGACCATATTACAAGTATATCCACAATAAATAGCGTAGACGTCAATACTAAAACTGTAAAGTATACCTACAGCAGTGCTTATCCAAGTTCAAGCGGTAGTGGTACAGGTTGGACCGCCTCAAAAGTTAGAGGCAACAAAGTAAATAATAGCCAATACTACACCATAAACTACTACCAATACACTTATAGCAGAAATAGATGGAGTACTACTGTGAGTACATATAAATGTGAGGACCACAATGTGCGTAACTATCATGTGCGTGTAATGGCATCGTCGGATGAGTACACAATTGGTCGTCCAGCACTTGATGAATATGGCTATACTGCAGGTGATGCTGATAACGCTAAACTCGTTTCACCATCGTTTGTCATCGCTTCACGTCTGGGTGCAGTGCTCTCAACCTATAGTAACTTGTCGGGTATGTCTAATGAAAAGAAGTTGATTGCCTTTGCCGACCACTGTAAAAACTATGTGGAGGTCGACGATGTTAACGACGATAAGAAGGACCCTTCAATCACTTACGACAACTGGCGACTCCCAACTGAAGCGGAGTTGAATATTATCGTCCAACTTCAAGGTGGTGTCACAGATAATGCAGATGCTATCGACTATCTGCTCAATGGTAGATACTACATGAGCGCGAGTGGTCCTGTGTATAATCCAAAGAATACTCCAGGCAAGGATAATTATGGTAATTATAGAGACCCAGAACCTGCATTCGACAACCCTTGGAACGCTACTGATGTAGCTATCCGTTGTGTGCGTGATGCCTTTTAATCTTGTGACAGTATGAGACGAATAATATACATATTTACCCTTTTGCTGCTCCTGCTAAGCTCGTGCGTGCAGGAGGATGTCGTCATCAACCCTGTGGTCGACGATGTGCCCGAGGGTTACACCAAGATAACCTTTATGGCGAATATCTCAGCGCCAACCGTCGTAAATACCCGTGCTGTTGACCCCGATGGCTTGGATGTGAACAACATGACGTTGTTCTGCTTCAACGAGTTCGGCCTGTATATCAGCTCCGAGGAGGCAAAACTCGTGCCAGACTCAAAGACTGAAGATGGTATCTCTGAGAGTGGTGAGTACACGGCTGTGGTACCAAGCCATACACGCATAATCCACTTCCTTGCAAACCATAGCGAGGGTCTATACGACGAAAGTGACTTCCCCGGTCAGACCGAGAGTATGGTTGTGGCAAACATGGAGGGTGGCTCAGGTATGTTGGTATATTGGTCGCGCTTCGAGATGAACCCAGCAAGCTCAGAATCTATTCATGATCAGCTTGCGGACCTCACCTACAAGATAGGTGATAAAACGTATGAAGGAATAAAGCTAATCCGTAATCAGGCTAAGGTGACAATTGCTGACTGGGATACCGATAAGTTTGTTGTTACGGGTTTTCGTACTGTCAACATCCCAGCTTTCGGTACTGTTGCTCCGCACCACCCAAATCGTAAATTTGATATTGTGAAGGACTGGGAGTCCACCGAGGACTTTGTGACTTTGCCTAACAACCAGGCGATTATGTCTGATATCTCGGATATCAACACCAAGCCTGAGGACTATATCTTCGAGAGCGAGAACTCTGGAGATAGGCTTATCAGCGTAATCATCAAGGGCCATGCCGCAGGTAAGACCGAGGCAGATGATAAGTACTACCGTGTGGTTATGCAGAATCCCGACGGTAGCAACTTTATGATTAGGCGCAACCACCACTACAACATCAATATCACGGGAATGCTCACCTTTGGTCAGGATACATTCGAGAAGGCCTTGACCGCCGCAGCGTCGAACAATGCGTGGATATCTATCGACGAGTGGGTAAACGAGATTACTAATGGTGTGGAGACCCTATGGGTGGAGCAGACAAGCTATGTGCTTAGTAGCGACACGTATGCTGGTACAAACTGGTCGTTCCCATATAAATATACCAAGAATGGTAGAGGCGATAGTGTAGCTCCTACGGTGACATGGATTGACAACAACGTAGCCTATAACAACATCACAAACAACTACAACACCACTACAGGCGAAGGTACGGTGACACTGCAACTATACCCCATGTACGAGGGTAATGAGCAGCAGGTGGGTACACTGCTTATTAAGCACGGCAAATTGCAGCGCAAAGTCACAGTATATATCATTCGTACCCAGTATTTTACCCCATCATGGATATCGTCACAGGTGTATGGCGTTGCTGACGAGCATGTTACACTGATGTTTACCATTCCCGACACTTGCCCCGATGCGCTATTCCCATTTACGGTACTTGTTTCGGTTAACCATCTAGATGTACGCTCGGACTCTGGTCAGCAGCTGCCAGTATATATCAAAGGTGAGGAGGGATATTTCGGTGCCGACTGGGAGGGCATCAACTACAAGTATGCCTATACTGTTACTGAGCCGGGCAAGCACCGTCTGCATATGCGTTCTATTCTAAAACATGAGGACGGTGATACGGAGGACGTGCACCTCGAAGCCGACTTTTTTGAGACTATTACCAAGACTGCGATATTTAGTGGTTATGATCATGCCCATCGTAGAGTCTTTGTTGGTGGCCTTCAAACATATGGTAATGCCTACGCTCAAGATGAGGAGCTCTACTATATGCTTGTGCCTCAGAAGCGTGCCCATCCTCTCGTATTTACTATTATGTTGCAAGAGCGACAGAACGATGGCTCATATCGTGCTTTAAACCACGCTGCTGACCCAGCGAAGAATAGCCTTGATGAGTTTTTGATTTACTCAAAGACATTTAGCGACTATCGAACATATTACGATCATAACGAGGATGCATACGAGGAGATTCAAGGCTTGGCATGGGAGGGCGATGTGATACTCTTCAACGAGAGTCTATGGAGTACGAATGGCCGTGTTATGGCATTCCGCCCACAGAACTACAAGGCATCTTCGCCAGCGGAGGCTTTACATGGTCTGCAGACAGATGGAACATATGATATCTACTTCCTCACCAATAGCGCAAATAACAAAGATATTGTGCGTGTGGCGTCGAATACTACAGCGAATAACAATGCTTTCCCTAACACTCGTGATAGTAGTGATATGGCCTACAATACGAAGCCGTACAAGGGCAATGAGTATCGTTCCGTAATCTTTGATGTTGCACACTACCGCCCATATCGCTTTGCTGCGCAGATAAAAATTACGGACAACAATGAAGTTACGACCATACCTGATGATAGCGAACTGCTAAGCAACGAGAAGAATGGCTCACAAGAGGAGAACATCGACGATGTGGTGTTTAGCTATAAGCCTGGTCAGAAGGTAGATATTCTCTTTGACATCACCAGCTTCAAAGGCTCTGATGGATGCTCCGTACACCCGTTTGGTGAGAACTTTGGCGACCATTTCGAGGTGTATATCGATGCACCAATGCTCGAAATCGACTACGAACGCTACCCAGAGAGTTGGCGTAATGAGAAGAATGGCTCGGGATTGAATGTTGATAAGCTGCGTCGTGATCCTACAACTCCTGGACGATTTATCTATACCGTAGACCGACATCGCGATCATGAGCGTACGTTTGGCCAAGATGGACTCTCTGTTGTAAACCTTGATGATTCGAAAGTGGAGTTCAATAAGTTTGGCAAGAAGGTGAAGTTAGAAACAGGTAGTAGCATCGACCAGACTGGTGAGCGTAAGAGTTTGCCATTCAAGAAGACAGCAATTACTGCAGGTGGTGATATACACATCACTACAGACAAGAATCGCATAGTGTTCTGGGATAAGACCTTCAACGTAGACACAGAACATATCAAGGGCACTATCTACTACGAGAAGAATGGTATCCGCTACCCTGTGCCCACGGATGCCTTCGTAGCCTTTGTGCGTCTGCGTACGGGTGCTCGCATCGGCGTTGTCACAATCAGCCAAAATGGAGTGTTCGAGCTTAACTTGCGAGAGGAGTATCAGTTTAATTGGACAGATGATAGTATCGACTTCTACTTTACCGATTCTGATGGTGTGGTGTACAACTACATCGACACCGGTGTCGACCTAAATACCTTGTATGATAAGGTGGGTCGTGGCGAACCAATTGTTCTTACTGCCAAGTAGCGGCAATAGCTTTAAGGTATGAGTAATAGTCATCTATCAGCCTTCGAGGGTTGCTACTTCATGCAGCATCCTTGAGAAGGGTGGTGATGGCATTCTCGACTGTGTGGAGCCAACCATCGCAAACTGGGGTGCAGAGATAGAGATTCTACGACACTATATCGAGACAACCCTTGGTGGTGTTATAGGCGCTGAATATAGCGAGCCACAGGGCCGAATAAACTATAAATAGGCGCTTCTTATCGAGCTACAAATAGTAGGGCCTGTCCAAATTATTGGACTGGCCCTAAGTTTATTAATAATAGGTCTCTATTGAGGCAATCTTTAAATTTTGAGTTATGCCATCTCAACCATATTATCTAAACACCACGTGGGCACACAATCTGTCAGATGAATTAGTCGAGCGTGCCTTTGGGAGGCTAACTACATCCCTTTAGGAGTGATAGTTAGCCTCTTTTCTCTTTATTATGTTTAGTTGTTATCCATTAGCTTGTCGATGAGCATGTCTACTCGTTCGCCTCGTCGTTGTATTTCCTCAATAAGCTTGGAGTTGTTTGCGAGAAACTGATCTATTTGCTCATCTTTCTTCTGGCGTACAGCCTCCATCTGAGAGTATGACGAAGTGAAGTTTTTGCGGAAAATACCGATGATGTTGGCTGCGCTAATCTGATCCGAAGCCAAATCAAGCACAATATCGCCATACTTTGGGTTGCGCGCCCTAAGTGTCATCGCATCTCCCTCGATATAGACATCACGTATCACGCCAGCATAGGCTGGGGTGTCGATGAAGTAGATGCTTCCACTGTGGAGCTTCGCTGTCTTAGGCAAAAACTTGAGAAAGACAATATCGCCCTGTGCTATGTCTGGCGACATGGAGTCCTTGAGTATCTCCATTGCGAATTCAGCGCCCTCAACTAAAGAACGAGGGTCGATAGATGCCAGCTCTGAACCATTGTTCTGAACATACTTGCAGATGTCGAGATTACGACGACTAATTATCTCGTCAGTCAATACGGGAATGTTATTCTCCTCTTTTGTCAAATATCTGATATCCTCGGATTCCACTGTCTCTACATCGGCAGTAGAATCCTTTGCTTGAGCCATTGGATTCTCATTGGATACTCTATATTGAGATATTATATCTTCTCCAAAATACTCAATCAATCCATCAATATGTTTGCGGAGCATTCGGCGATTGGCATTCGCTATCTGTGATACCTCCGATTGAGAGGTCTTCATTATCTCGGCTAACTGCCTTTGAGATAGTGATTTATCAAACATTAAAGCTTTGATGTCTATCATAATATAATTGTTATTTATTGATTATGATTGAATCCATAAAAATAATTAATCAATTTAAATTGAAAATAATTGATAAAAAATTTGCAAATAATTTTCAATCTACTACCTTTGCACTTGCAAACTACAATAATTTGAAGCAAAAATAGGAAATAATTTTTAATAATCCAAATATTTTACAATAATCAATCAATAATTAGAAGAGAAGTGTTAATTACAGAAGCGTTATGTATAAATATATGTATAACCTCTCATAATCGTTGACTATGACAAAGATTTTACTTCTATCTCCGTCAAAAGGTGTACTCAACTCTTTGCGTGAGCGTCTCAATTTTGAGAACATTGCTACTGTTGAAGCTGATAATCTGTTGCAGGCTAAAAGCCTATGTCATGCTGATGATTTCGATGCAGCAGTAGTTGATAGCGAGCTATTATCGGAGGACATTAAAATACCCTCAATTGTCATCACACATAAACCCAATGTGGAGTCAGCTGTTGCAGCTCTGCGCCTTGGGGCTATTGACTATCTTACGACCCCAATAGATATGAACCGACTGCTATCGTCGTTGCGCAACATTGCAAGTGAAAATGATAGGGTATGCACACGTAGCCGTCGTCATATCCCCCAAAAGAGAGATGCTATGATGCAGCCTATATTGGGCGTCTCTGAGGCTATAGAGCGTGTTCGCAAGATGATATGGAGGGTTGCGCCATCTGATGCACGAGTGCTTATCCTTGGCGAGAATGGCACAGGCAAGGAGCTTGTGGCTCGCTGGCTACACCTAAAGAGCAATCGTGCCAGTGGGCCTTTTGTCGAGGTTAATTGTGCAGCAATACCCTCGGAGCTGATTGAGAGCGAGTTGTTTGGTCACGAGAAGGGGTCATTCACCTCGGCTATCAAGCAGCGTAAAGGCAAGTTTGAGCTTGCCGATGGTGGCACTCTCTTTCTCGACGAGATTGGCGATATGTCGCTCTCGGCACAAGCCAAGGTGCTTCGAGCCTTGCAGGAGAATAAGATTACTCGTATCGGCGGTGATGTAGATATTCCTGTAAATGTACGTGTTGTTGCCGCTACAAATAAGGATTTGCGCAAGGAGATAGCTCTTGGTAACTTTCGCGAGGACCTCTATCACCGCCTAAGCGTGATTGAGATTAAGGTGCCGCCATTACGTGAGCGTCAGGGAGATATTAAGCTACTCGCAGAGCATTTCATCGCTGAAATATGTGAACATCATAAGATGAATATTAAACATATTGATGCCGATGCTATCGACCTTCTTTCCCACTATGCCTGGACGGGCAATATCCGCGAGCTGCATAATGTTGTAGAGCGTCTGATAATCCTTAGCGATGAGCGCATCACAGCCGAGGCAGTGCAATGTTACTACCAGGCGTAGTGAACGATATATGGCTATACAAACTTCACCATTTAACAGTAGAAAGCGATGAAAAACCTATTTACTCTCAAAAAAGAGTTGTGGCACACAATAACCTCAAGTGACCCTACATTGCTATTTGAGTCTACATTGCAGAAGCTTATGGCACTCACCGACTATCTCGACAACGAGATTAGCGAGGAGTATAAGCTACCTTCAGAGCTCACTGCCGAGATTAGATTGCATTTTGCTAAAAGGGTGTGGCACTATAGTGCTGATGAGAATTTCGAACTATCTATAGAGCTTATGTTGGAGTTGCTTGTTGATAGCATCGCTGATGAGTGCCGTTACTATGGCTACTCAGATGCATATATTGAGTCGATGAGTGGCAGAATAAAGGAGGTTATGACCTCTTTTCCTGAGTTCTTCGCAATTCACGAGACGAAGATACGTGCTATCGTCATACGCTCTTATCTCATTGAACAGCTAGAGGCAAAGGGTTGCCCGGAAGAGGTTGTCTGTCAGCTTGTTCCCTCGTATCAAGATATAGTTAATCGGCTATTTTTAGATATTTTAGAGTGCTGAAATAGCTATAGCACAACCATAACAAAAATCCCGACAATAGGGTAGTATGTGGGGTACTATCCATTGTCGGGATTGTTTGTTAGAGATAGCATATGTCTGCCTTGTTCTGCGAAGTGAGTCTGTGACGTATTACAGTAATTTTTTTTTGGAGGGGGGATAAATAGGTGATATTATGCCTAATCATAGCCTCAACCATCTTGCCGAGAAGCCTGATACATTCGTCTGTACAGATACAAAAATCCCCGTAACTCTTCATGAATTATGGGGATATCTATTCACAAGATAGCCTCAAATAATTGACGCTACCGTTTGTGTAATTAGTTCATTGCCTGCTGGATAGCTGCCGCAATAGCCACAGTTGCGCCTACCATTGGGTTGTTACCCATACCGAGGAAGCCCATCATCTCAACGTGTGCTGGACCTGATGAAGAACCTGCAAACTATAATTTAAGTTTGGTTATAGTTTCAGCCGTTTAGAATTATTGCATATATATTCTGCATTAAATATGAAAAAAGGAAATAGTTTTACTATCTTTGTATAAGATAAGTTGCATTAGGGCTAGCCACTAGAGGTTCTGGCTACTAACTAATGAATTTATTGAATCTATGAATAATCTATTGATTTTGTACTATGAGAAATATTGTCTGTTTTATCACGATTGCTTTAGCAGCGCTACTTTTTGTTCAATGTGGTAAAAGTGATAAGATATACCAAATTGGCGACTACTATAATGCTAATGGTAAGAAGGGTATCGTTGTTGATGTGTGGAATGGTGGTCGCAATGGTAAGATAATTAGTTTGGAGCGTTCAAGTCAGCAGTGGTGTACAGAAAAAGTGGCTAATCAACGTCACAGAACAGCTGCGACTAGCAGGACAGATGGTTCGCTCAATACTGCGTTTATTCTTAGTCGTCCCGATAAGCATGAATTCCCCGCTTTTATCTGGTGTGAGTCACTTGGTAAAGGATGGTATCTTCCTGCAATTGAGGAACTTTATGATATGAGTAGTAAAAAAACTATCATTGGCTCAGCTTTTAGAAAGTATGATGAAAATTATGATAGTGAAATGTTAATGTTTGAGGATTTTTGGTCTTCTACAGACTGTGGCGCTCATTGGGATTATGCTCCTCTGAACTCGGGTGATTCTACCTTTGATAATAATACCTACGAGGAGTTTGGTGGGCCATATAGTGATTATGCTGAGTGGATGTATATCCAGGAGGAGTTCGATCCAATTGGTTGGGATGGACCATTTAAAACTGGTTTGGGCGGAGTTCGTGCGATGGCCTTTTTCTAGTGGAAAGTAACCTATTAAATTTGTAGCAATCCTTATATAACTTCATACAAAAAGGAGCAAACCTCACGGTCTGCTCCTTTCAGTGTATTATAAACCAATCAGTTTATTTAGTGTCAGAGTGGTGTAGCAGTGGCGATGACATGAAAAAACCTGGATGATAAGTGGTTGCCAATTTTTTGTCAGAAGGGGTTAGGCTTGGTCTCGACATGAAAATAGCCCGGATGGGTAGTACTTGGTGTATAACTCAATGTCGGCATTTTTTATTAGGGGCAGTAGCTGTTTGTCCTATTTTGATAAATGAGCAATGAAGTGAAATTTAGCGTCAGAGTTGTGCTAATTTGGTGCCGATAAAGAGAAAGAGCGGATGGGCTGTACTTGGCGTACTGCTCATTCGCTCTTTGGATTGAGGTGCCGAAGTAGCACCGCTATCACGCTAAATTAGTTCATTGCCTGCTGGATAGCCACTGCAATAGCAACAGTTGCACCAACCATTGGGTTGTTACCCATACCGAGGAAGCCCATCATCTCAACGTGTGCTGGTACTGATGAAGAACCTGCAAACTGTGCGTCAGAGTGCATACGACCCATAGTGTCGGTCATGTGCCCCCATCCACTAAGTGGATATGCCCGCATATCCCCGTAAGTGGCTGATGATCAATTCCGTATGATGCAAACTTAGCCAAACTTCGGGTGTGGCTTCGGTTGTCGGGTGCATAATGGGTACACGAACCTATGGAAAACACCGAAGATCAGGCACTTACATTGTCCAAAACTCGATTTTGTGGATTGTGTAAGCGAAGCCCCATAGACTGAAAAATAAGCAAATCAAAATTGTAAAAACTATATATAAAATGTAAAAGTCATTCGCTTATTTTTCAGTATCCACGCAGAGCGCTTTAATCCTTCGTATAGTATTCACTGAAGTTCCGGTTATGGATGCGATATTACGCAACGAGATTCCCTTTTTGAGTAGTCCAATCTCCTTTTGATACTGTTGTTTGTAAGTGTCGAGTTCCTTTTTATATGTAGCTGGTCGGCCCATTTTGATACCCTCTCGTCTGCACCTCTCAATATACTGCGTTCTACCGCTATTCATTCGCTCTCGGATAGTGAGTCGTTCCATCGATGCAATCTCCAATAGAATGGTACATATAAGACTCGCAACGGGATTCACTGAACCATCACTATTGAGTGTTTCGAGTGAGTAGTTCTTAATGTAGAGACTCACTTTGTTCTGGTTAAGTATCTGTATAACCTTCAGAGCTTCGAGCGTATTACGACCGAGACGACTAATCTCCAAGCACACAACTCTCTTCACTTCATTCTTACGAACGAACTCCATCATCTCCACAATCTCAGTTCGGTTTTCTATCGTCTCCGCTCCACTCACCTTATTGGCAAATGTACCCACAATCTCCCAGCCCATCTTCTCACAGAAGCCCTTAAGTTCGTTGATTTGTCTGCGGTACTCCTGTTTGTCAGTACTCACTCGAGCTAATAGAACAACTTTTTCCATAATTTACACATTTTCTGCTATTTATATACATAACAAAACACTGTGAAAAACACAGGAAAAAGTGTATTTTTTTGAAAAAATCGGTGTGTTTGGAGATGATGTAACATCCATTGGAACTTTCCGATATAGAGGTAAGACCTATTTTGCGGAAGATTTTGGAGATGTAGGTAGTTTGGGAGATCGTAAGTTTGCCATTTTCAAGTGGAACGATGAGAAGAAACGATACGACCTTCTCGCAGAGATGTAGTAACAAGTTTAATGACCCACTAATATTGACCGAGATATTTTGTCTCGGTCTTTTTTTGTGTGGAAAGATCAGCTTGGGTATAGATGTGTTATCTTAGAGCAGAGATGATATAGTTTTGTCGCAATATTGATTTTGTATTACGCTCACCCCTCACATCACCGATGGTTTTACTGCAATGTTATTGTTCTGGGCGAGATTCGTGGGGCGAGTGGTGTAAAATTGTCTCAAAATTTTGTACGAAGTACAATATTTCTTACCTTTGTATGTAACTCAAATGGAAAATATTTTGAATAAAAGGTGTAATACGCTGATAATGAATTACTTATATAGCGGGGGGGGGTATTTTGTAAAATACGCTCACACTGATTGTGTACAGGGAGACATTTAGCTGATGGGGCTGAGTGTTTCCCTTTTTGCATTTTGCTGAGAAACAAATAATAACAAATAAAAATTTACACTATGAAAAAGCTTTTCACTTTGGTAGCTCTTGCTACAGCACTCGTCTCTTGTGACAACATCACTATTGAGGCCCCTCAGCCTGAGGAGCAGAAGATCCCTATCTCTATTTCAACAACCCTCACTCGTGCTACTGACTCGGCTTTCGAGCAGGGCGATAAGGTTGGTATCTTTGTTGTCAATGAGCCAGACACATTCGTCGCATCGGGCAACTATATAGACAATATGGGCTTCACATATTCTGATGAGTGGACTCCCGATTCAGCAATCTATTGGCTCAATCCTACCACCAAGGCGAGCTTCTACTGCTACTATCCTTATGCTGCTGGTGTAGATGCCTCGGCTCATACTTTTAACACTAAGGTTGACCAGTCTATTTTGGCAAATTACAAGGCTTCGGAGTTCTTGTGGGGCAAGGTTGAGGCCGTTACTCCTACCGAGGAGGCTGTTGATATCACCGTGAACCACTCTTTCAGCAACGCATTGGTTATCCTTAAGCCAGGCGATGGTTTCACCGAGGAGAAGCTCGCTGCTGCAGAGAAGTCGGTGAAGATTTGCGGTGTTAAGCCGGGTGCTACTATCGACCTTGCAACAGGTGTCGCTACTGCTACTGGTAACAAGACAAATGTAACTCCATATTTGGAGAATGGTCAGTACCGTGCGTTGATTGTTCCGCAGACTACCGAGGAGGGCGCTCTTATTGTTGTGACTGTTGATGGTGTAGACTACACCTTGACCCGCTCAATGACCTTCAAGGCTAACAAGCAGCACAAGTTCACCGTAACACTTAACAAGGTTAGCAACGGCGTGAATGTCGGTATCGGTGGTTGGGAGACCGACGAGGAGGACTATGGTGGTTCTGCTGAGTAAAACTCTAAAGATCATATCTAAGACTAACTATATATCACCCGAGATAACCATCCTCGACATCGTTGTTGAGGGTGGCTATGGGCTTAGTCAGGAGACTCCTGGTGTCAATGTAGGCATTGGTGGCTGGGAGGCTGATGACGAGGACTATGGTGGTGACATTTACTAAGTACTATGATTATGAGAAAGATATATTCAACCCTACTTTGTGCATCCCTAGTTCTTGTAGGCTGTACACAAGATTTCGATACACCTATTTATGACCCACAAACACCTACTACTCCTACAGGTGATTTGAGAATCGACATCGAGAACAATATCAACCAGGTTGGCACTACACGAGCTACCGATAGCGGCTTCTGCGATGGTGATGCTGTAGGTATCTATGCGGTAAACTATAAGGATGGTGCTCCTGGAACATTGCAATTAGAGGGCAACCAGGCTGACAATGTACGATATATGTTCGATGCCGAGGAGTATAAG
>JAFODV010000029.1 GCA_017380515.1 Alistipes sp.
CCCTTGTTGATGCCTTCCGCTCAGGCGAGGATATCCACTCGGCAACGGCAGCACGCCTATACCACAAGTCCTCGGACGAGGTTACATCATCGGAGCGTCGTAGCGCCAAGACTGCCAACTTTGGCATTATCTATGGTATCTCGGCATTCGGTCTTGCCCAGCGTCTCGACATCTCTAATCGTGAGGCTAAGGAGCTTATAACAAACTACTTTGACACCTATCCTGGTGTTAAAAAGTATATGGACGATGTTGTTGCCAAAGCTACGAACGATGGCTATGTAACGACCATGTTTGGCCGTCGTCGTCAGCTTCCCGACATAGCCTCATCTAACCGCACTGTGCGCGGCTTAGCTGAGCGCAATGCTATAAATGCCCCAATACAAGGCTCTGCTGCCGACATCATGAAGCTTGCCATGGCCGAGATTGCTCGTAGATTTAAGCTTGAGGGCATTCGCTCAAAAATGATTATGCAGGTGCATGATGAGGTTGTCATCGACACCCTTCTCAGCGAGCTTGACTCTGTCAAACGCATCGTGAAGGAGGCTATGGAGAATGTTACTCAGTTAGGCGTTCCTCTCATTGCCGAGGTCAACAGCGCCAACAACTGGCTCGATGCACACTAATAAAAAATATGGTGACTTCAGCGTGAAGTCACCATATTTTTTAACCATCTCTTAGTTCTCTACAAGCACTACCGTTTCGCTGTTTTGAGTCATCTTATATAGCGCATCGAGCGATTGTATTGTAGCTTCGTATACCTTTGAATTGTGAATATAGCTTAGTAGTATTTCGTCCTCAGTCCAGCTAAACTCATACTCAGCACGTAGGTTGAGTGTAAACTCGCCGTCGGCTGCAATATGCATCGAGCCGATACGCACTCCCGACTTCTTCACCGAGAAGCTGACAAACGCATCGCTCATCACATCTCTAAGTGTACCGTCGTCGTCATACTGAATACGACCATTTATGAGGCCGTTGCTCACCTTAAAGCGCTTCTCAAAGAACTCTACAATCTCCATCTGTGAGCTGATAACAATCTCACCCGCTGAGGTTATATCGGTTGTCACAAACGGAAGGGTCTTACGCTCACCCTGCTGCGACACGCCCGCTGAGCTATCCACAAACTTCACACTCTCGCCATTACCCACCTTGCGCTCCTCGTCACGTGAGGCATCCACAGTGTAGACAAATCGACCAGGTATTGTAGCATGTGGCTTAAGCTTCTCGGCCATCTGAGGCGTTATGCGGCTATAGTCGATATTAAGCATCGGAGCGTCGATATATATTTCGAATGCTGTACCAAAAGGATCTACCGAGCGAGAGTCAGAGCCATGGAAGCTTGTCACCTCGAGGTTGATATCTACCTTCTGGTTCGGCAGATACGGCCACTCCAACTCGTCAACAACGTCAGGCATATGCATGGTCTCAGGCGTAGAGTTCCACGTACCCACAGGCTCACCACCACTGATTGCCACCTGCGCAGCAAAACGGAATGGGTGGTATGTAGCAAGTTCGAAGATGAACGAGCGATAGGTGTTGCCTATGTAGTGCTCACCACCTCGTCCTGGCAATGCCGAGTAGCTCTCAGGCTGGTTTGAAGCTACACGTACCATATCATCGCTCTTAGCAGCATTTGTCTTGAGGAAAATCGAGTAGGTGCCAACATCGTCACCCGTCTTGGCAATCTCTGTTGGCTTAAACATCAACAGACGTCCGTTAGTACTCTGCTGCCAGTAGTTGTCGTCCACGGTGTAGAAGCGGCAGTCCCACTCCCAGTTGTTCGGAAGATTGAACATATCACGATCTGCCTGATTGTATAGCGAGTCAAGCGAACGTGTGTAGATGAAAAACTCATCGTTAGCGCCTGCATTAATTCTGCCGTTAGCGTCGTTCAGCGTGACATCGAGACGCACAGGTGCATTCTTCTTACGTGGCACAAGTCTATAGTAAATAGGCTCGTCTGTTACTCCTGCTGCTCGCTTCTCCAATAGGCCATCTACGCCAATATAGTTGGAGTGCGACACATAGCGGAAGGTCTTTGTCACAGTCTCGAAGAACTCAGCCTCGAGCATAATGTCGTCAGTAGCACCCTCTGCATGCTCAAGCACGCTGTGGAAGTATATACGCTGCGTGCCGGGCTCTGTTACAGTATAGACATACTTATATCCAAGGCCATTATCAACACCATAGTAGTCCTCATCGCCATTGCTCACCACTGGCAACGAACGCCCTGTTGTCTCGGTACGAGCATCAAGGCTATTTACCGACACATATACGTTGAATGGGAATAATGGGAAGTCATCAGGCACAGTAAACTTGAGTGTTGCAAGCTCACCTACCTCGCCACCATATATCTGCGTTGCTGCCCACACAGGCGTAAACTTCTGTGTCTTGATAAGCGTCACCTTGATGTAGCGCGACAAACGACCCTTCTTCACGATGAGTGTACCTGTAAGCATAGGGCTATCACCCATCTCCAAGAGCTGCAAGGTGATGGTACCATTACCCGTATTAGAGTTTGGTGTAAACTGATGGTTGAACGTGTGAGCTGCAACGGTGTTACCCTCCATCCATTTAACCTCAGCAATATCATCAGCTGTCACACTCCGCGCGCTATTTGTTATTGTGTAGTTAAGTTCCAAGGCCGTGCCAGCCCTATCCTCGCCTATCACCACATCGGTCTCAGCCACAGCAAGGGTGATATCACCAAACGACACCTCGTTAACCCAATCCTCAACAGCAACCCACACATTGTTCGTTGCAGGCGCCACAAGTGCCTCATCGAAGCTCTTAGAACCATATGTCAGCTTACCAGTGATGTTTAGCTTGTAGTGGTGGTTACGGCGAATCATTATCTGCTCACCCTCCTCGTCAATAATCATCACTCGATAGTATAGATCTTCGCTGCTGCCAGCAGGTCTACCACGCAATATCACGCTAATAGGGTCATGCATAGAGTTCTCATGCTCAAACACATACTCCTCTGACTTAGTATATACATCCGAAACATCTGAAAGTTTGATGTTATTCTGTGGCAATGTCACAAAATCGTCGTTAGGCCAAGCAAAGTCGCCGGTCTTAACATTATTCAAGATTGGAAAACGATGATCTGGGTGATAAGGTGCTGTGGTGCCAAATGCATTAGTATTTACCACAATGAAGCCCGATATGTCGATATAGCTATTCTGAGGATTCTCAACCGACACCTTAGCCTGATTACGGATAAGCTTGATACCCTCACCATTATTGGCCATTGCCAACTGCTGCTGGAAGCCACCCTCGTTAGTAAAGATAAAGCGACTCCAGTAGATAATCATGCCCGAAGCACCCACCATGTTATCTTGAATCTCATCCTCGGTACGATTTACAAACATATCTGCATCAAGAAGATCAGGATTCTGATTTCCCACAAAGTGGATGATGCGTGTATCCTCCGGAATTAACGCCTTGTAAGTTCCCGACAACGATGGGGTCTCCACCGCAGGGTTAAGCGTTGCAGGCACATGAGTAATGTATAGGCCATAGTCGTTGAAGCAGAAGAGTATAAGGTTCTGCACATCAATACCGTCGGGATCAGCGCCACGCACCACCACCTCGGTCATCACAGGGGTGTTAGCCGTAAACTCCACTGCCACCCAGCCCTCTGGCACAGAGGTATCGTCGTACGCAGGCACCTCGTTCATATCATGATGACATGCCACTGAGAGGCTTGCCATCAAAACTGCTATTATATATGAAATTCTCGTTTTCATAGATCTTATATTCATCTTTGTAAAATACTCTTCTTAAGCTATTAGTACGCATCACGTATACAGCGTATCGCCCATTGGCTACGGCTCGACGACTGCTCCGACGAGTTATCAGAGTTCTTAGCGTTGTAGGCAAGACCCGAAGCCGACATATAGAAATCGGCATCGAGCAAGTAGTCGATAGCATCAGCACTCACATTAGCCGTGCCCTGAAGGTCCATGATGATCTTTAGCTCGGCAGCTGTAGGCAAGCGCCAGTTGTCGTAGACATTACCCTCGCGGTCAACCTCAACATAGTTGGCACAATGGTCGCGCGACATGGCATATTGACGCTCCTCTGTATTAAGGTTGCTACCATAGTTCTGAATGTCGACTTTACTGAGTCGTGATGCTGTCATGAACGATGGCGATACAAGGTTTGCATTGTCGCTACCCTCATCTGTATATTCGTACGACACATAATCGTTTGTTACCATACGAGGATGGCCTACACTATATGTTCCCGAGGTGGCAGTAACACGAATGTGATACATGCGGGCATTACCTGGGTCATCGGTGTTGCTACCATGTGTAGGGTTTGATGCATTAGCATTCCACGAGTAGTACTGAATGCGTGAACGACCACGATAGCTTGCGCTGTTGTGCGTTGGCGAGTAGTCCTGCGTTGCTACCTTTGATGACCAGAAACCACCGCTACTGCCATACCAGCCGCCCGATGGAGGTGAAGTTAGATAGTTGTAGGTCCAAGTCTTAGTCGACGAGTTAAACGAACCCAAGCTTAGCGACACAATGCGATCGCCACGATACACATAGGTTGTTGGGCGAGCATAATCCTGCTTAAAGTCATCACGATATGAGTAGTGACCAAGGATATTAACGATATAGATCAATGGGTAGTGCTCCACATCTACATACTCTACCTGCCCTGTCTCGTTCTCTACTTTCAGACGGAAGTAACGAATGGTGTTGTTTGTTGGCACATCGCTTCTGACTGTGATATTGCCACTCAACGAGCCATTTGCAGTACTACCCGAAATATGGTAGTCGTCAGCATCAATATTCTGCTGCGCACCAAACTTATCAATATAGTAACACTGCTCAATGGTGATTGTCACAGGCGACGATGACGAGAAGAGCAACGACTCAGCGTCAATATTGGTGTTATAGATTTTCAACTCATCGCGATTCACCTTCAAATACTCTGGGCCCTGCTCACCACCAATCTCCACACGTCGCTCGGTCCAAGGCAGAACACTATACTTAAGATCGGTAATCACAACTGGCTCTGAGAAGTCCTCAGCACCTGGGGCGTGCACATTGGCAGTCACCTCGTAGTAGTGGTTGCGCTCAAACTTAAACTCCTTGGTCAATGGCACCTGATAGTAGTTGTTTGGGTGCTGCTGCGATATGCTCACGCCACTACGCTCTGCAGAGTAGTATGCAGGGATATCCACAAGGAGGTTGGTAGCATAAGTGAAGCTATCCGACGTATCCCACATGTGGCTATACACGTACGTGGTCACCTCCACACCAATAATATTGTTAGCACCGTCTCTGAGCCACTTATAGTATGGGCTCATTGTCTCATGAGTTGTTTCCAACAGCTCTACTTGACGCAACACCGCATCATTCATCACACGTGTTGAATAGGGCGTATTACGCATATAGTATCCAGGTGTAGCACCTGCCATGTCGTCAGCAAACGCAATGTTCTCGCTCGACATCAGCTTAACAACGACCTTAGCTGCCGCACGACGGAGCTTAACACTAAGCTTTACAACATCTGTAATCTTCTGCTCGGCAATGACAATCGCACCTGCCGTCGCTGGCTCAGTAGCACCCTTAAATGCTACGCCATCCATCAAAAAATGCGATGCTGTATTCTGCATCTTAGATGCCGTTAGATGGAGGTTGTAGGTCTGCTCCGAGAGTGCAAATAGCGCCTTAACATCCCCGATAAGAGCATATACCAAAGCATCATGCGTTGAGTTAGCCACAACATACACCCAGTAGTTTGCACCAATCTGAATATCATCAATGTCTACACCCAAGCGAACGCTACCCTCAGCCGACGCACACTCAACACGCTCATGATAAAACAAGGTCTTATTCTCGTCCTCGGTAGCATCGTTGAATATCATCACGTCGAGGTACTGCACTGCCGACTCATAGTCCACATCGGCCATATCCTCAGCACGAGTGTCAACGCCCAACACACCACCCGAAACATTAAGTTCGATGTAAGGTTTTGTGTTGCTATCAACATCAACCATAGGTGTCATATCCTTTTGGCATGCAACAACCGCAGTAGCCAAAAGTAGACCCATTATATATAGTTTAAACTCTCTCATAGTTCAACATCTCGTTATTAGTTAGACACCTGCTGAATATCAATAATTCGTGCCTCATTACCGCTATTTGGCCAGATTATGTGGCTCTCCTCACCATTTATGAGTAGGTATCGTGAGCCAGAACCCATCCAATCCTGCGAGTAGGTGATACCAAAGCGAGCAACACCCGTATAGTCTGCATCAATAGGTATTACCTTGATGTTATACCATCCCGAATAGGCCACCAGCTTAGAGCCATCTTTGAGCGACGAATCTGCAACCGATGTCTCAGTTGTATAGACTAGCTCACGTGTCATAGCATCAATCTCCTTGTATACACGAATCACACACTGGTTAGATGCTGTGCGCAATGTTGGCAACCATGTCTGGCCAGTTGGCGATGTTAGCTGAAACCAGCACGAGAATGCTCCATCCTCAGTTACGATGCTCTCCAACGAGTTAGGCGCTGTGTAGAACATCTCAGGTCTTGATGGATACACATCATTCGACGCGCTACCATCACGCGGCGCTGTGTCGGGCAACACAGGGTTGTGGTAGTTTGGATAGTCGAAGTGGTGTACCCACTCCCAGCTATCGCTACGCTCCCAATCGGCAACCTCATACTCAAGCTCAAGGCCACCTACGGCCACCTGAGTGATGCGGAAACGATAGACTGTGTTACGCACAATGTTTGATGCCTCACCCGTAGGTCTACCATTCACATACTCCTTAAACTGCAATGCATCGGTAAAGGTCATTGGCGAGCCATTATAGTTTACACTCACCGAGAGCTTAGCCTCATAATCTGCAAAGCGTCTATTCTCATACTCAGGCACATATATCACAAACTTAAGACCCTCTTCAACCTCTGTTAGCTGGTGATAAGAAGTGTGCAACGAGCGTAGCTCACGAAAACATGCATCACGGTCGATATTGTTAGTGTCAGCCGCGCTGTCCCAACCAGCAGGCAGCACATAGCCTGTTCGGTTGTGATAGTTGATAGCCACCTGCTCGAGTGTACAATCCGCCAACCCAGCATCGACAACAACCTCAATCTTTGCCGTAGCACGAAGCAACGATATTGTGCCTATATTCTGCGACTTATTGTTCAACAAGCCGTCGAGATCAACCTGCTTAACACCCCACATAGGTATAGCACCTGTTGTCATATCGAGCTGATCGAACGAATACTGCAAACCCACGCCATCACCTTCGCCACAATTGGCATATACCATAAATTTGTACTCTGCAACATTCTCGATATTCGCCACCACAGTCTGAGGCATACGGCCCTGGAACTGATAGCGTGTACCCTCCTCATTTATAGGCCAATATACCAGGCTCTCAACATCGCCAAGGTGCACATTGTCGGTTGTGCATACGGCTATACGCAAGCTCTCAGGCAGAATTCTATTCTCAAACGAATCTCCTATCTGGTCGCTACTCTCCGCCTCGCCCCACTCAGCACGAGTTTGCGATGGCGAGTCGATAGCAAGAACGAAGCTAACATCGCGCGGCTCATCTATGCTTAGGCAGTTGCCTTGCTCGTAGATTGTGTTGCACGACGCAAGCACGAGTCCTGCAATCGCTATCATCATATATTTAATCTTATCTCTCATAGCTCTAAGCATTTAGGGTTATTAGAGAGTATCGTTGTTTAGAACCACTCTCCACGAGTTTACAACAATCGACGCCGACAACCAGTCGCCATCCTCATCAAGGAAGAATGTCATGGTGTACTCATCCTGACGATCGAGATACTCCTGATTCGACATTGCAGCGTTGTACTGACCCTTCACAAGCAAGGCATAGTCTGCAACAGGAATAGAGAGCACCTTCTCGTTCTCCTCGATGTTCCAAATTGTAAGAACCGGGCTCTGTCCATCAATCATGCGGTTGAGCGTAAACTCTGCCAGTGCTACTGAGACTTCGTCGGCGCGTGTTACAGCGTTGGTGCCATAGCCTGGGTCTACCTCAGCAGTGCCAGTCATCACACTCCATGGCTGATACAACACGTTATTCTCACCAATTACACTATTATCCCAATCCAACATGCCATTATCAGCAGTAATCTCGTAACGGAACTTATCGGCAACAACACCATCTGACATCTGCTGTAGCATGATGCGCACCACGTTTGTATCTTTCACAAGCGACATTGTCTCGGTATAGGTACCAGGCTCGTCTGTCACCTCAATAGGCATTGCGCCATGGAACAAAGGCTTCAAATCCCTCGATACCACACCCTCAACACTCTCTAGCATCACCTGCATCTGCTGCTTAGTAGTCTTGCCTACCACAGCATCTGCCAAAAGGTCAAACGACTCCTCGTTCTCGAGGCCTGCCCATGCCAAAAGCTCATAATTGCCAGCCTCAAGCTCCAGTGCGATGCTGAAATCATCTGCCGAGAGCTTTGCCTTGTCATTCTCCACAATCGTATCAACCAAAATATCGTTGTTGTCAAACACAAACAAGGCTACCGAGTTAACCTCCTTTGCAAAGGCATCAGCATACTTAAGATTGTAGTCATACTTAAACTCAATGTTGTAGTACACACCGCAATCTCCCTCACCCTCATAGATGAAACCTTCCTTACATGAGCTGGTCGATAGTACTATGAACAAAGTGGCCAGCATCAATCCCCACTTACCAAATTTAGCTTGGGTTTTCATTGTTTTATACTTTTTATGTTTTACTTATTTCTTTCGCTTCGGGTAGGCATGAGCCTTATATCATTATCTCCATTTTAGGAGTCTTATTTTCATATTCGGGTGAAGAGCCTATTGCTCTTCGTGGCGACTTCTCTCTTTGCACCGAAGTCTCAAGTGCGCTCTCCAAGAGCCTCTACATTGTTATTAAAAAGGGTCTACCCCAAATCTGCCGAGGCAGACCCCATAGGTTCATTTAGTTTTAAGTCTTATTTCTGCGACCTTACTCGAGGATTACATCCTTCGATACAACACGCCATGAGAGAACGTTAATCTCAGCAGCGATGTAAGTCTCCTTGTCGGTAGGCTTCACAGGAACAAACTCCTGAGCTGGATCATAAACTGGAGTACCCAAGCCTTTTACGCCATTGATTGACACCTTGTAGCTGTGGTTACGAATAACGCCATACTCACCAAGCGAGCCAGCCGAGCCAAGATGCTTAACATCTGCATAGTAGTATGTCATACCACTCTTCCAAACCTTTGCTGGCTCAACCTTTGCCAACTCAGCATTTGCATCAACAGCTGTGTAAGTAGCACCGTCGAACGAGAACCAGTTAGAGGTGTCTACGCCATCAGCAAGCTGGAACTTAACCTCGTAGCTCTCTGCGCCTGTCATGCCTGCAACGCACTTGATCTGTGAATCGTCGATAGAGGTGTAAGTGCTAATACCGTCGAAGTACATAAGCTTGTTTTTAAGGGTTGGGGCAACAGCCACCAACAACGCCTGCTCACCAACGTATGAAGTGCCATACCACTGAGCAATCTCCAAAGCATTACCACTCTCGTTCTGAAGCTGTGCAGCAACAACATATGTAGCACGTGCACCCACCTGCTCACCGAGATACTCAACAGTAGCATCATTGTTTGTAAGATCGTTGTAAGCCACGGTATTGTCAACAGCGTCAGCTACGCTCTTTGCTGCCCAATATGAGCGGAAGTAAGGAGCATCGTTCCATACGAAACCTACTGCTGCATCAGTCCACGATGTATCAATAGTCTTGAGGTAGAACGACTCAGTCTGGTTGCCGATAACGTTCCAACCCATTACCTTAGCCATAACCTTACCACCATCAACTGTTGCGCCTGTGTCGAAAGCAACATCGCCAGCCGCAACATTAAGCTTAGCATTTACGCGCTCTACGTATACTGTCACCGGGTTAGCCAATGCGTTATCTGCTGTAGTCTGGAAGTTCTCGATTGAGAGTTCTGTAGCATCAACCTGCTGACCAAGTGAGTTAGCATAAACCGAGTTAGTCATAACGAAGTTAGTGCCCGCTGCGTGGCCAAGTGTCTGAAGGTTGTTCTTAAGATCGTTGAGCGAGAGGCTTGCTGTGCCCTTGTAGTTTACTACTGCAACAACCTTTGCTGGGAACTGACCCTTATACTTCTCAACAACCAAAACAGGATCCGTCATAGACTCGATGTTAGGAGCCTGGCTACCGCCATTATCCTCAATAGCTACGTTGTAGTAGTTACCATTTGTGTTGATATTGAAGGCATTGCCCGCAGCATCAAAGAAGTAGAACGTAGCCTCGTACACAGCCTGCTCGTCAGCTGTTCCATCCTCATATACACCACCCTCTGCACGTGTGATATCATCTGCCGACTTAAGATTAAGAGCGATATAACCCTTCTCTGCGCCAATACCGGCCTGTGGATCTACCTGTGGGTTCTCCTCCTTCTCCGAACATGCCATCATGCCAAATGCGGCAAGAGCCAAAAAGAAATACTTTGTCTTCATAGTTTTAAGTTTTATTGATTATTGATTAATTATTTGTTCTACATTTTTATCTGTTTGCCTTGTGCTGCGTAACCTTCCAGTGCGAGCTGATACCCTCGATAACTGGCGTTGCCTCCTTAACACCCTGCTTCTCAGCATCCTCAAGGTAAGGTAGTGCTGCAACATAGTCCTCACGCAACACCTCCACACATCCTCGTGAGTAGCTTACCATAGGGCTGTTGCCTGCCTTATCGAGATACTTGATAGCACGCTCATAATCGCCCTTGTCCATTGCTGAGTTTGCGGCGTTGAAGTTAGCCACCTCGTCGTTTGGATACATACGTACGGCAATCTCCCACAACTCATTGAGCTCTGCACTACCCGACTCATAGGTCCCAGCCAAGATGTAGAACTCTGCCAACGACAGCTTCTGAGGTGCTGTTGTCATGATTCGCTCAATATCCTTCACATCGTTATACTGACGCACGTTGTACTCGATTGTATAGTCTGAGTGACGAAGTGCAGGGTAGCAGTTGATAAGCAAATACTTGTAGTCGGCAGGATACTTACCCATGATTAGCTGCTCCTTGCGATCAGGCTGCTCCGACGAACGAATAATCTCGAGTATTGCGTCGCGGTTCTCAAGCTGCGAGTTCTCAACAAATCGCTCCAGGCCAGCCCAATCCTCAGCCTCGTATGATGTTGTGATGAAGCCCTCACCAAAGTGATATAGGTTCTCCACATACTTCTTCAACGCCTCGGTACGACCCTTAGCCAAACGCTCATTGTTCTTAAATGGGCTCTCTGGCGATGCAAAACCCTTGATCGTAAGCTTTGTGATTGTGATGTCGCTATCAGCCTTTACCGAGTCGATAGTGCCAGTAATCTTAGCAAGCTCCACAACATTGTTACGATAGCTTGGGTTGATAGCCATCTTATTAACGGGGAAATCAACATAAGCGCGTCCGCTAATCTGACGTGTCTTAGTCTTCTCGGCCTGAGGACGGATGTAGATTAGCTCAGGCTTATAAGGCTCCAATGGGAATCGGTTAATAAGGATGTTGCCCTCCTTGCCCACAACTGAGTTGTTGCAGCCACAGTCAGCACGCTCAAACACAAGCTGACAGCCATCCATCCACTCCTCAAATGGCACTACAGCATGATACTCCACCATGTTTGGGGTCTTGTTACGTCTGAACGTAAGATCCTTATTGTTGGTAGGCGCCTTATCCTCATTGCGCAAGTAGTAGAAATGACGATTGCGACCATACACACCAACCGACTTAAGAGCCACCGACTGGCTATCACGTACGATATGTGGGGTGAGCACCACAGCCTCAGTTCCCTTAACCTCAAGGTCACTTAGGTCGATGTTCATGTCTACAATCACAAAGTCGCCACTGCGCTCCATGGTGTAGCTCTCAACCTTAACACCATTCACTGTCTGGGCGGTTAGAGCCAGCGTACCCGCCAGCATTGCCGCTAATATTGTTAGATAACGTTTCATCGTGGTAGTAATTCTTAAAATAGATAAACCAAATTGATAGCTGCCTTAGTAGGACCAAAATAGTGGTGCTTGCCATTGCCTATGTTGCGACCACAACCGGCACAATTAAACACATCGTACTTAGTATAGATGTAACCAACACCAAGCTCAAGCTCAAGGTTCCAGTGCTTGCCCAAAATAAAAGCATAGCCATAGCCTACACCAGCACCTACGCCCCAGCCCTGATAGCGATGTTGCGACAAGTTCTGGAAGTTTGAGCCAAGGAAGCGTACACTATTTTCGATGCCACCAACATTGTACTGACCACCGATGGCATGAAAGCCGAGGAAGTGTCGCGAGAAGCGATCACAAAACCAGTAGCGAGCCTCGGGCTGCGCCATCCAATGACGCCACTTGGTGTTCTGGTCAATATTCCATGCATTGAGATTACCAGAGACGTCGAGAGTCCACTTAGGAGCAAGTCCTACCTCCACACCGAGGTTAACGGTTGCCGTAGCATCGTAGAGAAGGTTTGTCTTAATGGCGACATCCTGAGCCTTGACATTCATGCAACACAACATGCCAAGTAGCAAAGAGATGCAAAACTTTAGTTTCATAGCCTAATTATTTTTAATTTATATTTTCTTCATGCCGACCCTACATCGTATCCTCCACAAACCTCAAATATTGCAAACAGTACAACTCAACGTTTGAATATTGTTCAATTATTTACCTTAAATAATGGTTTGTTTTTGGTCTAATGTATGATTTTTATCTTCTTTTGCGATTGCAAACATAAACCAAAAAAATCATATATCCAACACAGAGTTTTCACTTTGTTGTAATATGTCTTTTTTTTAAATATATTATTTTTTTGATTATTTATTCTTTTTTAGCACCAATTTTACTGGATAAAATAATCATATGTTTTATAGTCTTAGATATGATTAAACGGGCCTTTTGTTGCAAAATCCCTTTTCTACGCACATATAGCACAGACAACACATAATTAATAAAAATACTTAATAAATATTATTTTTATTGTTATTTACATTTATTTATTAGTTAAATCTATTCTTTTTAAGACAGATTAAAACATAACCAAAAACCTAATAACTTTTTCTTATTACACTATAAATTTTACCTATTTCACTTATTAACGTCAATATTTTATCATCACAACAAATATGACAACTGACTTAGACATAAAAATAGGGATAAAAGTGATAAAACTAATATGGCGTTTCGTTTAGAAAAAATTGTGGTTAATTTAACATTCGCAAAATGCTATTGAACTTTTAGCTAAATTATACCTTTAAAAGTTTAGTTATTTTCTGCCACCAGCCGGGCCTGATTTTCAAAACAGATACAAAAAAAGCGAGCCACCCAAAAGGGTGCCTCGCTATATATATAAATATAGGTATACTCTACTTTGTCCTCACAAAGCGAAGTGAGTGTGGCGTCGCCTGCTTAATAATGATACGCTCATCGAAGGCATACTTACGATATAGCTCATCGTTATAATAGCGTATAGTCACCATCTCAACATCGTCGCTCTTCTCCACATCGAAGCCCTCAGCCTCAAGCTCCGAGATAGCGTCATCTATATGCCACGACTCATCAACCGACATATAGAGGTCCACAGCCGAGTTATGCACAAGGTTTGTCTTTATGCGGTGGCTATCCAACGTGTTGAACACCTTAGCAAACTTCTCCTCGAGCACAAACGACAAATCGCGAGAGTGCAGCTTAAGCAACACCTGATTACTCTTCTGAATCATTATAGGTTCGTAGGCACGCTCCACATCGCCTGTAATCACAGAGCCAGAGGCATACTTATTACCAAATGGGCGAACATATAGCGGTATGTTCTTTTGCTGCAATGGCTTGATGGTCTTAGGGTGAATAATCTGCGCACCACTATATGCCATCTCAATGGTATCCATATAGTTTAGGCGCTCTATCTTGCGAGCATCAGGGAAGATCTTAGGGTCGGCGTTAAGGATGCCGTCCACATCTTTCCACACGCTCATCGACTCAGCTCCAAGCACGTTGGCAACAATAGCTGCCGAGTAGTCCGAGCCCTCACGACCAAGCGTTGTTGTTGTTCCATCGGGAGCACCACCAATAAATCCCTGACCCACGAATACCGATACATCAACACCTGCAATCTCACGCTTTAGGCGCACCTCCGTAGCCTCAAGGTTTACGTTTGCATCCTTGTGGCGTTGCTCGGTGAGGAATGCACGACGCATATCCACCCAGCGGTTTTTCACACCATGTTCATTTAGATAGCGCGACACAATAGTCGTAGATATAAGCTCACCAAAGGCAACAACGGTGTCATACCAAAGTTCAGCATCTGACGAACGATACACGGTGTTGCGAACAATGTTGCGAAGCTGCTCAAAGAGTGCATCTACCTCCGCAATGGTGTTATTCTCACCCAAAAGTTCCTCGATGATAGAGCGGTGATATGCATAGCTTTCGTCGATATGCTCCATTGCCAGGGGCTCATCGCCCTTCTGCATTGCAGCAAACACTCTCTCAAGAGCATTTGTTGTCTTACCCATTGCCGACACAATGACGAATAACTCCTGCTCGTCACGGACAATCTCTAAAAGATTGCGGACGCCTTCAGCATTCTTCACTGAGGCGCCGCCAAACTTATATACTTTCATATATAGAGAATCAATATTTACTTCTTTATTTGCACAGGGGCAGGTATTCTATCTCCCTTTTGATTAATCATGCGCACATATTTCATCTTACGGAAATACTCCTTATCCATAATCAGGGTCTTGCCAAACTCCTTAAGCTTCTGTTTATCCTCTTCTGATAGATTTCTCTGCCACTCACTCATCTCCTTCTGCACAATCTCGATGTCAGCACATGCCTTTCTCACAAGATCCCTGTCAGCCTCGCTGAGCTCGTCAAACCACTTTCTGGTATTTAGTGCATTTGAAATCTCCTTCTGATCAAGCACCTCGAGTGCCTCGTTTATGCGCTCCTGATACTGAGCCATCTGCTCCTCAACTGTTGGCTGCTTATCAGCGCATGCCACAGCAAACATAGCCGCAATAGCCACAATAAAAAGTCTCTTCATATTCACTTATGTTTAATAAATTACTTTTGTTGTTATACCATTTCCTGCTTTTGCAGAGTCAAAGGTACTAATTTTTCGCCAAATAGAGTCGCTGTTTGCACGAAATTTCATATCTTTGTTTTTTGAACAAGTATAAATTACGTTCTATGTAAGAACGCACATAAACAATAATGAGTATGTTTGAACAAGAGAAAATAATCGTTGAGAGTGCGTGGGAGCAGCGTGAGCTCCTCGCCAAAGATGAGGTTCGCGAGGCAATACGTCGCACTGTTGAGGCTGTCGACAAGGGAGTGCTGCGCTGTGCCGAGCCTATCGACTTGGAGAATAGCAAGTGGCAGGTTAACGAGTGGGTTAAGAAGGCTATCATCATGTACTTCCCAATCCAGACTATGCGCACCATGACTGCTGGCGAGTTGGAGTGGTACGACAAGATGGAGCTTAAGCGTGGCTACGAGGAGCTTGGCGTAAGAGTTGTGCCTCAGGCTGTTGCCCGCTATGGTGCATATATCGCACCGGGTGCTATCCTCATGCCTTCGTACGTGAATATTGGTGCTTATGTCGACTCAGGCACTATGGTTGACACGTGGGCTACCGTAGGCTCATGCGCACAGATTGGCAAGAACGTACACCTCTCTGGTGGCGTGGGCATTGGTGGCGTGTTGGAGCCTGTGCAGGCTTCACCCGTTATCATCGAGGACAACTGCTTCATCGGCTCACGTTCTATCGTTGTTGAGGGCGCACACGTATGCCGTGAGGCTGTCCTTGGCTCAAATACCGTCATCACCGGCTCGACACACATCATCGACGTTACAGGCCCAGAGCCAGTTGAGTATAAGGGCTATGTTCCACCACGCTCTGTTGTTGTGTCGGGAACATATAATAAGAAGTTCCCTGCTGGCGAGTATGGCGTGCAGTGTGCCTTGATCATCGGCCGCCGCAAGGAGTCAACCGACAAGAAGACCTCGCTCAATGACTGCTTGCGCGATTTTGCAATATCTTAAGGGTGTTCTTCTCCATAAAAACGAGAGATGCCGACCTATGCGGGTCGGCATCTTTGTTTAGCAAGGGATAGACGTGACAAAAGCGCAGAGATAGAGAATTTAGAGAGTTTAAGGAATTTAAGGAGGCGCTATCAAATTAGAAATGAGTAAAGAGTAATGAGTAAAAAGTAATGAGTAATTATTTTTTCGTTGCTACTGCCAACTGCTCACTGCTCACTGCTCAATCAGCGCACAAATTTCTTGTTAGAAGGGGTTAGATTTGGCTTATCGCAAAAGTGAGCACCCGAGGATAGTACATTTAGTACAGCCTCGGGTGCTCAACTTTTTGGGATAGGTCAAAGA
>JAFODV010000030.1 GCA_017380515.1 Alistipes sp.
GAAGCGTGATGTTCGTGCAGTATATATGTTCGAGGTTAGCCGTACTTACTACGAGTAAATTCACTAACTAACAAAATAATCGGGGGCACAGAAATGGCCTCCGATTGTTTTTTTTGTGGCTTTTACCTATCTTTGCACTATGAAAAAGAGTGAATTTTCCTTTATTGGCGATATCGCCAAGATGTGTGCCTCGCTACCCCACAATGATTTCGAGCCTATTGGCGACGACTGCACGGTTATAGAGATTGGCGGCGAGGAGGTGCTTGTGGCTACGACAGATATGCTCGTTGAAGATGTACACTTCCTTCGTTGGGCATCCTCGGCTGAGGAGGTTGGCGAAAAGAGCCTTATGGTGAACCTCAGCGATGTGGCTGCAATGGGTGCTACACCCGTAGCAACGCTACTTAGCATCGCCCTCCCAGCAGCAGCGCAGGGCGAGTGGGCCGAGGGCTTTATGCGTGGCTACTATGACGCCTCGGCACGTTATGGCGTAGCACTCGTGGGTGGCGACACCACAGCGTCAACCGACAAGATTACGATAAACGTCGTAGCCATAGGTCGTGCCCACAAGCAGAACATCAAGCGCCGCAGTAGAGCCAAGGTTGGCGACGCTATATGCGTTACAGGAAAACTTGGAGCATCATCGAAGGGCTTAGTCGATATAATGTTTGGCGACCTCAATACCCCTGCTGCAAAGATTCACCGCCGTGCACAGGCCCGCATCGAAGAGGGTAAGTGGCTCGGCAAGCAGTGCGAGGTACACGCAATGATGGATATCTCCGACGGCATAGCTTCAGACATAAAGCATATAATGGAGCTATCGAAGGTTGGAGCAAGGATAGAGTTAAAGTGCATACCGACAGACTACGACATACGCTATGCCACGACTGGTGGCGAGGATTACGAACTACTCTTCACCGTTGCAGGCGACAAGGTAGAGAGCCTTATCGAGAGATTCAACGAGGCTACAGGGTGTGAGATGACAAAAATTGGTGAGATTGTTGAGGGCAACAATGTAGAGTGGCTCGAAAACGGGGTACCAACAGAGATAGAGCTAAAGGGTTTTACTCACTTTTAACCACCATAGAGTAGAGCAACGACCAAAGGTCGTTAAAGGCACGTAGGCGTAAAACAGCAGATCCTACGGCATAGAACACTACGCCTATTGCAACATCAATTAGCAATCTTACGCCAAGCGTAAAGTCTGCGAAATACGGATTTAGCAAGTATAACACGCCAAACATCACTGCGGCAAGTGAGAGCTGCGGCAAAAGCAGACGTAAGAGTCGCACAACGCCCATATCGAGATATCGAAGTGCAAAGAGTGTGTTGATGCAGAAATCGATAGCCGCCATAGCCGTCATACCCCAAGCTATAGACTCTACGCCTTGTGGAATGGTATAGAGGAGTACAAGCGTCATAAGCAGTCGTTTGAGAATCTCTAAACGAAGAATCACACGACCGTCGCTCTTCACCTTTAATATATTATACGACACTACCGAGAGTGGATAGACCATACCCGAGAGTGCTAAAATCTCGAAATACGGCACCGTAGGCATCCACTTATCGCCCAACAGTAGCGCAAACATATCAGGGGCTATAGCAACGAGTCCCAACATCACTGGAAATATCAGATAGGAACATAGCGCCATAATGCGACTATAGCCCTCCGTAAGCTTCGCACTATCGTCAGCCAAAGCCGATAGTGCTGGGTAGGTCACACCCTGCACAGCCTGCACCGTAGATGTCACGGGCAGATCCTTCAACTTCTGCGCCTGCGAGTAGTAACCAAGAGCACCTGTCGAGTGCATCTTGCCAATGAAGAGCTGCGCTACATTATTATATATAGAGGATATAAGGTCGGTAGCGAGCAGACGCAAGCTGAATGGTGCCATCTCGGCAAGCGAGCGCACCGAAATATATGGAGTAAACCTCCAACGACGTATAACCCAGAAGGCCGCAGCCTTAACACCCATAGCCAGGAGGCGTTGCGCAACCAAACTCCATATACCAAAGCCCAAGAGCGCCATAACTACTGCCACCACACCACTAATCAGCGAGGCGACAAAGACTACCTTTGAGAGCAGGGCAAAACGAAATTCACGGGTAAACATCACCGTCTGCACCACACAGAGCGCATTTATCGGCAACACAAGGAGGAGAATAGGGGAAATGTCGGCAATAACCGGATTGCCATAGAAGCGAGCCAATGGCTCAGCTAAGAGTAGAAGTAAGAGGTAAAGAAGTAGCGATGTTATGACATTGAAGCCAAAAACCGAGCTATACTCCTCGTCCGATGCCTCGCTCTTGCGAATAAGCGTCTGCGAGAAGCCGCTGTCGACAATCGTGAGAGCAACAGAGGTGAAGAAGGTCATAATAGCCATCACACCGAAATCGTCGGGTGAGAGTTGACGTGCAACGATGATGCTGACGACCATCTGAATGACCATCGTCAACAGCTTCTCCGAGAAGCTCCACGCCACACCCTTGGCGACCCTCTGTCCTAACCTATCGCTCGACATTCTGTCCGATAAAATACTCCATCGCCAAACGGTACGACTCCATACCGAAGCCCATAATCGTGCCAACAGCAACTGGTGCTATAAGCGACTCGTGGCGAAACTCCTCACGTGAGAGGATTGATGAGATATGTACCTCGACAACAGGTGTGGTAATCGCCGCAATCGCATCACGCAACACAACCGAGGTGTGCGTATATCCACCCGCATTAAGTATCACACCATCATAGCAACCATCGCACGCCTGCAAGGCGTTGACGAGTTCACCCTCAATATTCGACTGATAGTAGTCAATCTGATAGCCTGAATAACGAGCGCGAAGAGCTCCGAGGAAATCCTCGAAGCTCTCACGACCGTATATCTCAGGTTGGCGACGTCCCAATAGATTGAGATTCGCACCGTTGATAATAAGAATTTTCATTCTAAAAATACTTTATTATTTATTGTTAGAAGGCCATAAATTATGCCTTATAACGATAAACTAGTACTCCTTTGCTGTGGTCTCGCCCTTGAGTACACGGAGTGCATTCTCAGCCAACGACTCCAACTCGTTCTCACCAGGGTAGATCTTGATAGGAGCAAGGAACTTACAGTAGTCAATAATAACCTCGTTAACACAATCGTTCCAAGCAATACCACCAGTAAGAAGGATAGCATCAACCTTACCCTTCAACACAACAGCCATCTCACCAATCCACTTTGCAACGGTGTATGACATTGTATCGAGCATAAAGCGAGCCTCCTGGTCGCCACCTGCAGCACGCACCTCGTTGAGCTCCTGAACGTTGTTACAGTTAACGTGGTCAACCAAACCACCCTTACCAGCCAAAAGCTTCTTGATATCAGCCTTCTCGTACTTACCTGAGAAGCAGAGGTCTACCAAGTCGCCTGCTGGGAGAGTACCTGCACGCTCTGGTGCGATTGGGCCATCACCGTCCAACGCATTGTTAGTGTCGATAACACGACCCTGGCAGTGAGCAGAAACTGAGATACCGCCACCCATATGAACAACTACAAGGTTAAGCTCCTCGTAAGGACGACCTACCTCCTTCGCATAGCGACGAGCGATAGCCTTCTGGTTCAAAGCGTGGAAGATAGAGCGACGTGGCAACTCCTTGATACCGCTCACACGAGCCATATCCTGCAACTCGTCAACCACAACAGGGTCAGCGATGTATGCCTCAACACCTGCTACATCAGCAATGCGACGTGCGATCAATGCACCGAGGTTGCTGGCGTGCTGACGCTTTGGAGCCTTAAGATCGGCAATCATTGACTCACCAACACGGTAAACACCGCCCTCGATAGGACGCATAAGGCCACCACGACCAATAACAGCGTCGAGCTCCTCAAGCTTGATGCCATCTTTCTTGAGCGCCTCAATGATGATCTCCAAACGCCAGTCAAGCTGGTCTGCGACAGACTCGAAGCGAGCAATCTCCTCTGCTGAGTGACTCAACTTAATTGTCTGCACCTGCTCCATATCGTGGAACAACGCTACCTTTGTAGAGGTTGAACCAGGATTGATGGTTAGAATTTTATATGCCATAATCGTAAATTCTTTCTTCAGTTAAACTACTTAGCTGACAAGCAAGCCAAAGCGATAGAGTAGAGCTTAGTCTTAGTAGAGTCGCCGCGTGATGTCAATACGCAAGGAGCAGTAGGACCTGCAACCATAGCTGCGAGCTCAGCGCCACCAAACTTAGAGCAAGCCTTGAAGAATACATTACCAGACTCGAGGTTGGGGAACAACATACAGTCTGCGTCACCTGCAACGGGACCAGTAAGCTTCTTAATCTTAACAGACTCCTCGTCGATAGCTACATCGAGTGCCAAAGGACCCTGGAACAATGCGTTGCCAAGCTCACCTGCCTGACCGAGGTCAGAGAGCTCCTTAGCCTCTACAGAGCTAACTACCTTAGGAAGCAACTGCTCGCTGGGTGCCAACAAAGCTACCTTAGGCTGCTCGATACCGAGGTTGTTTGCAGTCTGAATGAGGTACTTTGCAATCTGCTTCTTCTGCTCGAGGTTGGGGCAAGGAAGAACTGCTACATCGCTGACAACCAAAAGCTTGTGGTATGCGGGAACCTCCAATACTGTAACATGGCTCAAAACAGTGCCTGCGGGCAACAAACCCCACTCCTTGTTCAAGATACCGCGCATGTACTTATCAGTAGGTACAACACCCTTCATCAAAACATCGTACTCACCGTTGTGAACAGCCTTAACTGCGATCTCAACAGCCTTAACATCCTCGCTCTCGGGGATGATAGTGTACTGGTTGATGTCAACGCCCTCAGCCTCGCAAGACTTCTTAATCTCCTCGGGGTCACCAACCAAAGTTACCTCTGCCAAGCCAGCCTTGATAGCCATATCGGTAGCACCGATAGAGTGTGTATCCTGACCGTATGCAACAATCATCTTCTTCTTACCGCGTGCCACAGCTGCAGCAACGAGCTCATCCAAATGCTTAATCATAGTTTTAGATTTTTATTTTGTTTATGTTTAATGTCTAATTAATGTCGCAAATTATTTTACAAGGCGGAATGTGTCCTTAGCGATTACGAGCTCCTCATCTGTGCAGATTACGGCAGCCTTAACGCGAGAACCCTCCTTCGAAATCTCGTAGTCTGTACCACGCTTACCGTTGTTGCGCACAGCGTCGAACTCGAGACCCATGAACTCCATGTTCTTGAGAACATACTCACGAACCTCGGGTGAGTTCTCGCCAACACCACCAGTGAAGATTACGAGGTCTACACCACCCATCTCAGCAGCGTACTCACCTACGAACTTCTTGATGCGGTTGCCATACATGTCGCGAGCGATGATTGCGCGCTCGTTGCCCTGGTCGTATGCAGCGTCGATGTCACGCATATCGCTTGAGATGCCTGTAAGACCCTGAACACCAGACTTTTTGTTGAGCATGGTGTCGAGCTCTGCCAATGTCATGCCCTCCTTCTGTGCAACATAAGTAGCAGCGCTAACATCCATAGAACCTGCGCGTGTACCCATCACAAGGCCATCGAGGGGCGAGAAGCCCATTGATGTATCGAATGACTTGCCGTTCTTGATAGCTGTTACAGATGCGCCGTTACCGATGTGGCAAGTGATAATCTTTGAGTTCTCGAAGTCGAGGCCGAACATCTCAGCACCTACGCGAGCAACGAACTTGTGGCTTGTGCCGTGGAAACCATACTTACGAACGCGATACTTCTCGTAGTACTCATAAGGAATAGCGTACAAGTAGTTGATAGCGGGGATAGTGTGGTGGAACGATGTGTCGAACACGGCTACCTGC
>JAFODV010000031.1 GCA_017380515.1 Alistipes sp.
AGTAATCTCTTTGTTATTGATATATAGGTGTTTGCTACCTGGAATATTACAAATAGTATTGCCCTTACAATATTCCGCCAAATTGGTAATATTAACATTTACATCTTTTAGAGCATCGCAACCAGAGAATGCACTCCATTCAATGCTAGTTACGCTATTAGGAATAGTAATGCTAGTTAGGCTGCTGCAACCCTCGAAAGCACCACCTCCAATCTCTACTACGCCATCGGGAATGGTGTATGTGGTTAGGTCATGCTCAACAATATCGATGAGTTTGCCGTCAACAATCAGACAACGACCATCTTCCGATGCGTACTTGCCTGTATATCCCGCAATTTTACTATCACGAAACCATATATTATCAACAAACAAGTCTTCGATGTATGATGTGTCGCCTGTTACGGTGTCTATTATAACAGACTGAATGTAGCAACCTGAGAATGCATCATATCCAATCAAAGTTACGCTATTTCCAATAGTAATGTCTGTTAGGCTGCTGAAATAGCTGAATGCCTCCTCTCCAATGCTAGTTACTCTATTAGGAATAGTAATGCTTGTTAGGCTGCTGCAACCCAGGAATGCACCCTTTCCAATGCTAGTTACGCTATTAGGAATAGTAATGCTTTTTAGGCTACTACAACCCTTGAATGCCCAATTATCAATGCTAGTTACGCTATTTCCAATAGTAATGCTAGTTAGGCTACTACAATTCTGGAATGCCCACCTTCCAATGCTAGTTACGCTATTAGGAATAGTAATGCTAGTTAGGTTACTGCAACACTCGAATACCCCCTCTCCAATGCTAGTTACGCTATTAGGAATTACAATATTCGTAATTGCGCTGTTAAAAAAGCTAGAACCTCTAATCTCCTTTAATTGTCCATTAAATGTAATAGTACCAACCCCCGTTGCCTTATCGAACTTATGCGATGCAATTTCACAGTCAAATGTTTCCTTATCAACCTTCACCTTTGCAGGGGCTGTATATGTGAGCACGCTCTGTGGTCCCTCGGGAGCAGCAGTTGCCATAGGTACAGAGAGCAACGATGCCACGGCAACAACTATCAAGACAACAAACAGCTTCATCGTTTTCATAACGAGCGAGATATTAGAAAAGTTATATAAATTCATATCATTAGTTGGTAGTCGGATTAAATTGAGGCTACCGCTAATGCGATTTTGCAAATACAAATATACGAAATCTTTTTTAACTTTATCGGCAGATGTGAGGAGGGCGGTGATGGGGGGGGGTAATGGCGACTACAACGAACAGATAGGCAACTCCATCAGATTCGCTTCTGGTTCCACTTGGCATATTTCATATACAACGAACATAATATTCCAAGTAGCACACCATAAAGTATCTCAGCAGTCCAAACCCACGCCACCTCAGTAGTAAGGTTAGTCATGACCACTATGAAAAGTACGTAGACAACCAAAATGACAGCCTCGAGATAGAGAGCTGCCGAGGTGTTGCCCGTACCTGAAACAGCCTCGAAATAGGCATTGCCGATGCCTTGAAATATTGTGCCACTACATATCACAATGATTGACGGCACGACAAGATGTGCAAAGTTCAGATCATCAGTATAGATAGAGGCGATGTTCACCGGGAAGATAGCGACAATCGCCACAATAGGTATTGTACACAGCAGGCAGTTCTTCAGAACTTTGCCAACTGTGGAAAACACCTGATCGGAGTGGCCCTCGCCAATAACCCTACTCACAAGCGTATTTGTAGTGGTCGAAAACGCAAAACATGGCGTAATAAGAATCATATATATGCTTCGTGTAATGGACGAGATTCCGGTAGCTGTCTCGCCCATCTTCTCTATAAGTACAAAAAAGATAAACCACACGCCAAAAGAGAGAAGCTTTTGCACCATTGTAGGGGTCGATATTTTTAGGATTCTACCCATCAACTCAGGCTCAATACCATGCAGTTTATACATACCGAAGCTCTTACCTCGCAATGTGACATAGCTATATACTGAGAAGAACACAAAGGCTGATATCTCAGCAGCAAACGACGCCAACGCCGCACCAGCAACACCCATTTTTGGGAAACCACAATTACCAAATATCAAGCAGTAATCCAAACATATATTTACGATAGCCATAATTATCGTAGAATATGTGATTACCTTAGTAGTAGATATGCCCACATACAACGCTCGATAGAGAAAGTTAAAGCAGACGAATATAATTCCAAATTGGCGGTATTTGATATAATCGAGCGAGGCCTCATATATGTTTTGCGAGTCGATAAGCCATAGCAAAAGGTGGTCGGAGAAGAGGTATAATACCGATAATAACAGACACCCCAACACCAATACAAAGAGAGAACCATGCTGAAAGATTACTCCCACACGACCATAGTTTTTCTCGCCAAAACGACGTGCAATGATAATTTGAACTCCCACTGCAAAGCCCGCAGCTACAGTTGTAAAAACAAAATAGAAGAGACCCGCAAGCATCGAAGCACCCAAAGCAACAACGCCAAGGTGTCCCAAAAATGCGGTATCGGTAAAGTTAATAATGGTTTGAGCCATATTACCCAACATTATCGGCAACGCAATACTCCAGATCTCCTTATTTGTTACATGTGTTTTCATCTAAAAAAATCAGCATATTAAAGCTACAAATATTCCGCTTACCCTACTTAGCAAGATGCTCGGCAACGATGCGGGCAGCTGAGCCGACATACTCTACACATGGGCGCTTGCGGTAGTACTCTGCTGTGCGAGCTGAGGGCATGGGCGTCTCTGTACGCTCCGCCATAGGCTCTAAGCCCAACAATCGACGACAGACTATGTCGCCATTCTCGTCACGAAACTCCTGAGCAAACTTCTGCACGAGGGCGTAGTTCTCCTTGCGCTCATCGAGGTTAGAGGGATCAGCCGAGGGCTTGATAGCGCCCGCCAAGAATGCCATGCCACTAACCGTGCCACACACCTCACGCATACGACCCATACCACCACCAAAGGGTGCAGTAAGGCGAGCAAGCTCCTCGGGAGTAAGTCCCATGACATCGTCAAAGGCCATGACAACAGCCTGGGCACAGTTATATCCCGCCTTAAAATAGTTCTGAGCACGTTCCACACGCTCCTGAACATCTACAACTATATTTTCCATATTCAATCTATTTTGTTACTGGTCGAATGCTATAGCCTCGGGTGCGATAGCCGCAACCGAGATAAAAGCCGCTATCTAAGTAGTTGAACGAGAGGCTATACGACTCGTCGCCATACTCTTTGCTTGCTGGCGTAGATGTCCAATAGGCACTATAACGATCGATGTCGCCAGCAAATTCATACTCATAATATGGAGTACCGCTATACGTACCGCCACATGGCAAGAATATCCAGTTGCCATTTATCTTGCTCGTCACCTTATAGCCATTCGAGCGACACATCCTCGTCCACTCCCATGTGCAGTTGTCCAACAACTCCTGGAACTGCTCACGTGTAGGCATCTGCCACTCGCTACCCCACGCCACAGTGGCTGCGTCGTAGCGCACATCACCAGCGATGCCCTCGTAGATATGCACTCGCTCCATGCTATTGCGATTTTTCATCTTTATGTTTATAGGGTAGATCTCGCCCCAGGCATAATGCGAGCCGGGGCGCTCGGGCCACTCAGCACCAAGGTTGCATGTTGCCCACTTCGTTGCCGATGGCAGACCGAGATCCACCCACTCGTGGTCGTTAGTTATGCCCGACACGGGGGACTCTACATGGCTTCCCTTGCTAATCACAGGACGTATAGCCAAGCCCGCATGTATGGCATTAGACGACATCTCGCCAAGGGCAGCTCCATAGTTGTAGCAATGTACTGAGTTGTTATCACGACACTGCGTAGATGTCCAATAGTTGCCGCAGCCATTCGGGTTGAATATCTCGTTATCCCACTTATAACCCGTTGTAGGCAGGAAGATTGTAGCACCATTTATCGAGCTTGTGAGCTTAACACCCCAACGACCATCCAGCTTCTCGTACACCCAGTCGCAGTAGATAAGGAGTTCATGAAACTCCTCGGCGGTAGGCATTCGCCAGAGGCCACCCCACTTAGCCGTAGCAACATCGTACTTAGCATTTCCCGAGATGTCGCCAAGCCTCTGGTCGTTATACTTGCTTGTTGCAGCGCTATAGGTGGTCTTCGACGCAAGCTCGCCCCACGCATAGAGCTTACCCGCCTGCGAGGGCTTCACAGCATCGACATTGCACAAAGCCCAACATGTGCCCGAGGGCAGTCCGAGGTCTATCCACTCATGGCCATTCTCCTTAGCTCGAGTAGCAGGAATCTTCTCGGTCTTGACATAGTCCATCACAGGGCGCAAGCACAAGCCCAGATGGCGCTGTGCCCAGCCAAAGCCGCTGAGCGTAGAGTTGAAACGATAGACATGTGCATCGGTATTATCCTCGTAGTGAGGCGTAGAGGTCCAATAGAGTCCCTCGACCTGAGCATCCATAAAATTCCAATTCTCCTTGTATCCCGTCAACGGCAAGAATATCGATTGACCATTGACACGGCTGGTAAACTGCATGCCGTAGCAACCATTAATCTCGACATACTCGCTATTGCAAAAGGTCACAAGCTCACGGAAATCGTCCAACGTAGGTATACGCCAGCCACGTCCCAACACCTTGCGAACATCGTCATAGGCGAGGTTGTTCGAGATGTCGCCAATATCCTTGCCTAAGCTCTTGCTCACTTCGCGCGAATACTCCACTCTTGGGGTACTATCGCCCCAGCCGTAATAGTCGCCTGCATCTGTAGGGCTCGAAGCACGATAGTTACATGCTGCCCATCTTAGGCCAGATGGCAAGCCGAGGTCTACCCACTCATAGTAGTAGTTATGCTTGCCTGTGAGGGGATCATCTGCCGATCGCTCGACAACCTTTGTAGGCTGAAAAGGCTCGGGTTGCTGCTCCAACATGGCAAATGGCTGCTTGGGTGCAGACTTAGACTTAGGGCGTCGCTGAGCACTAATATCCGTAGCGCTAAGGGCGAGGAGCAACACTACGATGGCAACAATAATTCGTTTCATAAGATTGTAGTTTATAATGATTAAAGGTAGACTACACCACAAAATTAATAAAATTATGAGATATTACGAGAATTTATTTGTATTTTTGCCATTAAGATTAAACAATTATGGACTACCCTACGCTCAACTTTCCACCTATACATCTGCGTGCACGACGCTCGGCAATTGGCCGCACCGAGATATTTGATGCGGTGCGCGGTCGATGGCTGGTGCTCACACCCGAGGAGTGGGTACGTCGCCACGTAGTGGAGTATCTTCACCGAGAGTGCGGCTTCTCCCCACAACTAATTGTCGAAGAGCATCCCGTAAACATCAACGGCATGGCTCAACGTGCCGACATAGTTGTTATGGGTGATGACATGCAGCCTTTGATGGTTGTTGAGTGCAAAGAGCCAAACATAAAGATTGGCGACGAGGTATTGCGCCAAGTAGTGCGCTACAACTCGGTGCTTGGCTGTCGATATATAGCCCTGACAAATGGCATTGCAACATACTGCTACGAGCACGACGGCGAGAAATATAGCCCTATAAAGTCCTTTCCACACGCAAAATAGATAGTCAGAGGGTAAAAACATCATATTTTCGCCTTTATTACTTGCTATCTTCACAGAAGTTTGTAACTTTGTCGCATCAATTCATCAACGAATTATGATTGTAGTAAACAGAGTAGCTGATCTTAATGCAGCATTAAGCAACTGCCCAAAGGAGGGCATAGGCTTTGTACCCACAATGGGTGCACTTCACGCTGGCCACCGCTCATTGGTGGAGCGTGCACGCAAGGAGAACAACATAGTTGTTGTCAGCGTATTTGTTAACCCAACACAGTTTAACGACAAGAACGACCTTAAGAACTATCCTCGCACACCAGAGGCCGACTGCGCCATTTTGGAGGCTGCGGGTACCGACATAGTATTTATGCCATCGGTTGAGGACATCTATCCAGAGCCTGACACTCGTCTATTCGACTTCGGCCTCATCGACAAGGTAATGGAGGGCGCAACACGTCCAGGCCACTTCAATGGCGTGGCACAGGTGGTTAGCCGTCTCTTCGCACTCGTAAATCCTCGACGTGCATACTTTGGCGAGAAGGACTTCCAGCAGATTGCCATAATCAAGGCTATGGTCAAGCAGCTCAACATCGACATCGACATTGTTGAGTGTGCTATCGTTCGTGGCGAAGATGGCCTTGCACTATCATCACGCAACGAGCTACTAACACCTGAGCACCGCAAGGCAGCACCACACATCTATGCAACTATCAAGCAGTGCGCAGAGAAGATGGCAACAATGACCCCAGCTGAGCTTACAGAGTGGGTGATTGCAACAATAGACTCTAACCCTCTATTGAAGACCATCTACTTCGAGGCCGTTGATGCCACAACAATGCAGAAGGTTGAGAGCTGGGATGAGTCGGAGCGCATTCAGGGTTGCTGTGCTATTCAGGCTGGCAGCATCCGTCTAATCGACAACATTAAGATTAAGTAACGAAACATTCGACCTAAACTATGTATATTGAGAGAATGAAATCGAAGATTCACCGAGTACGTGTTACCGAGGCGAATCTAAACTATGTTGGAAGCATCACCATCGACGAGGACTTGATGGATGCAGCAGGCCTTATCGAGGGCGAGAAGGTGCAGATTGTAAACAACAACAATGGCGAGCGCATCGAGACCTACGTAATTAAAGGTGAGCGTGGCAGCGGCTGCATATGTCTCAATGGCGCAGCAGCACGTAAGACAGCTGTTGGCGACATCGTAATCATCATGGGCTACGGCTTTATGGACTTCGAGGAGGCTAAGACATTCCAGCCAAAGGTAGTATTCCCCGACGAGCGCACAAATCGTCTACTATAAAATAACAACATACATACAAAAGCAGAGACCAACCCGAAGGTTGGTCTCTGCTTTTATAATAATATGAAGATTACTCTGCTACCTCATCGACGTATCTACCTATCATTGGATCTATAAGCTCCTTTAACCATGGATATTTGAGGTCCCAATTATCCATTGTACTCTCAACAACAGATCTCTCAGATGATGAAGCATCAGTGACAAATGCAACAAACTCATCAGCAATAGTCTTAAATGCAGCATAATCGTCAGCCTTGGCTGCAACTACAAAACGATCCATGTAAGCCCTGGTCTTATTATACATATAGGTGTTATCCTTACCCAAAATCTCATCATCGTATCGAGACATAAATCTAGCAAACCTATCCACCTTTTCCTCCGAACTTGCTACTAAATCCTCATACATCTCTTTGTAGCATGCTTTAACTTCATCATCTTGATAATTGTCAAATTTTGACATATTATAAATGAATGCAGCATGCACAAGCATAAAATTCTCATAATTGTTTTCTATTAGTGCGTCATTGACATTTAACCAGTAATCCTCAACAGCAAAAAATGGCGCACCATCTTCATCACGGGCAGCATTGTTGTCCCAATAAAAATCAATGATTAGCTCATACTTATCTTGATATGATGCTGAGTATTGAATTTTAGCCGCTAACAACATATCATCACCACCCTCAACTTTGGCCAAGGATTCGCTCCATTGAGCATACTCATCGTATAACATCAAAAACTCGTTGACTCTATTTTTTGCAGCATATGCTGACAGGCGATTACTATAATTATAATAGTCTTGATATACAGCATCTTGTGTTATCACCTGTTGCTGTGCCTCAGCATCAACAGTCGCTACAACTATCATGGCACATACCATCATCAATGTCAATAATGTCTTTTTCATAACTCAATTAGTTTTTATGTAAAGGTTAGAATAGAAGGCGTAATTGATAAATTGTTTTACAAATATAGCAAAATAATTGATAAAATAGGTGATTATATGTACATTTGTAGGTAGTTATCATATAAATTTTAACATACTATGGCCGAGAACTTGATAATTGCCGAGGGGAGCAAGCACGAAAAATATGAGTTGCTATACAAGCAGATAGCAGCTGTGGTTAGCACTGAGAGCGACCAAATAGCCAACATGGCCAATATATCGGCAATGATTCACCATACCTTTGCTTTCTGGTGGACGGGCTTCTATCGTATTGTAGACAATGAGTTGGTGCTTGGGCCATTTCAAGGGCCTATGGCATGCACACGCATCGCTAAGGGCAAGGGAGTTTGCGGCACAGCATGGAGCGAAGAGCGCACACAAGTTGTCGAAGATGTAGATAAGTTTCCTGGGCACATCGCCTGCAGCTCGTTGTCGCGCAGCGAGATTGTAGTTCCCATATGGCACGACAACGATATTATCGGCGTCTTGGATATTGACAGCGAGCACCTCGCCACATTCGACACTACCGATAAAGAGTGGCTCGAACGCATCGTGCAACTACTCTAGCTAAAGTTAAACCTATATATAATAAGTAATACCTCATATTTAATCACCTTTTGCAGTGCGCAAGAGGTGATTTTTTGTAATCTACATGTTCGTTCGGGATTTTTTTTTTCTAAATTTGTAATATCATTGGGCTATAAGTATGATAATAAGATAATTTACGAAATTAAAATGCGATAATCACATAAAATATGTAATATGAAAAAGTTTCTTATTCTTATTATATCGGTGATGGCGACATATACTGCGTCATCACAAGATTTAGATAGCGTTAGATGCATTGCCACAGAGATTGCAATAGAGGATTTCTTGAACTGCAGACTCTGTGATGAATCAAATGTGTTTACAATAAATTACTCGACGAAGATAAATAGTAAGAGACAATTGGAAATATGCATAATGAGAGCAATAGAGGATGAAGAAAAATTTGTAGTAGATCCTACTATTGGTTTTCTAAGGAGACCCTCTTATCATAGGTGTGTAGAAAGAGATGGAAAGTTATTTATTTGGCGTAGTGATACTATGACCCAAAAGGATTTTGACCTGCTAGAGAAATATGGAATGTTGTATTACGCCAAAGACTCTGACGATTATGAAATGAAAGTTTGGGAATATTTACCAAATAATCATGACGACATTGAGGCCGCACAATATTTCTTTTGCACATCTAACCCAAAGCATTATAAGCGTATAATAGACATCTACCCAAGGACTGTAAAACTGCGTTGTCGTAAATAGTTTCCAAACACAACTCCACTATGACCAAAACAACCCGCATCGTATGCCTTTGCATACTCGGTGCGGTGGTGACACTCTGCGGTGTCTCCACCATCAATGCGCCCATAACGGAAGATAAAACAGAATTGATAACTCCCACGGAACCACTGCGTTCAGCATATATTGTAGCTGATATTGCCATGCAGGATCCGGTTGCCATATCCCTGCAAGGCGAGCTCTACGCCCTCGAACGTAGAGTACTCGCCGAGTACAATGGCGACAACACTCTCTTCACCGCTCGTGCCGATGTACTACACTCGGCAAAAATGCCACCGATGGGTAGTACTTGGCGTACGTCTCATTGGTGGCTTTGATTGAAAGGTTGCAGATGCAGTCTTATCACGACAAATAATTTGTTGTCAGAAGTGTGCCGAGTGCATCGTGCAACTACTTTAATTAGAGTATACCTATGGGATGATTTTTATAGGATAAATGGGATAGATGGGATAAATGAGGCTTTTCTTATCGAGCAAAGCGTTACCCATCAAGCGAAGCGATCCTATTTATCTCACCCCCGCCACCTCAATTAGCGCACATGTTTGTTGTCAGAAGTCGTGAGATGTGGTACATCTAAAAAGTAATCACCTTGGGATAGTACTAAAACGTACAGCCCAAGGTGATTATCCTTTTTACGATGTGCCGCAGATTGCGACTTATCACAACAAACTACTCTGCTACGAGAATACGACCACAATACTCACACACGATAAGCTTCTTACCCTGACGAATATCAGCCTGACGCTGTGGAGGGATACGGTTGAAGCAACCACCACACGCATCACGAGTAACAGTCACAACAGCCAAGCCATTGCGAACGTTGCTACGAATACGATTGTAAGCAGCAAGCAAACGCTCATCAATTGGAGCCTTTGCCTTCTCAGCCTTTGCCATAAGGTCTGCAACCTGCTGTGCTGTCTCCGCCTCGATAGAGTCGAGCTCCTCCTTCTTTGCCTTATAGTCGATGTTACGCTCTTCAACAAGGGCATTTGTCTCGTCGATAACAGCCTTCTTGCTCTTTATCTGTGCAGAATACTCCTTAAGGCGCTTCTCAGCAAGCTCAATCTCAAGCTCCTGATACTCGATCTCCTTAGTGATAGCATCGTACTCACGGTTGTTACGCACGTTGTTCTGCTGCTCCTTATAGTTGCCAATCATAATCTTTGCCTGGTCAACCTCGCGCTTACGCTGACGAGTGAGTGAGTTAAGCTCCTCAATCTCGGCATTGACATTCTCGATACGAGTATTCAAACCAGCAAGCTCATCTTCGAGGTCCTGCACCTCCAAAGGAAGCTCACCCTTAACCTTGTTGATTTCGTCGATTGCTGAGTCGATCTTCTGCAACTCGTAAAGAGCCATAATCTTCTCCTGCATCGAGTAGTCAACCTCGTTTGTCTTCTTCTGTGCCATATATTTTGAATTTAGTTATTTTCGTTAGAATAAGTAGTGTACAGGGTTTCGCGAGCAGCAGCTCTTGCGAACTGCAAAGTTACACATTTTTTTCGATATTACATCATTTATGATGTTAATTGCGCAAAATTCGCTCTCAAAATGACCAATATCCATCAAAATCATGCGTTTCTCACCCATCATAAAGTCGTTATAGCGAAGATCGGCGGTGATATATACATCGGCCTCTTGGCGCAAGGCATCCTCAATGAGTGAGCGACCAGCACCAGTGCAGATGGCAACACGTCGAACAGAAAAATCTGCTGCGGGGATATCGCTATGACGCACAGCGCCAACCTCAAATAGATTACCAACACGGCGCATAAACGATATAGCATCTTCTGGCTCAGCAAGCTCACCGACGACACCATAGCCCACAGTTGGGTCATTGGGGCGTGGCTCAAGAACACGCATAGCGTCAAGGCCAATCATATGGCCTACACGCCAACTCATACCCTCATGTGTGCTATCAAGGTTAGTATGGCATGCATAGAGAGCAATGCCATGGCGTATGGCCTGCTCAACACAACGCTCCACATATGTTGATGAGTTGAGTCGCTTCAATGGCGTAAAGATTATCGGGTGGTGAGTGATGATAAGATCACAACCCTCGCTCACAGCCTCGGCGATAACCTCTTCGGTAACATCGACAGCCAACAGTACGCCATGCACCTCATCGTCGTAACGACCAATGATGAGGCCAGAATTATCGTAGCTATCTTGCAAGCCAAGTGGTGCAAACTCCTCAATTAGAGATACTATGTCACGTATCTTCATAATACCAAACAATTAGAACAACGACTGCTCGTAGAATGGGAACAACTCCTGATTATCCTCCTTCTTCTTTGATGTGCGACGACGAGTCACAGGCTGAGCATCGGTCTCGGCAACATCAGCATCCTTGCGTGGACGGCCACGACGACGAGGCTCGGTTGCCACCTCTGCCTCTTCTACTGTTGGCTCAACTACTGCTTCAGCAACAGGCTCGGCAACAGGTTCGGCAACAGGTTCAGCCGTTGGCTCAGTGACAGGCTCAACCTTAGTAGCCACCTCAACAACGTGTGCCTTAGCCTCCTTCTCAACATCTGAGATAAGCTCGGTAACAGCCTCAATAGGTGCCTCATACTCTACGCTACTACCCTCGCCCAACGACTCACGCACCTCGAGGAGCATAGCACGAATATTCTGCAAGCGCTCAAGGATAGATACCTCGCCAATGAGCTTCTTACCACGACGCTTCATTGTATTATTAGCACCCTCAAGCGTCATACCCTTCTCTTTTACAAGGTGGTATATTAGTTTGAAGTTCTCGATATCTGAAGGGGTAAACAAGCGATTACCCTTCTTATTTTTCTGAGGCTTGATGCAGTCGAACTTCGACTCCCAATAGCGAATGAGCGATGCGTTGACATCGAACATCTCCGTTACCTCACCCATAGTATAGAGTAGTTTTGCCATAACTTATATCTATAGTAATGTTCTACAAAAATTACAATTTCATTATTCTTTGATCCTTAGGATACATATTGTTGCATCGAGCACCTATACGCTTTACAAAGCCTATGGCAACGCCACGATACATAACCCTATTTATGCCCTCGTCGAACTGCGCCGCTGAGATATCCTGACGACGCAGGTAATCTTGAGCATCAGCTTCACATAGCTCAACGCTTGGTACAGCCGTAGCATTCATGCCTACAAACAGAGCCAAGGCGTGCTCGGGACGTAGCTTATGCTTAAATATCTGGCCCATGCAGACACCTGAGTAAACGACAGTAAGCACCTCGCTAAGTGCCACAACATCATCAACCACAGAGCGGTGATAGCCATATAGTGTATCGCCAATCTGTCGAAAAGCCATCTCAGCACCATCATCAACCCAGCGCGACAACTCCTCAACATCGCCCTTAGCGGGAAGCGCAAAAATCTTACGACGTGGCTTTGGCGACTGACGACGTACAACACCCTCTTTCTTACGGGCTACGGCTGCAAAGAAACCCTCACCACGACACTTATGCGGATAGAAATGGAAGCACTGAAACTCGCCGATACGGCATGTTGTAACACCCCACTTTTCATCAACCTCGACACAATCTACGGCCTCAAGCTCGGAGCCATACTCCGCCATAAGCCACTCGACAATACCCTCGTCCTCAGTAGGATTAAATGTACAGGTACTATATATGAGCGTACCTCCTGGACGCAATGCCTGCCATGCCTCACTAAGAATATCTCGCTGACGCTCAGCACACTGCTCGGGAGCCGAAGCACTCCACTCGCTGCGCGCCTCCTCCATCTTACGAAACATACCCTCGCCCGAGCATGGAGCATCGACAGCAACGACATCGAACCAGTGCTTAAAAGCCGAGATATGCTGAGGATCATTGTTTGTCACCACAACATTTCCCATACCCCAACGCTGAACATTATCGGCAAGAGCAAGCGTGCGACTGCGACTAATATCGTTAGCCACAACCAAGCCCTCACGACCAACCAACGTCGAATAGATAGTGGTTTTTCCACCAGGCGCTGCACACATATCCAACACCCGACAACCCTTCAAATCGAGATCTTTGAGCAGATAACCAACAAACTGCGACGATGCCTCCTGAACATAATAAACACCTGCATGATGATGAGGGTCGAGCGTAAACTGTGGACGTAGCTCAAGGTAACGACCATGCTCCGACCAGCCGACACTCTCGCCATCGAAGGTCACGGCAGGCTTCATGGGATTTAGACGTATCGACACATCAGGCTCGGTGTCGAGTGCCGCAAACAACTTTGCCGCCTCGTCATCACCCATCGCACGACACATCGTCGCCTTAAACTCTTCAGGAAGTGGTAACATTATACCTAAACCTTTATATCATTACAACTGACGCTTACCGCTGCACATCTCCTCAACCTCGGCACATATACGGTCGATAATAGAGGGGTCGGCAACAAAATCGTCGGTATCCTTATCAACAACAAGCACACGACCCTCATATATATTCTCTATCCAGTTGTTATACTTGTCGTTAAGACGCATGAGATACTCCTCGTCGATATTCTGCTCATACTCTCTGCCACGCATCTTAATCTGCGAGATGAGCGTAGGAACACTCGCCTTGAGATATATCAACACATCAGGCTTAGGCAACAAATCCTGCTCGATGTTGAACATCTTCATATAGGTTTCGAAATCGCGACTTGCCATGAGGCCCATAGCATGGAGGTTGTTGGCAAATATATGGGCATCCTCATAAATTGTGCGATCCTGAACAATGTTCTCAGCACCATCAGCCAACATCTCCAACGTCTGCTGAATACGGCTACCCAAAAACCACAACTGAAGATGAAACGACCAACGTCCCATATCCTCATAAAAGTCGCTGATATAGGGGTTGGCAAGGTTCTCATAGTAGGCCTTAGCCCCATAACGCTTAGTAAGTATCTCGGTAAGAGTAGTCTTTCCACTACCGATATTACCTGCAATAGCTATATACATAAATTAGTAGTTTATATTATTTTTGCTTATTCACTAATTAAAATACTCGGCAACCTGCATTACACAATCAGGCATCGAGAATACCACTACACGATCATAGGGATTTATCTGGGTCTCGTCAACAGCGATAAAGACTCTATCGCCACGCACCACACCACCGATGATAGCGCCCTCTGGGAGCCCCAGCTCACCAACAACACTCTTTGTTGCAGGGGCGTTAGGCTTAACGATAAACTCCATAACTTCGGCAAGACTACCTTTCAAGCACTTCACCGCCTGGACATCTGTGGCCATCGTAAAACGGAAGATATTAGATGCCGTGACAAGCTTCTTATTGATGATGGTATCGACTCCGATACTCTCTGCTAATGATATATAGTTGATGTTTTCTACCTCAGCAATAACCTTCTTAACACCCATGCGCTTAGCAAGCATCGCCGCAAGGATATTGGTCTCGCTTCGTCCTGTCACAGCCACAAAGGCATCCATACCCTGAATATCCTCCTCAAGCATAGCCTCTGTATCACGACCATCTTCGTTGATAATCAATGTATTATCAAGATACTCAGCCAAACGAAAGGCCTTATCGGCGTTATAGTCAACAAGCTTTATGTTGACATCCTCCTGCAGCTCACGGGCAATACGCACACCGATACGTGATCCTCCAAGAATCATCATATTACGAATGACCACCTCGCTACGTCCCGACTGCTCAACAATACGTTGTGTGGCGTTATTACGAGCAATAACATATATCATATCACCCTCCTCGTAATGGTCATCCGAGGTAGGAATTATCGTCTTTGAACCACGCACGATAGCCACTGTGCGGTAGTCGATATCCTCATCAAAATTATCTTTGTCAACAACGCTCTTACCAAGCAACGGGGAGGTCAGCTCCAAGCGGAAAGCCACCAACGAGAGCTTACCACCAGCAAACTCCACATACTCGGTTGTGGAGGTATGTCCCAAAAGGTTGATAACCTCGCGTGCTGCGATATGCTCCGGATAGAAGATATAGTCGATACCCATGTCGATGAATACCTCCTTGCTGTTAGGCTCGAGATACTCGCTACTATCGACACGTGCAATGGCCTTCTTGGCACCCATCTGCTTGGCAACAACTGCTGAAAGGATATTATCGTTCTCAACCGAGCGTACAGCTATGAAGAGGTCACACTTACGCACACCCGCTTTGCGCAACACCGAGAACTGTGTTGTATCGCCCTCGACAGTGACAACATCCACAAGGCTATCGACATCGGCGAGCGCCTTAGGGTCGACATCTGCAACAGTAATATCGTGGCCATTACCACTAAGCATCTTGGCAAGATGCGTACCCATATCTCCTGCGCCAGCGATAACAATCTTCATAGAGTAATCAAGTGAGTATAAAACAATTATATACAGCCGCCATCTAACAACGTGCTATAACATTTGCAAAATCAACTGCAAATATATAAATTTGCACTCGAAAAAACAACTAAAAACTAAGTTTTTAACAAAAAGGCTATGAACACAATCCTTGTTACGATTATTGCGGCCATTGTGGTGGTAGGATTTTTCGCCCTTGCTATGTCACTCACCTACATATTCAAAGGCCACCATATCGAGTCGGAGATATCAACAAACCCCAACATGCAGAAGATGGGAATCAAGTGTGCCGTGCAAGAGACTCGCGAGGATATGGGACTCACAGACTGCGAGAGCGACAACATCTGTTCGGGCAATTGCGCAGGATGCGACATTGATCACTCTAAATAACAGACCCACGATGAGCGAAAATAACAACACATGGCTATGTCGCAACTGCAACACCCTCGTTTCGGCCGACGCAAACATCTGTCCTAAGTGCAATGCTGAGCGTCCAGAGGAGTGCGACTCAACAGAGTCAAATAAGGTTGTGGTGATGGAGAATTACGCAAATAAAGATGCAGAGAAAAAGAAGAAATATATATTTCGCGAAGCAGTACTCGTCAACGCTGCCGACATACTCCTAATACTCGGCATATTCTTGAGTATTGGAGCACTACTATCGCCCAACTTTATTGAGTACAACTTCGTAAATTCCACGCTTTTATCTATTGTAGCCACAGTTGTGATATTCGTCATTAGTCTAATCACATGGGCACTATTTCGCACCTTAGCCGAGATATCAAGAATGCTCCGAACACGCAACGAAAAAGAATAAATAACACAACGATAGATGGTCGCCCAAATGAGCGACCATCTACTTTTACTACTCCACTGCAATCATCTTTACGTCAGCCGTCTTCTCCTCAGCAGCCTTCTTCGGAAGTTTGATGTGAAGCACGCCATGCTTCATCTTTGCCTTGATGTTATCTCGGTCTATATTCTCTGGAAGGTTGAAAACCTGGCGAGATGAAGCATATGCAAACTCACGACGCAGGTAGTGATGTTTTTCGTCGGCATCGCACTCATTATCCATGCAGCAGCCATCTTTCTTTGCATCTTTATCGACTGATTTCTCCATGCACACAACAAGTTGATTGTCGGCGTTCAGTTCCACACGAAAATCATCTTTTGTCATGCCTGGCGCAGCAATCTCAATTGCAAACTTCTTGTCGGTCTCGATAACATTGATGGCCGGCTGTGGACCACGCTTGGCAAATACTTCGGGCCACTGATCGTAGAACAGATCACTAAACACCCCTGGAAGTCGATTCAATTTCTTTACTGGCATCATAACTTAACTTTATTAAATATTAAACTCACCATATCATCATCAAATCTTAAGCCAAAATAAGTCATAACACAAAATAACCACCAATACTTACACATTAACACAATATACAGAAATCGCTCATAATTGATCATTTTGGTTGAAATTTATTACCGTTTCATGCTTATTTTTTATTAAATTTGTATATATTTGTTGCAGTTTATATATAATATAAAAGTCCAAAAATCAGCAATTAGCCACCTCCCGACCACGTAACACATTGAGGGGGGGGGTAGTTACGGATTTTATAGGTTATTAGGATATAGATATATAACGAAAACAAACAATTATATTTTTACAACTTAATTTTAATTATTTTATGAAAGCGAGATTTTTTGCTTTGGCTGCATTGGTGCTTGGTTTGGCATCATGTCAGCAGGATTTCAACGAGCCTACCATGGTTGGTGGCGAGGTTGACTTCCAGCTTGCTGTCGCTGCTCCTGAGCTTACTCGTGCCGGCTTTGACCTTGACGAGGACGATAAGTATGGCTACGACAGTGCACACGGTGCAATTGATTATTTGAGCGAGGCTGATTGGGCTGATAAGTATGACCTTCGTTACTCTTTGGAGGTATACGACAAGGTTGACGATTACACAAACGCAACTCCTGTTAAGGATCGCCAGGTAATCATCGTTGACAGATACGAGGCGGTAACTTTCGACCTCCGTCTTGTTCCTAACCGCGATTACCACTTCGTTGTATTCGCTGACTTCGTTCCTCAGGGTGCTGATGCTACTGCTAACATCGACATTCAGTCAACACTTGGTTTGCGCCACAACATCGGTGAGAACCTCGGTCAGATCACAATTAAGGAGGATACTATCAACGACGAGATCGCTGATGCTTACTTCGCAACTAAGGACATCAAGATTACTAACTCTGCCGCTCAGGACATCGTTTTGAGACGTCCTTTCGGTAAGGTACGTGTTATCGCTACTGACCTTGCTGAGCTTAACCTCAATGTTGATCCAGGTAAGGTGAAGGTTGCTTACGAGGCTTATCACCCAGCAGCTTTCAACGCTGTAACTGGTGAGGTTTCTGGTGAGTACACTCAGGAGAGCTATGAGTATGTATATGGTACTAATGTTGGTAAGGCAAGCCTTGCTGATCACCTTTACACTCAGTATTACGATGATAAGTCTAAATTTGGTGTAAAAAACGCTAACGGCGTTGAGCGTCACACTCACATGACTCTATTCACTGACTACATCCTCGCTGAGAAGGAGGGTCAGACTGCTTATCACTTCACTATGACTGTTTATGACAAGTCTGGTGCACCTATCAAGGAGACTCACTTCAGCACTGATATTCCAGTAGAGCGCAACATGCTTACTACTGTTATCGGTAATGTATTGACTACTGCTACTGAGATCAACGTTACTATCGACGATAACTTTGCTAGCGAGTACAACGTTAACTACGTAGGTGTTGCTTCTGCACGTGAGCTCCAGGAGGCTATCAACAACGCTAAGGCTGGCGAGAATAACATTATCAACTTCGAGGCTGACATCGACGCTGTAGCAGAGGAGTATAACCCTATTATCATCACTGAGATTCCTGAGACTACAATCGTTCTTAATGGTAACGATTACAAGTTCAACGGTTGCATGCAGATCAAGGGTATGTCTGAGTACAAGAATGCTCACACAGTATTCAAGAACATCGAGTTCGAGACTGCTGATGTTTCATCGTTTATGGGTGCTGCATTCATCTTCTGCGACGATGAGCCAAACACTTCATTCCGTTACCCAGATAGCGTAACTATCAAGGGCTGTTCATTCACTGCTACTGGAGCTGCTGAGAAGAATGCTGTAGGTGTTAAGATGTGGTCACTCAAGAACAACTTGGTTGTCGAGGATTGTACTGCAAACGGTATGCACTCTATGGTTCAGTTGTCTTCAAGCGGTGATGCTAACGTTACTATCAACGGCGCTACAATCGAGAACTCTAAGAATGGTTTCGGCTTGGGCCAGGTTACAACTGCAAATATCAAGAACACAGTTATCGATGCCGTTGGTTACGGTATCCGTTTGGATGGTTGCACAGCTAACACAACTATCGAGGCATCTACTATCAACGCAAACATTCCTGTTGTAGTGCGTAAACTAACTACTGGTGAGTACACTCTCAACTTCGTAGCATCAAACACATTGACAGCTGGAAATGAGGGCGCTAACGCTAAGGCTTATCAGGTAGTATTTACTAATGGTGATGATGAGGCTACATTTGTAGAGCCTACAGGCACATTTGTTGCAAATGGCGCAGAGAACTTCAAGGTATTCCCTGAGCCTGTAGTTGACGAGAGTAATTTCGTAGCGAATGATCTTGAGGACCTTATGAAGTGGGCATATAAGGCAGCTAACTCAACAGAGAGTCCTAACCTTGTGCTTACAGCAAATATCGAGTTGCCTAAGAAGGCTATCGTTGCTGACCATGCAAACAAGACATATACATTCACTGGTGATGATATCGTCGTAGTAGATGGCATTCCTTCAGGCAATAACTGGCCTGCAATTAGCGACTATGAGACATCACTAAACACAGAAACAGGTGTATATGAGTATTATGGTGGCGTAATTGACGGTGGCGGTCACACTATCAAGGGTCTTCGTATCAATCACGATTTGGTAGCATCAGGTTTCCTCTGCTGGACTAAGGGTGCTAAGGTTGATAACCTCATATTTGACGACGCAGTAGTATACAACAAGGGCGGCCAGTATGGCGAGACATATACAGGTATTATTATTGGTCGTTGCTGGGATGGTAGCCACGTTAACAACTGTCATATTAAAAAATCATCAGTATTGGGTAAGAACGAGGTAGGTGGCATCGTAGGTCGTGTATATCGTCGTACAGTCAAAACAAATACACCTGACGGTCAGCCACAG
>JAFODV010000032.1 GCA_017380515.1 Alistipes sp.
GATAATCGAGAAGCTGTAATCCAATCCATAAAGGATGCCGCAAATAGAGAGTGGTGCAAGGATGGAGTTAATAGACCTGAACTACAAAAGTTTGTAGCATTCTATACGAGGAAAGTTGAGAAGGATGGTTGGAATGGTGAATTTCAATTTAATGTGCTTTTTAACAGTTGGATGTCACGTGCCAATAACCATCGAGCGTAGTCGTTGCTCACTTTTTTACTATCATTAAATACATTTTGAGAAACTCCTAAGAACTCTTAGGGGTTTTCTTTTGGATATTTGGAATAATAGCTCTAATTTTGCGAGACGAATCATGGGATTTGATTGTTATAACACTGAAATACAGTTGCTTAAAGGAGCGAGTTCGAGTCTCGTTTTCCGCTCAAAATGGGAAAGACAGCTTCAAGCTGTCTTTTTTCATTTTGTACTTGCGCAAACTATGACTCGCACGAAGCGACCCCAAGTCGCCCCTTTCAGGGGTTGGGGGTGTAAATATAAGTTCGCGATAAATCGCTCGCGCGCAGCGTGAGTTCGAGTCTCGTTTTCCGCTCAACGAAAAGCAGTCCAAACGGGCTGCTTTTTTGTTGTGCAAAATGATGATCTGTCCAAAGCTACCCCACTCACCCCTTTCGGGGTTGGCAGCTTAAATTTAATACATGAGAGTGTAAGTTCAGTAGATGTTTTATTAGTGAAACCCAACGTTTAGAGTAAAATACTGCATAAAAAGACACTGCCCAATCTTTATGGATTGGGCAGTGTCTTTTTACTAAGGAGTTGTATAATAATGCTAATTATTACTCTACTCCTGTGCCAATATTGCCTCACGCTTAGCACGTGCCTCCTTACGAATCTTCAAAGGTGTCTTCTTCAGATACTTACGGCAGAAGAGCGCAAAGTGGCCGTGGTTCGTAAAGCTATACATCTTGATGATGCTCTTGAGCGGAACATTAGTCTCGGTGAGCAAGTGCTCAATCTCGACAATACGCTGCTTCTGCATCCAGCTATAAGGGGTGTCGTGGAACTCCTGCTTAAACATATTGTTAAAGTGCTGAATGCTGAAACCACAAATGTCGGCAAGCTCCTCAACAGTCTTAACTCGTGGTGCGTTGTTCTTAACGAGCGAAGCAAACGACTGGTTACGATCAAAGAGGTTGTAGAAGGTGCGAAGCTGGATCTGAGGTGTATAGAAGAACTTGAAGATGATGAACATCTCCTGAATCTTAGCCCTATGAAGGTGATTACAATGCATGTCGTTCTTCAAATACAACTTCATTGAGCGCATGAAGCTATCTATAGCCTCGTTGAATGCCACCTGGGTGAATTTGTAGTTAATCTTCTTGATCTTTCCCACTATGCTATTGAAAGGAATCATATCGCATGTGGCACCCGCAGTGATGAAGTGTGCCTTGACTATCTCAACATCAGTAAGAGCCTTGATCTCATAGTGGTAGGCACGGAAACAGAATACGAAGTGGTTTTCGCGCACAACATAGTCGCGACGCTCCTCGGATGTGATTTCGAAGCTACCAGAAGTAAGGAATAGTAAGCTATTAAAATCGCCACGGTCAACAATAAGCTTTTCACCCTCTTTGAGGGCGATATACGTAAAGCCAGCCTCAGGCTGCGACGTATATGAATGGCAGGTTGCTGGACACTGGTTCGACATAAACGTAGTTTTTTGTGTTATATACTCTCTTCTATTTATTTATTTCTGAACACAAATATACGCAATAATTTTTATAATACAAGCTTTTTTGGACGCAAATATTAAAAAAGTATGCAAATAGTATTGTTTTAAGGTCTTTTTAAGTGGTAAAATGATTGAAAAAATGACATTTTTAAATATTTTTTGAAACTCATTAATATGGTTTTTTAAGGCTCAAAATTGTGTCGCAGCATAACTACAGGCTCTTGTCGCTGCTTAATTTTTCCAATCATAACATCGAGATATGCCTGAATATCATCACGAAGGCGCTTATACAAAGGACTCGACGTATAGTTCTCATTATCGAGCAATACGTCACGAATTGAACGTAACGTATTAGTATAGTTGTACAACTCGTTTTTAAGCGCCACACCCTCAACCTTTGACTGATTTATCTTGGCAATGGATAGTTGGCGCAGCTTCTCGCACACGGCAGTAAGAACAATCATGACAACATTATCCATAAGTGTATGGCCATGCATAAACATATAGCAGTTGTCCTCCTCCACTCCACGCAGTTTGAGTTTCTCAGCAAACTTGTTAACATCCTCAACCATAGTAGGATTATCGTTTATCAAGGCATTCTGTCTGCGCTCTACGTTGCGCTGTAACCAAGCAAGCGTTCCCTCGCCATTGTGGCGTATGTCGACATAACCGAGGCGCACAGCCGCACGAAACTCTGCCAACGTAAAGACACTCTCATGGCTCAGTTGCGCCGAGTAGGCATACCACAAAAAGAGAGGATATATCACACGTGAATAGTTGGCGAAAAACTTCACGAAGTCGAATATGCGAGTATCATTTTTCGTGGCCCTGACACACACATTATGCAGCGACGGAGCGTAGCACAGATAGTTCTCAGTGGCGTAGACATATGTATGAAACATATTCTCAGCAGCTAAGAGCTCTCGCGACTGCTCGTTAGCTCCATCGAATAAGTAGTCGAAGTCGGAGTCTACACACAATATAACGCGCTCAGGGTCGGTGCGTCCGATCATTGACATAAGCACCTTCTTTCCCTTAGGCAAATCATCGCGGTTAGGCACCGATATTTCAAATCGCAGGTAGGGATTGCGAAAATGGTCGAAAATGCCACGCCAAAAGGCGACATCCTCGTAGCCCTCGACATATACATGCACAAGGTGTCTATCGTCCTCTGGAGGGAGAATTTCGGGTAGTCGGTCGGGATTATATGCCGTGAGGTCACGACGACGTCTATTTCGTTTATTCTGTTTCATAATGGTAAAGTTACAAAAAAATTTTATATCTTTGTATGAAGATATATTTTTTTAATCAGTTTTTGTATATTTTATATCTATATGGCAAGCGATTGGAAGGAGAGGTTGGGAGTGGTGTTCTCAACAAACCCCGACTTTAAATATGAGACATCGGCCGATGAACAGACTACGACGCTTGAACCATCGAAGCAGAACCTCAAGATATGGCTCGACCGTCTAAAGGGAGGGCGTGTGGCTACGGTGGTACGCGGATATGTTGGTAGCGACGACGACTTGGCAACACTCGGCAAAGAGCTTAAGAAGAGTTGCGGCGTGGGAGGCACGGCCAAAGATGGCGAGATAATCATTCAGGGCGACCACCGCGACCGTGTGGTGGAGTTGCTAACAAAGGCTGGCTATCGTTGCAAAAAGGCCGGCGGATAGAGAGTGAAGAGTGAACTATAATTTAATAATAGATAATATTATGAAACGAGAGTTAGAACTTAACCCTAATAAGGTGGTTGCCTATTTGGGTAAGCCTGCAAGGGAGTTTACAAAGGCTGATATAGTGCGTTATATCAGCGAGAATGGCATACGCATGGTTAACTTTATGTATCCTGCGGGCGATGGTAGACTCAAGACCCTCAACTTTGTGATTAACAATGCCGCATATCTCGATGCCATACTCACATGTGGTGAGCGTGTTGATGGCTCAAGCCTCTTCCCATTTATCGAGGCTGGCTCGAGCGACCTATATGTTGTGCCACGCTTCCGCACAGCCTTCCTCGACCCCTTTGCCGAGATTCCTACGCTCACTATGCTATGCTCGTTCTTCAATAAAGATGGTGAGCCATTGGCATCAGCACCACGATATACGTTGCTTAAGGCATGCGCAGCCTTTGAGCAGACCACAGGCATGCAATTTGAGGCTATGGGTGAGTTGGAGTACTATGTCATTGCCGAGGACGAGGGCTTGTTCCCTGCCACTGACCAGAAGGGCTACCATGAGTCTTCGCCATATGCTAAGTTCAACGAGTTCCGTGCTGAGTGCATGGCATATATAGCTCAGGCTGGTGGTCAGATTAAGTATGGCCACTCAGAGGTTGGCAACTTCACTATCGACGACCTTATTTACGAGCAGAACGAGATAGAGTTCTTGCCTACGGCTGCTGCTGAGGCTGCCGACCAGCTTGTTGTGGCTAAGTGGATCATTCGCAACCTTGCATACCGCTATGGCTTCGACGTTACGTTTGCCCCAAAGATTACTGCTGGTAAGGCTGGCTCAGGACTACACATACATATGCGTATTACTAAGGATGGTAAGAATATGATGCTTGAAGATGGCAAGCTTTCGGCAATAGCACGCCGCGCTATCGCCGGCATGATGGAGCTTGCACCATCAATCACTGCTTTCGGAAACACCAACCCTACGTCCTACTTCCGCCTTGTGCCACACCAGGAGGCACCAACAAACGTATGTTGGGGCGATCGCAACCGTTCGGTGTTGGTGCGTGTACCTCTGGGCTGGGCAGCAAAGAGCGACATGTGCCGCATAGCCAACCCTCTTGAGGGCGAGAGCGACTACGACACTACACAGAAGCAGACCGTGGAGATGCGCTCTCCAGATGGCTCAGCCGATGTATATGAGCTTATCGCAGGCTTGGCTGTAGCATGCCGCTATGGTTTCGAGATGGAGAATGCATTAGAACTTGCTGAGCGCACATATGTGAATGTTAACATCCACCTCAAGGAGAATGAGCATAAGCTACAGGGACTTGCTCAGTTGCCCGATAGCTGTGCAGCATCTGCCGACTGCCTTGAGAAGCAGCGTGCAATATTTGAGAGCCGTGGCGTGTTTAGCCCAGCCATGATTGATGGCGTAATTAATATGCTTCGCTCTTACGACGACCGCACACTACGTGCTGATATTGGCAACGACCAGGAGAAGATGCTCGAACTTGTACACAAGTATTTCCACTGCGGATAGAGGATTTCTTCAAAATAGAAAAGAAAAACAACGGTTGGGATAAATGTGATACCCAACCGTTGTTTTTTCTTTTTATGCCCCCCCATCACAACAAACTACTTGAAGCTTTGCATTGCGATTAGGTGAGCATAGATACCATCACGAGCAAGAAGCTCGGAGTGAGTACCCTCCTCGGCAACCTTACCCTTGTCGATAACATAGATTCTATCGGCATTATATATGGTGCTTAAGCGGTGTGCTATGACAATAGATGTACGGCCCTTGAGAAGGTTGGTAAGAGCTTCTTGAACAAGCTTCTCGCTCTCGGTATCAAGTGCCGATGTTGCCTCGTCAAGGATGAGAATCTCAGGATTCTTGAGCACCGCACGTGCTATACTTATACGCTGACGCTGACCTCCCGACAGTTTAGAGCCACGATCGCCAATATTGGTATTATAGCCCTCAGGGCCCTCCATGATGAAGCTGTGAGCATTTGCCACTTTTGAGGCCTCAACAACCTCTTCGTGTGTAGCCTGAGGACGACCCATGAGTATGTTGCCCTCGATAGAGTCGTTAAAGAGCACTGTCTCCTGCGCCACAATGCTCATCTTCTGGCGCAACGACTCTTGCTTGAACGACTTGACATTCACGCCGTCGAACAACACCTCACCCGCCTTGACATCGTAGAAGCGAGGAATAAGTTCGCTGAGCGTAGACTTACCTCCACCCGAAGCACCCACCAAAGCAACGGTCTCGCCCTTGTTTACCTTGATGGTAATGCCATCGATAACATCACGCTGACCATCGTACGAGAAGCGCACGTCACGAAGCTCGATAGAGTGCTTCAATCCCTCGAAATCTTGAGCATCGGGCATATCCTTAACCTCGCCCTCGGAGTCAAGCAAGGCGAAAATACGCTCTCCCGCAGCAACACCCTGGTTAATGTTAGCAAACTGATCAATAAACGAACGCACCGGGCGTGTAATCTGCGAGAAGGCAGCGATAAAGGCGATGAAGCCAGCGCCTCCAATAAGACCATTACCCACAAGAATACCTCCAAATACAAGGATTACGGCAACGGCTGTGATGCCCATAAACTCACTCATAGGCGATGCCAACTGCTGGCGACGAGCCATTGATATAAGCAAGTTTGAGAGCTGTGTGTTGATGTACTTAAACTTCTCAACAAGGAAGCCAGTGGCATTGTAGCCCTTGATGATCTTGATGCCCGACAACGACTCATCTAACACCGACACAAGCTCACCCATGCGCTCCTGGCTACGCATAGCTGGGTGACGCAAGCGCTTGACAACACGGCCGATGATAAGACCCACAATAGGCAAAAATACAATAGCAAACAATGAAAGTTGCCACGATATGCTAATCATGAGCACAAGGTAGCCGATGATAAGGAAGGGGTCGCGGAAGGCTACCTGCAGGGTGTTGGTGATGCAATACTGCACAACCATGACATCCTGCGTAATGCGCGACATTATGTCACCCTTGCGCTGATCACTGAAGAAGCCTACATTGAGGTTTATGACATGAGCATACATCTCGTCACGCATACGCTGCACGGTGTTAACCCTAAGGCGCTCAACAGTCATTGCAGCAGCATAACGGAAGATGTTACTAAAAAAGTTCATGAGGATGGTGACAATGCCAAGCAATGCCAAAAAACGTACGGTGCTAAACTCCACACCAAAGACAAAAGTGTAGATATAGCTAAGTATTGCTGTGAAGCCTGCCTCGCTAAACTCTACACCTGGAAACTCGTACAATGGCTTAAAACCAAAGCCCCCATCGCTATTAAACATAGCATTGAGGATAGGAATAATCATTGCATAGTTGAAGGTGTTGAACAATGCGTGAAAAGCAGCATAGAAGAAATAAGGTACAGTATATCGACTAAGTGGCTTCGCAAAGTTGAGTAGTCGTAGATATGTCTTAAACATGGTATCTTACTTTAGTGTTACAATCTACCCTCCATGGCATACTCCTTAACACTCTTTTCGTAGTGCTCGATGGTCTCATCCATAGTCATGTATGACTTGCCTCCAGCAGCATTCTTATGGCCGCCGCCGTTGAAATAGCGCTGTGCAAAGAGGTTGACATCAATGTCGCCACGCGAACGCAGTGATACGCGTATAAAGTCGCTATGCTGGGTAAACATTGCTGACATCTTCATCTTCTTGATTGTTAGAGGATAGTTCACAAAACCCTCAGAGTCGCCCTGCTGGAACCAGAACTTGCGCATCTCCTCCTCCGTAAGCGACATATGGGCTACTGTGCCATTGTGAAATATCTTCATCTTGCGGTTGATGACATAGCCAAACAATCGTGCACGACCCTCTGTGAAGGAGTTGTACACGTGGATATGTATGTCAGGAATAGATATACCTGTCTCGGCAAGTATGCTCACCACACGGAAGACATCGGGCGTTACTGACGAGAATGAGAAATTACCTGTGTCAGTCATCATACCCACAAACAAATTCTCGGCCATAGAGAGTGATATCTGCTCTGCACCCCACATCTCCTCGATGATACGTGCCACAAGATAGCAGGTGCTCGATGCCTCGGTATATGAAAACATGATATCGAAGTCATCAGATGGATCGAGATGATGGTCGATAAGCACACGCTTAGCATGCTGGTTCTCGTCTATGATATCACCAAGCTGATCGAGGCGTGATAGTAGATGGAAGTCGAGACAGAAGATGATGTCGGCACGCTTGAGTGCCTCCTTAGCTCTACCCTGCTCATCGTTTTTGAATATCACTAAGCTCGAAATATCGGGCATAAACTCAAGGTAATAAGGATAGCGATTAGGGACTATACATGTTACCTCGTGGCCATATTTCTGCAAAATCTCAGCCCATGCTAATGACGAACCAATAGCATCGCCATCGGGATTGGTGTGCGAGAGAATTACTATCGACTGAGGCGTGGCGAGTAGCTCGCGAAGAGCCTCTATCTTTGATGATGCTAGCTGCATAATAATCATATTAATCATGCAAATATAATAAATTTAGGTGTAAAATCATAATTTCAAGCATATTTTAACTATTATTAACGTAATTTTTCGATGTATGTTATCTTTGTATGAGGGTGTAGATTAGATAATTTTTCTTATATTTGCACTAATCTTGTGATAAGTATTACCATAAAGATATTTTGATTTATGAATTTCTGGAAGACATTTTTAGCAGCACTTATCGCCGTTGTTGTAGGCAGTATTGCTGTAAGCATCATTAGTTTGATGTTTGGATTCTCTATTTTGGCACAGTTGGGCCTTAGCACAACAGTTACTCCCGAGCGTTCGGTTCTATACATCAACCTCGACGAGAATGTTGTTGACTCATCATCGGTAGCTTTTGATTTAAACAGCATCAACACGAGTTCGCCGATAACTGTACTTCAGGCTGTTGCAGCTATTGAGCATGCACAAAATGATGATAACATCAAGGGTATATGTATCTACCAAAATGGTATGGGTACAATCTCTGCAACAAACATCGAAGAGATTCGTCAGGCTCTTATACGCTTCAAACGCTCAGGAAAGTTTGTTGTTGCCTACGACGACAACTTCACACAGAGCGAGTACTACTTAGCATCTGTTGCCGACCGCGTGTCAATGCACCCAGAAGGCTCCATTGAGTGGCGAGGAATGTCTTGCGTCACAGTGTTTATAAAGGGCCTGCTCGATAAGTTGGATGTTAGTGTCGAGATTTTCCGCCCTACGGTGTGTAAATATAAGAGTGCAGTTGAGCCATTCTTCTTGACACAAATGTCGGAGGCTAACCGCCAGCAGTTGGAGAGTCTCGCCGAGGATATGTGGACAACTATATGTGAGGATGTTGCCCAGGAGCGTGATATCAACCCTGAGCAACTTAAGGAGATCGCTAAGGGTCTAAGAGTGAATAATGCTGAGCAGGCTAAAGAGTATAAACTTGTTGATGTAATTGAGTACGAAGACGATCTTATTAAGTATCTCAAAGAGTCGGGTGTTAAGACAAACCGTAGAGGCGAGTTGAACAAGATTACTCTCGGTATATATGCTCAGAATGTGGCTATGGCAAATCCTAACCTCAATACTCCATCAAAGCGTAGTGTAGCAATCATCTATGCTGATGGACAGATTGTTGATGGTAATATGGTAGGTAATGGTTACATCTATGGCAATACCCTTGCAGAGCTTATTCGTGATGCTCGTCTCAACGACAACATCAAGGCTGTTGTTGTGCGTGTAAACTCTCCTGGTGGCTCGGCACTTGCCTCAGATATTATATGGAGAGAGATGTCACTACTTCAGCAGAAGAAGCCTGTGGTTATATCTATGGGTGAGAATGCAGCAAGCGGTGGTTACTACATCTCGGCTCCAGCCGATTATATCATTGCTGATAAACTTACTATGACCGGCTCAATAGGTGTGTTTGGTATGATTCCAAATATTTCAAACCTACTTAAAAACCGTCTCGGTATTACTGTAGACTATGCACTAACATCGCCCGAGGCTATGCCTATGAGCTACCTTAACCCTATGACAGAGCGCCAGAAGGAGGTTTTGTTGCAGAGCGTAGATAATATCTACACCACCTTTACAAGCAAGGTGGCTGAGGGTCGTAACCTAACAATCGAGCAGGTGTACAATATTGCCGAGGGTAGAGTTTGGAGTGGTAAGCAGGCTGTAAGTAACGGTCTTGTAGATGCCAATGGAACGTTTCACGATGCTATTATAAAGGCCGCTGATATGGCTGACCTTGGTGACGACTTCACCATCTACGAGATTAAGACGCCTATGACACCATTTGAGGCATGGCTCGATGCTATGGGTATGATGACAGCTAAGGCTTGTGGTATCGACTATAATATATATGGTGAGGAGCTCAAAGATATCATCAAGAACAACGCTGATATCTTTACAAATAATGGTGTTCTTATGGCTATGCCACAAAATATCGAAGTTAACTTTTAATATTCAGATAAAGTCAAGACATGAATGAACAGTTGGAGGCGCTACTGCGTCAGATTATACACCCAGAGACCGAGCAGAATATCGTAGATAGCGGCTTTGTTGACCGTGCTGATAGAGGCGAAGATGGCTCTATTGCCATCACCCTACGCTTTCAGAAGGCACGTGACCCCTTTGCACAGAAGGTAAAGCGCCAAGTTGAGGAGATAATGAAGCAGACATTCCCTGAGAACGACTGCATGGTGATTATTCGTGAGGCAGCACCAAAGCCACGTCGCCGCGAGCAGCAGACAACAACATCCCAGATATGTAATATCATAGCCATTGCCTCGGGTAAGGGTGGTGTTGGTAAGTCTACAGTTACAGCTAACCTTGCTGTAGCACTGCGCCAGCACGGCTATAACGTTGGTATTCTTGATGCTGATATTTATGGCCCTTCGCAGGCTAAGATGTTTGGTGTCGAGGGTTATATTCCTGAGGCAGAGAAGGATGATGCTGGAAACGAGTATATGATTGCTGCGCAGTCGTTAGGTATTAAGGTTATGTCTATCGGCTTCTTTATCAAGCCTACCGACGCTCTTATGTGGCGTGGTGGCATGGCTTCGAATGCCCTCCATCAGCTTATCCACCAAACACGTTGGGGTAAGCTCGACTACTTACTCATAGATCTTCCTCCAGGCACTGGCGACATACACCTATCTATAATCAACGAGCTAAAGATATCGGGAGCAGTCATCGTGTCGACACCTCAGCAGGTGGCAGTTGCTGATGTTGTGCGTGGTGTTGAGATGTTCCGCCATCCACAGGTAAATATCCCAGTGTTGGGTGTTATCGAGAATATGGCATGGTTTACTCCTGAGGAGTTGCCAAACAACCGCTACTACCTATTTGGTAAGGGAGGAGCAGCACGTTATGCTGAGGAGGCAGGTATTGAGTTATTGGGTCAGGTGCCTATTATCCAATCTATCATGGAGGGTGGTGATGATGGACGCCCTGCCGGTGGCTTCGACGTTCGTGTCGAGGAGTACTACGCTAACATAGCCGACAAGGTTGTTGAAAAGTTACCTGCGGAGTGTTAAAAAATATGTTAGTAACTGTCGGTAAATTTTTGATAAAAATATTTGCAAAATTAAGAGCGGTCGTTGTATATACGGCCGCTCTTTCTTTCCAAATAAAATTAATTAAATTTATCATATCAGTTATCAACCTAAAATTTCGAGGTTATCATCATCTAATGTTGATATTTTAACGATGTTCAGATGTTGATAAAATATTTGTTAATATTGTTAATTTTTATCTATCATTTTTATTTTCAATAATTTACATATAAAAAGTAATTAACAATAATAAAATAGATTGTTGAGAACTGCCCAACTTCAAAGTTATTGACACTATCAACAGCTATTATTATTTATATTTTATTTTTAATTATATATAATAAGTATAAAACAATAAAAAATATATTGTTGACAAGTTGGGCAGGGTGCGAAAAATTTGGGCGAAGAGTAGCCCCTCACTCGCTCACATATGGCGATACAAAGTATCGCCTAAGAAACTTATCAAGCGCAAAGATTGTCTATTAAAGAAATAATGGCTAAATTTGTTGAACAATAATATTCTTATATTCAGAGTAGAGTAATTAAAAAAAATAAATGGAGAGCAATATGAAAAGAGTATTCGTTTTAGCACTTGCCGTGCTACTATCAACCCTCACCCTATCAGCACAAAATGCTAATGTAAAATATAGTGGCGATGCCCAGTCTGGCGAGAAGGTATATAGCTGTGCCTACGATGGCTTTGTGAATATGCGTCAGGCACCATCATTTCAGGCTGCTAAGATTGGTAAGTTTAAGAATGGTCCAACAGGAGCAACGCTCATACGAAACTTAGGCGAGTGGATGGAGATTAACTATAATGGCGTGCGTGGCTACGTTCCATCACGCTTTGTGCAAGATGAGCCAACAGTGGCTTATACAGGCACAGCTACTGTTAAAAATATTACTGGTATATGGTATAATTTCTTCTTTGGTCCTTTATATATTTATGAAAACGGCTATTGGTCGGCGTTTGGCAACTATTACTTTTCTGCTTATGGTTATTATATCTTGGAGAATAATCAGATTAAGCTAATAGCTATTAGGGAGATTGATTTTGATGATATGAGTAGTGGTCTTCCTGGTTATGCGAAGGTAAGAGAGGAGTATGCCGTGATAAATATTAGCGACCTTACTAACGATAGACGTGGAACTTTCCTAACTGGCTATGAGTCAGAAGAGGAGGTGGAATTAATGGAGGGCGAGGGTGTTCCTCACTATACCGCAGCTGAGTTCAAGAATGCTGGAAAACATGTCAAAGAGTATCTTGAAAAGGATATTCTTGATTTGGAGGAAAGAAAAGTGCCAATCAGCAAAGAGGAGTAAACTCTTTTAAATATAGGAGCCTGACCAACTTATGATTAGCGGTCAGGCTCTCTTCTTTTTTTACAAAAGTTCTACTATCGCCTCCTCAACCTTTGCCATGTCGGCAGTAGGCTCGAATCGGGCAACAACATCGCCTTGGCGGTTTATAAGGAACTTTGTGAAATTCCACTTAATATCACTCTTCTTGTCGTAGTCGGCATCTGTCTCACGAAGCTTAGTATCGAGAATTTTTGAAAGAGGATGACCCTCGTCAAAACCCTTAAAGCCCTGCTGCGCCTTAAGCCATGTATATAATGGAAGCTCACCTGCACCATTCACCTCACACTTCTTCATCTGCGGAAACTCAGTGCCGTAGTTTAGCTGGCAGAACTGTGTAGTCTCTGCATCGCTCTCAGGTGACTGACCGCCAAACTGATTACAAGGAAGATCCAAAATCTCGAATCCCTTGTCGTGATACTTCTTGTATAGTGCCTCAAGGTCGGTATACTGAGAAGTAAAACCACACTTGCTCGCTGTGTTTACAACTAACACCACCTCGCCCTTAAACTTATCGAGCTTCACAGGCTTGCCACCTTGAGCCATTACCTCGAAGTTGTATAGATTTTTTGTTGTGCTACATGAGCAACCACATGATTTATTTGTTGTCTTCATAATCTTTATACTCTATTTATTATATCTACTAAACTTGTTACAAATTTTATTCCGTTGCAAAAGTAGAAATAATATTTTACAAACAATCTTTTATATCTATTTTCTTTAATATTATTTTCTTATACTACTATATGTATAATTTATATATAGCCTCTAAGATGTAGTGTTATTAACAATTTTATGTTAACAACCCAAAAACAACAATTGATAACTTATGTGTGTAATATGGTTGCTGTTTTCAAGAAAATTCTTAATTTTGTGGATGTGAAAAAAATCTGCTAAGAAAAGTTATGGCAAAACAATATAATAAGGCTTCGAAAAATAATAGTGAGGCACTGGCTCAATTGACTGATATTGCGGGTGTTACACCTCCTCAGTCGATAGAGTTGGAGCAGGCGGTGTTGGGTGCATTGATGCTCGAGAAAGATGCTATTGTTGATGTTCAGGAGTATTTAAGTGTAGACACATTTTATAGCGAGGAGCATCGAATAATCTTCAAGGCTATCCAGGATCTCTCGTTCGATATGAAGGCGATTGACCTATTCACTGTTACCGAGAAGCTAAAATCACAAAAGGAGCTAACAAAGGTGGGTGGTGCGGCATACCTTGCACAGCTTACTCAGCGCGTGGCGTCGGCAGCACATATCGAGTTTCATGCTAAGATCATTGCGCAGAAGTATGTTCAGCGTGAACTTATACGTTCAGCAACTGAGATTCAGCGTCGCTCCTATGATGACGAGGTTGATGTAACAGAGCTTATTGGCTTTGCTGAGCAGGAGATTTTTAAGGTGTCGGAGGGTAATGTGAAGCGTTCGGTACAGTCGGCATCTGATATTTTATATAAGGCCATCAAGCAGATTGAGGCAGCGGCAAAGACAGCGGGTGAGTATAACGGTGTGCGCTCAGGATTCACCGATATTGATAGCATTACTTTGGGTTGGCAGCCTTCTGACCTTATTATTATTGCAGCACGTCCATCAATGGGTAAAACAGCATTTGTGCTTACCATGGCACGTAATATGGCTGTAGAGCTTAAGACTCCTGTAGCCTTCTTCTCGTTGGAGATGTCGTCGGTGCAGCTTATGAATCGTCTTATTGTTGCCGAGACACAGCTCAACTCTAAGGATTTGCGTACAGGTAATCTCTCTCCAGCGCAGTGGGCTCACCTCGAGAAGCAGACGTTGGATCTTGGTCGTTCACCACTATATATTGATGATACTCCAGCTTTGTCGGTATATGAGTTTCGCTCGAAGGCACGACGCCTAAAGACCCAGCACGACATAAAAATTATTATCATCGACTACCTACAGCTTATGACAGCTGCGTCACCCGAGACACGAGGCAATCGTGAGCAGGAGGTGTCTTTGATTTCGCGTACATTGAAGGCTATTGCCAAGGAGTTGGATGTGCCTATTATTGCTCTTTCGCAGCTTAGCCGTAATGTTGAGAACCGTGGTGGCTCGAAGCGACCTCAGTTGTCCGACCTACGTGAGTCTGGAGCTATCGAGCAGGATGCCGATGTGGTAGCGTTTATCCACCGTCCTGAGTATTATGGACTTACTACTAATGAGCAAGGACTTTCGACTAATGGTATGGCCGAGATTATCATTGCCAAGCACCGTAATGGTGAGGTAACAGATGTGCCTTTGCGCTTTGTTAAGGAGCAGGCTAAGTTTATGGATGCCGACTCGTCGGTTACAGCTGATGTGCTAAATGGCGGCTATAATGAGAGCTACGACTATGCCGCTTCGAGCGCTAATTCGTTGCCTCCTATGGGTGCTGCTCCTGATCAGATGGGTGGCTTTGGTAGTATTAGTGGTGTACCAAGCGACTTTGATATAGGTATGACCCCTATGAAGCCAAATGATGATATTGCACCATTCTAATATATAGTAAGATGTTTACAAAGATACATACAGGTGCTATCTCGGGTATAGAGGCCGTAGAGGTAAGTGTGGAGGTTAATGTCGCTAGTGGCGGCATTGGCCTCTTTATCGTTGGTCTTCCCGACAACACTATTAAGGAGAGTGAGCAACGTATTCAGGCAGCCTTTGAGAATAGTGGTTATAAGCTCTTGGCAAAGAAGATTGTTGTAAACCTCGCACCTGCCGACCTACGTAAGGAGGGCTCAATTTATGACCTACCTATAGCTGTGGGCATATTGGTTGCCACTGAGCAGCTGTCGACAAATTATATCGACGATAGTATGTTTATTGGTGAGCTATCGCTAAATGGCGAGCTACGTAGTGTTAAGGGTGTGCTTCCGCTCGTTGCCATGGCTCGTGAAAAGGGTTTAAAGCGAGTATTCCTCCCTAAGGAGAATGTTGCTGAGGGTGCTGTGGTTGATGGTGTAGAGATTATTGGTGTAAGTAGTCTTGTTGAGCTATGTGAGATACTTTCAGAGCGTATGCCATATACTCCTGCCGAGCATGTTGTAAGCAGCGTAAATGTTGCTGAGGAGTCTCTCTATGCCGAGGACTTTGCTGATGTCAAGGGTCAGGCATACGTTAAGCGAGCTTTGGAGATTGCTGCGGCTGGTGGTCATAATATTATTATGATTGGCTCACCCGGCTCGGGTAAGACGATGCTTGCACGACGCATGCCCACTATCATGCCCCCTATGACGCTTGATGAGGCGCTCCAGACCACAAAGATTCACTCTGTGGCGGGTAAGATAGGTGCACACCGAGGACTCATCTTAGAGCGTCCTTTTCGTGCTCCACACCACCTAACATCGCAAGTAGCGCTTATTGGTGGTGGCACATACCCTCAGCCTGGCGAGGTGTCGTTAGCAAATAATGGTGTCTTGTTTCTTGATGAGATGCCTGAGTTTGGACGCAACGTACTTGAGGTATTGCGTCAACCGTTGGAGGATAGACATATCACTATATCGCGTGCTAAATACTCAGTGGACTACCCCGCTAACTTCACGCTTATAGCCTCGATGAACCCATGCCCCTGCGGATATTACAACCACCCTACTAAGGAGTGTACGTGCTCGGCGGCGGCAGTGCATCGCTATATGTCGCATATCTCAGGACCGCTGATGGATCGTATAGATATTCATGTAGAGGTGACACCAGTGTCGATACGTGATATGGCGTCGGAAAGAAAGGAGGAGAGCAGTGTGGAAGTAAGAAAACGTGTTGTTGAGGCTCGTGATATTCAGCGAAAGAGATTCGAGGGGCTGGATATTCATTGTAATGCCATGATGAATAGCTCTATGCTCCGTACGTTTGCACCCCTCACAAAGGAGAGTAGCGAGCTGCTGGAGCGTGCCATGCAGCGCCTAAACCTCTCGGCACGTGCCTACGACCGTATTATAAAGGTTGCCCGCACCATCGCAGATCTCGACTCAAAGCCTTCTATAGAGCCACAACATATCAGCGAGGCGATAGGTTACCGCTCTTTAGACCGTGAGAACTGGGGTCGCTAATTATTAAAAAAATAATGGCTGTCCAAACGGACAGCCATTTGTCTTATAAGTAGTTATCGACCTACTTACGAGCCTCCTTAGCCTCAATACACTCTGTTGCATGAGGTACACGCAACAAACGCTCACGAGGAATGAGCTTACCTGTGGTCTTGCAAATACCATAGGTCTTGTTCTTGATACGCACCATTGCCATCTCGAGGTTTCTTATAAACTTAGCCTGGCGCTGTGCCAAACGGCCATACTCCTCCTTTGAGAGTGTTGTGGCTCCCTCCTCCATAACCTTAAAGGTTGGTGAAGAATCCTCTGTGTCATTCTCATTGCTGGTTGCTGTGCGTAGCATATCATAGTCGGCTCTTGCCGAGGCCAACTTCTGCTCAATCAACAGGCGGAACTCCTCGAGTTCAGCGTCGTTGTAACGGGTTTTCTCCTCTGCCATAGTCGTAATTTTTTAGTTTTGTTGTTATAATATTTGTAAAATTAAGCAAAAATTATGAAACACGCAAATAATAAGTAAAAAAATCGCTAAATAAATACATAAATTGCATAAAAAACCAATATTACAGTACTACAGCTTGCATTTATATATATAATGTAATACCTTTGTGTATAGAAAAAAATCTATTTAATATGAAAAAACTTATTATACTATTAGCTCTATTGGTGATTTCGTTTACAGCGATGGCACAGCAGGATAGAGATTCACATTATGGATGGGCTGATCATGCTACATTCTTTGCGCAACCTAAAATAAAAGGAGATATAAGTAAGATTATAGTTACACATAGTGAAGTCGACTTATATGTTATTGCCATATATGAGTTTAATATACAAGGAGACGTAGTATCGTTGAAGCAATTTACGCGAAATGGAGAACTTATTGATAGCATAGAGTATAGCTATGACTATGACAAGGGTGAAGTTCACGAAAAGCACTATAACAAGGGAGTACTAACCTATGAAGATACATCTGTTATTGCAGATACCTATATTGATTGGGGTGCTTTAGGTATTGAAGATACCTCGGAGTATAAGTATGATGCTGAGGGACGTGTTGTAGAGCAAGTTGAAAAGTTTAAAGATGGTGTGATTCGCACAACATATGAGTATGATGCAAAAGGTAATAAATCAAAGATAATAACTGAGCAGACAGGTGAACCTACTGTGGTACAAGATTATAAGTACGATGAGCATGGTAATGTTGTAGATTTGGTGCTGACACCTGGCAACTACTACTCTTCGTCGCACACAACATATGATATAATATATCGCTATTAGGATATATAAGTCAGAGTTAAGAAGGTAAAAATAACCTGTCCAATAAGTAATTTGGACAGGTTATTTGCTTTAAGGGTAGTATACAACTACCCTATCACATTATGTTATGCCTTGGTAATAGCAATCTTGAGAGGTGCTTCGTCGATATCCGAGTCAACAACCTTCTCACCCTGAGGAGCAGCTACGGCCTTAACCTCCAAAGCCAAGGTCTGCTGTGCAATATACTCAGCGAAGCTATCAATAGCAGGTGTTGTGAGCTCTGTTGCCTCAATCTCAACACGAATCTTGTCAGTAACCTCGAAGCCTGACTCCTTACGGATGTTCTGAATACGGTTAACCAACTCACGTGCCACACCCTCACGGCGCAACTCGTCAGTGATGGTAATGTCGAGAGCCACGGTGAGCTTACCCTCCGATGATACCAACCAACCTGGCATATCCTCCGATGTAATCTCGAAGTCGGCAGCGGTAGTAACAAACTCCGCATCCTCAACCTTAAGGATTGTCTCGGCATTATTCTCAACAGCAGCAATCTGCTCCTGAGTGAACGATGCCACGAGGGCTGCAACCTGCTTCATATACTTACCACACTTAGCACCCAAAGTCTTGAAGTTAGGCTTGATACGCTTAGTGATGATGCCCGTTGTGTCGGTAATAAGCTCGATATCCTTAACGTTAACCTCGCCCATGATGAGCTGCTTAACAGCCTCGATATGCTCAGCCATAGTCTTATCCAACACAGGAATGATAATCTTCTGAAGAGGCTGACGTACCTTGATGTTTACCTTACGACGCAATGCAAGTACCATAGATGATGTGCGCTGTGCAAGCTGCATCATATCCTCAAGCTCAGTGTCGATGAGAGTCTCGTCGCACTTAGGGAACATTGAAAGGTGTACGCTTTCCTCTGTGTGACGGCCACTTACGGCGTTAAGGTCACGGAAGATACGGTCTGAGATAAATGGTGCGATAGGCGCTGCGAGCATCACAACAGTCTCAAGACATGTGTAGAGTGTCTGGTATGCAGCAAGCTTATCAGCAGTCATAGCACCACCCCAGAAACGCTTACGGTTAAGACGTACGTACCAGTTAGAGAGGTTCTCGTTTACAAACTGATCGATGCAACGTGCCGCAGGTGTTGGGTCGTAGTCCTCAAGATACTTAGTTACATCCTTAACGAGGGTGTTAAGCTCTGAGAGAATCCAACGGTCGATCTCTGGACGATCCTTAACGGCGATCTCCTCCTCAGCACCTGTGAAGCCGTCGATGTTAGCATATAGGGCGAAGAATGAGTATGTGTTGTACAATGTGCCGAAGAACTTACGACGACACTCGTCAACACCGTCAACGTCGAACTTAAGGTTGTCCCATGGCTGTGAGTTAGAGATCATGTACCAGCGTGTAGCATCGGCACCATACTTCTTCAATACCTCGAATGGGTCAACAGCATTACCCAAGCGCTTAGACATCTTGTTACCATTCTTATCCAATACCAAGCCGTTAGAGATGATATTCTTGAATGCTACAGAGTCGAAGAGCATTGTTGCAATAGCGTGCAATGTGTAGAACCAGCCACGTGTCTGGTCAACACCCTCAGCGATGAAGTCGGCAGGGTAAATCTGGTCGAAGCCCTCCTTGTTCTCGAATGGGTAGTGTACCTGAGCATATGGCATAGCACCTGAGTCGAACCATACGTCGATGAGGTCTGGCTCACGACGCATAGGCTCACCCTTAGATGATACAAGCACAATGTTGTCTACATAAGGGCGGTGAAGGTCGATGTTGTCTGTCGAGTAGTTCTCCTTCGACATGTCGCCAACCTTGAAGTTCTTATATGGGTTCTCAGTCATCACGCCAGCAGCTACTGCCTTCTCGATCTCAGCGATAAGCTCCTCAACAGAGCCGATGCACTTGAGCTCTGAGCGATCCTCAGTAGCCCAGATTGGAAGTGGAGTGCCCCAGAAGCGTGAACGTGATAGGTTCCAGTCGTTGATGTTTTCGAGCCACTTACCGAAGCGACCAGTACCTGTTGACTCTGGCTTCCAGTAGATAGTCTTGTTGAGCTCCATCATGCGCTCACGGAGTGCTGTGGTGCGGATAAACCATGAGTCGAGTGGATAGTACAACACAGGCTTATCTGTACGCCAGCAGTGTGGGTAGTTGTGGGTATGCTTCTCGATCTTGAACACCTTGTTCGACTCCTTGAGTTTAAGAGAGATGTAGATGTCGAGGTTCTCGGCAGCGGCGGCAGCCTTCTCGTCGTAGCGACCATCTACGGTAAACTGTGGGTCGTAGGCGTTCTTCACGAAGCGGCCCTCATACTCATTGTATGCCTCAGCAACGCACTCCTGCTTGAACTTCTCGTCGAGCTCCTCGCAGAGGTAGAACTTACCAGCGAAGTCAACCATAGGACGTGTCTCGCCACGCTTGTTAATCATAAACAGTGATGGGATGCCAGCCTGACGTGCTACAAAGGCATCGTCAGCACCGAATGTAGGCGCGATGTGTACGATACCTGTACCATCCTCAGTCGTTACATAGTCGCCGAGGATCACGCGGAATGCCTTGTTTGAGGCCTCCTTCCAGTTGCCATTCTCGTCAGCCTCCACAGGCTTAACCCATGGCAAAAGCTGCTCATAGTGCATGCCCTCGAGCTCAGTACCACGCCACTTGCCAACAACCTCGAATGGGATAACCTTGTCACCTGGGTTGTAGCTGTCGAGCGAAAGCTCCTCGCCCTTCTTGTTGAAGATAGAGTAGAGCAATGGCTCAGCAACAACGGCTGTGATCTTCTCTGAGGTATAAGGATTGTAAGAGCGTACAGCAAGGTAGTCAATCTTAGGACCTACGCAAAGTGCGGTGTTTGAAGGAAGGGTCCATGGTGTTGTTGTCCAAGCCAAGAACACAGGAGTTCCCCAGCCCTCCATCTCCTTCTTAGGCTCAAGGATGCGGAACTGAGCAGTACATGTGGTATCCTTAACGTCACGGTAGCAACCAGGCTGGTTGAGCTCGTGAGTCGAGAGGCCAGTACCTGCTGCTGGTGAGTATGGCTGAATGGTGTAGCCCTTGTAGAGAAGGTTCTTCTCGTAGAGCTGCTTCAAAAGCCACCACAATGTCTCGATAAATTTGTTGTCGTAGGTGATATATGGATCGTCCATGTTTACCCAGTAACCCATCTTGCGAGTAAGATCCTCCCAAAGGTCGGTAAACTCCATGACAGCCTCGCGGCATGCCTTGTTGTAGTCCTCGATAGAGATGGTCTTGCCGATATCCTCCTTTGTGATACCCATCTTCTTCTCTACGCCAAGCTCAACAGGTAGACCGTGTGTGTCCCAACCTGCCTTACGGTGTACAAGATAACCCTGCTGGGTCTTGAAACGGCAGAATACATCTTTGATGGTACGTGCCATTACGTGGTGGATACCTGGTGTACCGTTTGCTGAGGGAGGTCCCTCGTAGAACACGAATGTTGGGTGACCCTCACGTGTTGTTATGCTCTTATGAAAAGTGTCCTCCTTAGTCCACTGTGCCAACACCTCGTCGGCAACACCACTAAGGTCAAGACCTTTATACTCAGTAAATTTCTTCATAAAAAAGTTGTTTAAATATAGGGAGTTAATTTACTCCTCCTCGTCCTCATCAGACTCGGCCATAGTAGTATATACGTTAGTTACGTCGTCGTCCTCCTCAAGGTGCTCGATAAGCTTGTTGACAGCCTCACGCTGCTCTGCTGTAAGCTCCTTTGTATCGGTTGGGATTCGTACTGACTCACCCGATACAAGCTCGAAGCCCTTCTCCTCGATCCATGTCTGAATCTGACCAAATGACTCGTATGATGCATATACTGTTACCTCACCATCCTCAGCGTAGAACTCATCAACACCAAAGTCGATCATCTCCAACTCCATCTCCTCGAGGTCGATGCCCTCAGTAGGCTTGAACTTAAATACACACTTGTGCTCGAACATGAAGCCTACAGAGCCAGATGTGCCAAGTGCGCCACCATACTTGTTGAAGTACATACGCACAGATGCTACTGTACGGTTGGTGTTGTCGGTAGCTGTCTCAACCAAGATAGCGATACCATGAGGACCATATCCCTCGTAGATCATCTCCTTGTAGTCGGCAGCATCCTTATCTGTTGCACGCTTGATAGCGCGCTCAACATTCTCCTTAGGCATGTTCTCAGCCTTAGCATTCTGGATAAGAAGACGTAGACGGAGGTTAGATGATGGATCTGGACCCGATGCCTTAACTGCCATCTCAATCTCCTTACCGATCTTTGTAAATACTCGCGCCATGTGTCCCCAGCGCTTCATCTTTCTCGCCTTGCGATACTCAAATGCTCTTCCCATAGTAGTATATTTTTATTGTTAATTTTGACATATATATACAATGGTGCAAATATAGTAAAAATTATTAAAAAATAGAAAACATGGCAATGAAAAAAGATAAAGTCTGCCAATAAAATTGTGTTGTAATGGTTCTGTTTTTGCGATTTTATTTTGCGATAAATAAGCTAAAATTGGATAATAACGCTATTATTAGACAAGGGCAAATATGGGTTGTAGCGAGTAGTAAATATGCCATATTTCACTACCCTATTTTGGTTGCTTATATCGTGGTTTATGTAGCTAAAATCGGTGGCAACATGTCGTTGTTAATCGCAAACCGCAAAAAATATTGCGTAGCAAACTATTGTCAATTCTAAAAATTTTAGTAACTTTGTACGTTTTATGTAATCAAGCAAAAAAACAATACACGATACTTATGATCAACAAAATTGAAACACTTTTAGCCGAGATTGAGGCATTTGCACCAAAGACTGCAGCCGACGTTGAGGCATTCCGCATCAAGATTCTTGGTAAGAAGGGTGAGCTTGGAGCTCTTATGGAGGAGTTTAAGAGCGTTGCACCTGAGCAGAAGCGAGAGCTCGGTCAGAAACTCAACCATCTGAAAAACGTGGCTACTGAGCGTATCAACACCCTCAAGGAGGAGATTAGCAATGCGCAGGCGATGAACGCTGCACGCATCGACGATATGACACGTCCTGGTACTCAGGAGCAGGTAGGCTCACGCCACCCTATCTCAATCGTGAAGAATGAGATTGTAAGCATCTTCGCACGCCTTGGCTACACCGTGGCTGATGGCCCTGAGATCGAGGACGACTGGCACGTGTTCTCAGCGTTGAACTTCCCACCTGAGCACCCAGCACGTGATATGCAGGATACCTTCTTCATCGAGAAGAACCCAGATGTTGTACTTCGTACACACACCTCATCTATCCAGGTGCGCACTATGGAGCGTCAGAAGCCACCTATCCGCGTTATCTGTCCAGGTCGTGTGTTCCGCAACGAGGCTATCTCGTATCGTGCACACTGCATCTTCCATCAGATTGAAGGCTTGTATATCGACCGCAACGTGTCGTTTGCCGACATGAAGCAGTCGTTGTTGTACTTTGCTAAGGAGCTCTTTGGCGAGCAGGCGCAGATTCGTATGCGTCCATCATACTTCCCATTTACTGAGCCATCGGCTGAGGTTGACGTATCGTGCTCAATCTGCGGTGGCAAGGGTTGTGGCGTATGTAAGGGCACTGGCTGGTTGGAGATTATGGGTTGCGGCATGGTTGATCCTAATGTGTTGGAGGCCAACAATATCGACCCTAAGGAGTTCTCAGGATTTGCATTTGGTATGGGTATTGAGCGTATCGCAATGCTCAAGTATGGCGTAGGAGACCTTCGTTTATACTTCGAGAATGACGTGCGCTTCCTCAATCAGTTTGAGAGCGCCTTGTAACACACTACGGCGTGAATAGACTTTTTTATACCTTTAGTGCACTTATAGTGGTGGTGTTTTCGACAGCATTTATGGCTATCGAGCACCCCACCGTTCTCATTAACGACGTAGGCGAATTAAGGAGTGATGATAGTCTCTCGCTTACACGTCGTCACGTTGAGGCTGTCAAGAGGCTTACGATTCATCGTGACTCACTCGGTGCTGAGAGGATGTGGCGCAACATCGTTAAAGATGAGGGTGACTACGCCCCTGCGCTGTATAACCTCAGTAAGCTAAATAGTGTGCAAGATGCCGAAGCCCTTATGTATGCTGGTAAGGCATACAATGCTGATAAGCAGAATAAGTGGTATACTGAGAACTATGCGCTGATGCTTGTACGTAGTAATCGCATGAATGAGGCGTTGCCTGTGTTGCAGCAACTTTTGTTGCTCGACAACGAGCAGCCTTTGGTATATTACTATTTGGCATATATCTACGCCACGAGGAACGAACTTAACAGGGCTATCGAGGTGCTTGATTCGGCAGTTATGCGCATAGGCATAAACTCTCATTTGGAGGGTATGAAGCGGCATCTGCTGGTCACGAATCACAGGTATGATGAGGCAATAGATGTTAGTCGTCGTATTGTTGATGAGCATCCCTACGACATTAATGCTCACATTGACCTGGGCGAAACCTACGAGCTTATCAACATGGACTCGTTGGCATTGGCCTCATATGAGACGGCATATAGGCTCGATACCACACGTGCAGAGACCATTGTTCAACTTCTTGAGTTTCACACCACTCGTGGTGATAGCCACGAACGTTTCAAGTACGAAAATAAGATTTTTGCGCATAATGATATAACGCTCGACATTAAAGAGGAGCGATTGTACAGTTTCATGTCGGATGTAGCCTTCTATCGCGATAACTACTTTTCGATAGGTGGAGTTATCCAAACTCTTATTGAGCACTACCCTACTCACCGTCAGTTTTTACGAACATATGCTCATCACCTCTACAATGGAGGTATGAACGATGAGGCTATAGCCTATTTTCGAGCACACCTCAGCGATGCTGATGTTACGGCCGATGATTATGAGTATGCTGTAGCTTTAGATGCTGCTGTGGAGCGCTACGACCTCTTGGAACAGGATGTGAAGCGAGGAGTGGAGCTATTCAGCGAGAGCATGGAACTGTGGAATTTCTACTTCATTTACATGCTCTCGGAGGATATCACTGAGGCGATAAATGTCATGGAGCAGGCCTTGCAGTGTGCCACAAATGATGAGGATAGAAGCTTTGCTCTCGGATGCATTGGTCACTGCTACTACGATCTTGGAGATGTTAACACATGCTACAAATACTATAAGAAGGCACTTAAGTATAACCCCAATAATGCAGATGTGTTGAACGGCTATGCTTACTACCTAAGCCTTAGCGGCAAGAATCTTGACAAGGCTCTTGCCATGTCGGAGCAGGCTATTGAGCTTGAGCCAAACAATGCTAACTACATAGATACCCATGCATGGGTGTTACACCGTCTGGGACGTAATCAGGAGGCAAAGATATATATGCGTCAAGCATTGTTGTTGTCGGGGCAGACCGATGCCTCGCTGTTGGCGCACTATGGCGATATATTATGGGCCTTGGGTGAGAAGTTTATGGCTGAGACATACTGGCAGAAGGCTGTGGAGAATGGCTATGACGAGCAGGATATGCAGGCTCATATTGAGGAGATGAAGTTGCAAGGTAATGATCGATAGGGTGTTATCACGATTTTTTAAACATATATTACTCGTCTTATCGGTGCTCATATTTGTGGGCGCTACTGAGGGTGTGTCGGCACAGAAAACGTCGAAGAGTGTTGCTGAGCAAAAGAAAATAGTAGAGCAGTGTAAGAGCGATCTTGAGAGCACTAAGCGAGAGGTAAAGGAGCTCAAGAAGCAGAAGGGTAGTGCTACAGAGCGAGTAAATAAGCTCACCGAACAGATGAATCAGCGAACATCGTATATTGCTGAGACTGAACGTAGTCAGGAGCTACTTAGTATCGAAGCAAACGACCTAAATAGACAGATAGATTCGCTGGCTCAGGAGCTCGAAAAGAATAGAAGTATATATGCTCAGGTTGTGCGTGTGGCGCACAGAAATTATCGTTCAAATAGCACTACGACATATCTATTTTCGTCGACCAGCATATCAGACGCAACACACCGCATGGCAAACGTTCGTCACCTTGCCGAGCAGCGTGTGGAGCTTGCCGAAGAGATTATTGCACAGAGCAACCGTCTCAGTGCCATGCGTGAGGAGCTTGATGAGCGACGTGGCGAGTTGGATTCGTTGAGCCGTTCGCTCGAGGCTGAGCAGCGTGAGCTGGAGCGTGACCGTGCAGAGGCTAAGCGTGCCTATGATGAGCTGTCGGCCAAGGAGCGTGAGGCATTAGCAGAGCAGAAGCGTCAGGAAAAGATGCTTCAAAACGCCACTAAGGAGCTTCGTAAGCTCACAGAAGGTAATAAGGTGGGTAAGAGCTTTAATAGCTCTACTAAGGCTTTAAATCTCCCCGTAGAGGGCGCAAAAACCGAGAAGATGCAGACCAACATGGTCAAGATCATTGGTAAGAAGGGAGATGCCGTGCGTTCTATATATGAGGGTAAGGTTATTCGAATTGTTGTGGACAACACTAACCATTCAACGGTGATGATTGCGCATGGTAGCTATGTGTCGGTATATACACATCTAAGTCAGGTGCGTGTTGCTGTAAACGATGTTGTCAAGCGCAACCAGACAATTGGAACAATAGGCATTGGTGTAGACCACAAGGGAACACTTAGCGCCTACATGCAATTTATGATTATGAATACAGAGTCCACCAAGCCTATGAATGTGATGGACTGCTTCAAAAAATAGTATAGTTCGATTATGATTCATTTCTATAATCAAGAGTGCAACTATTTACCAACAAAGCGCCTTGTGCTGCGTCGTTGGATTGAGGAGGTTATTCGTCGTGAGGGATACCAGGCAGGAGAGATTAACTATGTCTTCTGCTCGTCGGACTATCATCGTCAGATGAATCGCGACTTTTTGGGTCACGACTATTATACCGATGTTATCACCTTTGAGGAGCGTGAGAGTAGGGTAGAGGAGGGTGTTGTTAATGGTGAGGTATATATCGACGTAGCAACAGTTACCGATAATGCTGAGCTATACAACTCGTTGCCTATTAATGAGATGCGTCGTGTGATAGTACATGGAGCGCTACATCTATGTGGTCATCGCGATAAGGCTCCTACGGCTGAGCGCAATATGCGCCGTATGGAGAACCGCTATCTGAAACTTTTACGCGAGGAGATGCTATGAAACTAAGCTATGACGTGGTGGTCATTGGTGCTGGTCATGCGGGCTGTGAGGCGGCCTCGGCAGCTGCTCGCCTCGGCTCACGCACCTTGCTCATTACTATCGACATGGAGAAGATTGCCTCAATGTCGTGTAATCCTGCTGTTGGCGGTGTTGCTAAGGGTCAGATTGTCAGGGAGATAGATGCTCTTGGTGGCATGATGGGTAGGGTAACTGATCGCTCAGCAATACAATTTCGTATGCTTAACCGCTCTAAGGGTGCTGCAATGTGGAGTCCACGTGCGCAGTGCGATAAGCACCAATTCTCACGCGAGTGGCGACATATCCTTGAGAATACTAAAAACCTCTATCTGTGGCAAGATTCTGTCGTAGACATACTCTTCGACACCTCGGCCGAGAAACCTCGTGTAAGGGGCGTAAAAACGCGTTTGGGCGTAGAGATAGAGTGTAGTAGGGTAGTGCTCACCGCAGGAACATTCCTTGAGGGCATTATGCACTGTGGTGAGGCGAGTGCTGAGGGTGGTCGTGCTGGCGACCAGGCAGCGCATGGCGTTACTGCAAGCCTTAAGAAGCTTGGCTTCGAGAGTGGCCGTATGAAGACTGGTACGCCTGTAAGACTTGACGCCCGCACCATAAATTTCGATGCTATGGAGGTGCAAGAGGGCGATGTTGAACCCTCTAAGTTCTCGTATGATGATGATACTCAGGCTGTTAGTAATCAGCTACCATGCTTTATGGTATATACATCGAAGCGAGTTCACGACATTTTACGAACAGGCTTCGACCGTTCGCCACTATTCAATGGTACAATACATGGTATTGGTCCTCGCTACTGTCCGAGCATCGAGGATAAGCTACGTACATTTGCAGATAAGGAGCAGCATCAGCTATTCCTTGAGCCTGAGGGACGATACACAAACGAATACTACCTAAATGGCTTCTCGTCGTCGTTGCCCTTCGAGGTGCAGATGGAGGCGTTGCGCAATATCGTTGGCTTTGAGGATGTGCATGTCTATCGCCCAGGTTATGCCATCGAGTACGACTACTTCCCACCTACGCAGCTTAAGCATACGCTCGAGACAAAGCTCGTTGACGGCCTCTACTTTGCTGGTCAGGTAAACGGCACTACAGGTTATGAGGAGGCGGCGGCGCAGGGTCTCATGGCTGGTATCAACGCTCATCGTTCGCTATGTGGCGAGGATGAGGTGGTGCTTGGTCGTGACGAGGCATATATTGGTGTGCTCATCGACGATCTCGTGACTAAGGGTGTCGACGAGCCATACCGCATGTTTACTTCGCGCGCTGAGTACAGAATCCTTCTTCGTCAAGATAATGCCGATCAGCGATTGACACCGCTTGGATATAAAATTGGTCTTGTTGGAGAGGAGAAACACGAAAATTTGCTCAAAAAAATAACGGCTGTAGAATCGCTTATTTCGATGCTCCGTAGGACTTCGGTCAAAATAGGCGAAATTGACAGCTATTTAATTTCGGTTGGTGAGGAGCCTCTTTCGCAAGGAAAAAAGCTTTACGACATCGTTCTTCGTAGCAATGTTACTATTTCTGACCTTAGCCGAGTGCATAAAAAGTTAGCCAAGTATATTGCAGAAAACGATTTCAGGAGAGAGATTGTTGAGCAGGCTGAGATACAAATTAAGTATCGAGGATATATCGAGCGCGAGAGATATTATGCCGAGAAGATGCATCGCTTGGAGAATATTGCTATTCCCGAGAACTTTGATTTCAATGCTATGCAGTCGCTAACGATCGAGGCTCGCCAGAAACTCAGCCGCATTCGTCCAACAACTCTCGGTCAGGCAAGCCGTATTCCTGGTGTCTCGCCCGCCGATATTAATGTGTTGTTGGTTAAGTTTGGAAGATAATTGTCTATAATATATGTGAACTAAAGGGAGTGTTCCACGTGGAGCGCTCCCTTTAGTTATTGTAATATGTCATCTAAGTTCCACGTGGAACGTTATCCTTGGCAAAGATTTTCTTGTTAGAAGTCGTGAGATGTGGTATATCTAAAAAGTGACTACCCGAGGATAGTACAAGACGTACAGCCTCGGGTAGTCAGCTTTTTATGATGTGCCGCAGATTACGGCTTTTCACAAGAAATTATTACATTACCTCAACATTCCAGTTGTGGATGTCCTCAACGCGGCCGTACTGGATGCCCTGAAGGTGATCGTACATCTTCTTGCAAGTCTCGCCTACCTTCATGCCGAAGTCGTAAGTAACGTTGTTGTCGAGGTCGTACAATGCGCCGATAGGTGAAATAACTGCTGCAGTACCGCAAGCACCAGCCTCCTCGAATGTAGAGAGCTCCTCAACGGGAATGTCGCGCTCCTCAACAGTGAGACCAAGGTCAGCAGCAATCTGACGAAGGCTCTTGTTGGTGATAGATGGAAGGATAGAGCTTGACTTAGGAGTAACGTAAGTGTTGTTCTTGATACCGAAGAAGTTTGCAGCACCAAACTCCTCAACCTTTGAGTGGGTTGCAGCATCGAGATACAATACGTTAGAGAAGCCCTTAGTGTGAGCCTCCTCCAATGACCAGATAGATGAAGCGTAGTTACCACCTACCTTTACGTCGCCTGTTCCACGTGGAGCAGCACGGTCCTGATCACGCATGATGAGAGCCTTGATAGCTGACATACCGCCCTTGAAGTAAGGACCTACAGGAGCGCAGAAGATGATAAGATCAGCCTCGTCAACAGCACGTACACCAAGGCAAGTCTTAGTGCCGAGAAGAGTTGGACGCAAGTAGAGTGATGCGCCAGTCTCATAAGGAGGGATGAAGTCAGCGTTGCGCTTAACACACTCAACGCAACCCTCTACGAACTGCTCAACAGTAGGAGCTGGCAAGCAAAGACGGTTTGCTGAGTTGATCATACGCTTAGCGTTCTCGTCTGGACGGAACAAACGTACCTTACCGTCAACGCCACGGAATGCCTTAAGACCCTCGAAGATCTCCAAACCATAGTGCAAGCAAGCTGCTGACATGTGCATCTTGATGTACTCGTCATCAGTTACCTCCATCTGGCTCCACTGACCATTAGCGTAGTGGTAGCGAACATTGAAAGCGGTCTTGTAGTAGGCAAAACCAAGCTCTCCCCATTTAATGTTTTCCATAGTAAATGTTAAAGTTTAAGTTGGTTGTTATTAACTATATTTCTTTTAGGTTATAATCTAACCTATTAATTATCAATTTATTGACTATCCAATCATTGCGCCTGACATGGTCTTGTCCTCAGGCTGCACCAAAACGAGGCGACCCAAAGCGTCCTCGGCCATGAGTATCATGCCTCGTGACTCGATGCCCTTGATCTCGCGTGGTGCGAGGTTGGCAAGAACAAGCACCTGACGACCTACGAGCTGCTCAGGAGTGTAGTACTCAGCGATACCCGATACGATAGTGCGCTTGTCGATACCTGTGTCGATAGAGAGCTTTAGAAGCTTCTTTGTCTTGGTCACCTTCTCAGCAGCAAGGATTGTCGACACGCGGATATCCATCTTCTGGAAGTCGTCGAAGCTAACCTCTGCCTTTTGCTCAGTGATGTTCTGCGCTGCCTCAGCCTCGAGGATAGCCTTACGTGCTGCCTCAAGCTTGTCGAGCTGCTTCTGTATTACGTCGTCCTCAATCTTCTCGAACAATAGCTCTGCCTGGCCAATAGTGTGTCCTGCAGCGATAAGCTCCATAGAGCCCATCTGCTCCCATGAGAACTTGTCTACGTTGAGCATCTTGAGCATCTTCTCGGCAGAGAAAGGCATGAATGGCTCGATGGCAATGGCTGTGTTAGCCGTAATCTGGAGTGCAATGTTAAGAATTGTCTTTACACGCTCAGCGTCGCTCTTTACCACCTTCCAAGGCTCGGTGTCGGCGAGATACTTGTTGCCGATACGTGCGAAGTTCATAGCATCCTTCAACGCCTCGCGGAAGTGGTAGTGCTCGATGTTACGCTCCAACGATGCCTTGATCTTCTGCATCTCCTCTATTGTTGCCTCATCGTAGTCAGTAAGCTCGCCACGCTCAGGTACAACACCGTCGTAGTACTTCTTGGTGAGCACCAAGGCACGATTTACGAAGTTGCCTAATATGGCCACAAGCTCTGAGTTGTTGCGTGACTGGAAATCTTTCCATGTGAAGTCGTTGTCCTTAGTCTCAGGAGCATTTGCACACAACACATAGCGCAACACATCCTCCTTGCCTGGGAACTCGTCCAGGTACTCGTGGAGCCATACTGCCCAGTTGCGAGATGTAGATATCTTGTCACCCTCGAGGTTTAGGAACTCGTTAGCAGGAACATTCTCTGGGAGAATGTAGTCGCCATGAGCCTTAAGCATCGAAGGGAATACTATGCAGTGGAACACGATGTTATCCTTGCCGATGAAGTGTACCATCTTGGTGTCCTCGCTCTTCCAGTATTTCTCCCAATCAGGCGTAAGATCCTTAGTAGCAGATATATAGCCGATAGGTGCATCAAACCATACGTACAACACCTTGCCGTCAGCACCCTCCACGGGCACAGGAATACCCCAGTCGAGGTCGCGGCTTACGGCACGTGGCTGTAGGCCGAGGTCGAGCCAGCTCTTGCACTGACCATATACGTTTGACTTCCACTCCTTGTGACCCTCCAAGATCCACTCGCGCAAGAATCCCTCATACTTGTCCAATGGCAAGTACCAGTGCTTAGTCTCACGCTTCACGATAGTACCTCCTGAGAGGGCGCTACGTGGGTTGATAAGCTCGTCTGGTGAGAGTGTTGAGCCACACTTCTCACACTGGTCGCCATATGCCTTCTCGTTCTGGCAACGAGGACATGTGCCCACAATGTAGCGGTCGGCGAGGAACTGCTGTGCCTCCTCGTCGAAATACTGCATAGATGTCTGCTCTATGAACTTGCCCTCATCGTATAGCTTGCGGAAGTACTCTGATGCTGTCACACGGTGTGTTGGTGACGATGTACGTGAGTAGATGTCGAACGACATGCCAAGGCGGCGGAATGACTTCTCGATAATTGCGTGGTAGCGGTCAACCACCTGCTGAGGGGTGATGCCCTCCTTGCGTGCCTTGATGGTGATGGGCACACCGTGCTCGTCGCTACCGCACACCGAAATCACGTCGTGGCCCTTCAGACGAAGGTAACGTGTATAGATATCTGAGGGCACATAAACGCCCGCCAAATGGCCGATGTGTACTGGGCCGTTGGCGTATGGAAGTGCCGATGTTATAAGATAACGCTTATACTCTTTGCTCATTTTTATCACTTAATTTGTTGATGCTACGGCAGTAAGCATGCTCCATGCTACGCCCCAGCGCATAATATGGAACAAAGGTAATAAAAAAATGTGAAAACACATAAATATTCTGTTGTAAATTGTAGTGTCTAACACAACAAATAATCCGATAGCAACTCCCTGTAAGTGCTATCGGATTAATATGAAAACTAGTGTTGCCAACTTTGTGGTGGACGGTGTTCGCCTATACCTGGTTCCTCTGGATAATACCAACCGTATACATTTGTTACTATTTCTTGGTCCATGTAGCCTGTTTCATGGTTGAAAACACCTTTGTAGTAATATTTTTCGTCGTACGAGAAACGTAGTCCTCTAATCATGAAACCATATAGTTCTTCCGTAATTAAGTTTTAAAATTTGTAAATTGGTGAAGAGCTATCTTCGATAGGTTATTTCGTATATGGTCTGCTCTACGGGGGTTATCTTCTCGCCCTCTAGCATGATCTCCTCAGTCAGGTTGCCCTTGGAGTCGTATTTGTAGGTATATTTGTTAATAAAAGAGCCTTCCACACCATATCTGCACTCCTCTACTTTGTTTCCCTTGGAGTCGTATTTGTAGGTATATTTGTTAATCAAAGAGCCTTCCACATCATAAGTGCACTCCTCTACTTTGTTTCCCTTATCATCGTATTTATAGATGGTTTTTCCCGTTGGTGTCTCAAAATCATAGTACCTTTCTTCGATTTTGTTTCCCTTATCGTCGTACGTATATGTTGACATTCTATTATCGTTGATACCTGTATCAATCGCCACAATCTTGATTACTTTTTGATATTTATCATACTTATATGTGGTTATGAATTTGCGGCCATC
>JAFODV010000033.1 GCA_017380515.1 Alistipes sp.
CTGATCAACGCCCCTGCCTCTATAGTAACAATATCCTAAGTTGTTTTGCGCCATATCGTATCCCTGATCAGCTGCCAAGCGATACCACTTCAAAGCCTCGGCATAATCCTGCTCTACGCCTTCGCCATCATAGTAGCAATCTCCCAAATTGGTTTGAGCCGTAGCATAACCCTGATCAGCAGCCAGGCGGAACCACTTAACGGCCTCAACATAATCTTGGTCTACACCTTTGCCAGCATAATAGCACTCACCAACAGATGCCTGCGCATCCACATCACCCTGCTCGGCAGCCTTACGATACCACTTCACTGCCTCAGCATAGTCCTTATCAACACCATTGCCATTATAATAGCAATTTCCCAAGTTGGTTTGTGCCGAAGCATAACCCTGGTCAGCAGCCTTGCGATACCACTTCACTGCCTCCACATAGCTCTGGACGACACCTTGACCCCAATAGTAACAATTTCCTAAGCGATTTTGTGCAATATCATCACCCTGCTCGGCAGCCTTACGATACCACTTTACAGCCTCGGCATAGTCCTGATCAACACCATCGCCATTATAATAGCAATATCCCAAATTGGTTTGAGCCATAGCATAACCCTGATCAGCAGCCAAACGATACCACTTTACTGCCTCAGCATAGTCCTGATCAACGCCCCTGCCTCTATAGTAACAATATCCTAAGTTGTTTTGCGCCATATCGTATCCCTGATCAGCTGCCAAGCGATACCACTTCAAAGCCTCTAAATAGTTTTGATCTACACCTATACCGTTAAAATAGCAATATCCCAAACTGGTTTGAGCCATAGCATAACCCTGATCAGCAGCCAAGCGATACCACTTCAAAGCCTCGGCATAATCCTGTTCTACGCCTTCGCCATTATAATAGCAATTTCCCAAACTGGTTTGAGCCGTAGCATAACCCTGATCAGCAGCCTTGCGATACCACTTAACTGCCTCCACATAGCTCTGGACGACACCTTGACCCCAATAGTAGCAATATCCTAAGTTGTTTTGCGCTATATCGTATCCCTGATCAGCAGCCTTGCGGAACCACTTCACGGCCTCCGAATAGTTTTGCTCAACACCATGACCATTGAAATAGCACATTCCAAAACGGTTTTGAGCCTGAGCATGGCCATTCTCGGCAGCCACACCATACCACAAGGCAGCCTCAACATAGTTCTGCGCTACGCGATTACCACTAAAATAGCACTCGGCCAACTCATACTGCTCCTCTACATTCTTTGGTCTCTTAGCCAGGCGTGTAAGCTTCTTAATATACTTCTCATCATCTTTAGACGTAGTCGTATCCTGAGCCGAAACAGGCAAGCAGAGCATCATCGCACAGATAACAACCCAAAGTGAATAGATAGGTTTCATAGTAGTATTAAGTTTAAGTAGTGTTTTAGTCAATCCCCATAGTGGGTTACACAAGTTTAAAGCTCGCTACTCTGCATCAAGCACAAGTGTCTCAATCATCTCCTTTATACGCTCGTTCTTGGCAATCATATGGCGCAAGCGATCCTCGATGGTAATAGGTCGTGCAATGCGTACCGCTTCGTTGATGACAACCTCCATGTCGATGCTACAACCTACACCCGCAAGCTTCTGAATCTCCTTAAGCCACTCGAGCTTATCACGCATAATCTCCTCGAAGAGCTCCTTCGAGGGCACCGTAACCTGTATAGTACGCCCCCTAACCACCATTGTCTCGAAGACAGGAACATAACGCATACGGCCCTTGGACAGTATCTCCACAAACTGGGACTTTATCGCTACAAGTTTCTGTTCGCAGTTAGGATCAACCTCTTCAACCGAGGCAACACTCTCAGCCGCAGCTGCTACCGCCCTATCCTCCGAGAGCAATGAGCCTAACGACATACTCGCTCGGCGGCGTGGCGCCGTAGCACGTGGCATGGCATTCTCTGCGGGCTTATCCACCGAAATAGATGCTGGCGCCGTCACATCACTACCCGGCACGGGCTGTGACACTGGCTGTGGCGTAGGCTGCATGACGGACGTAGGCTGCGACACAGGCTGTGGCTGCACAGGTTGCTGTGCTGGCTGTGACTGCGCTGGTTGCACCGGCTGCAACTCTGGCAGTGGCACATCAATCTCGAGCGAGAGCGATGCTACCTCGTCATTTTTTTTTTGACCGAGACCCGCAATCTTCATGAGTCCCAGTTCAACAAGCAGACGCTGATTTGACGACTGTCGTATTTTTCCATCAGCTTCAGTAAGCAGCGATATGGCTCCAAACAAGAAGGCCTCGCTACAACGTGTTGCCTGCTCCTTATATCGCTCAATGAGTCTACCCGTAAACTCCACAAGCGATATTGCAGGACCCTTCGACATAAGCAAGTCGCGCATATGCGCATTCAGACCCGAGATAAACACCTGAGGCGAGAAGCCACGGCCAAGAACCCCGTCGAACAACATCAAGGCATCGACATATCTACCCTCAAGCAACATATCTGTGGCAGTAAAGTAGGTGTCGTAGTCGAGGACATTGAGCGTAGCGGCAACATCCTTATAACTGAGCTTAGTGCCGCAGAACGACACAGCCTTATCGAACATTGACAGGGCATCACGCATACCTCCATCTGCCTTGTGAGCGATAAGGTTAAGCGCCTCATCATCAGCCTCAACACCCTCCTGATTGGCTATGTAGCGAAGATACTCAACACCATCTTCAACACGGATGCGGTTGAAGTCGTAGATCTGGCAACGCGACAAGATTGTTGGGATAATCTTATGCTTCTCGGTTGTTGCAAGGATAAATATAGCATGATGAGGGGGCTCCTCCAACGTCTTTAGGAAAGCGTTGAACGCTGCAGCCGAAAGCATATGCACCTCGTCGATGACAAATACAGAATATTTGCCCTGCTGAGGAATGATGCGCACCTGCTCAATAAGGTTACGGATGTCATCTACCGAGTTGTTAGACGCAGCATCAAGCTCATGAACATTCAGCGAACGACCCTCGTTGAACGAGCGGCATGACTCACACTCATTGCATGCCTCGCCACCATTTGGATTAAGACAGTTGATTGCCTTAGCAAAGATGCGGGCACATGTGGTCTTACCCACGCCACGAGGACCGCAGAAGAGGTAGGCATGCGCCAACTGACCACGCTCGATAGCATTCTTAAGCGTAGATGTTATATGTCGTTGTCCCACGACCGACGCAAAGGTCGCAGGGCGATACTTACGTGCTGATACTACAAAATTCTCCATAACTCGACAAAGATATAAAAATTTTCTCACATGCGCACGTACGAGACGACTATTTTCACTTGCGCGAGTGCGATTTCACATTTTTACACTATCTTTGCCTCTATGAAACAAATTTTGACAACCATATTTTTACTCTGCTATACCCTACTCTGCATTACCACAGCATCGGCACAGGAGCGAGGCTTCAACCTTATTGTTGTGGGCGACACACAACCACAAACCGAGACACAATTCAAGCGCTTAGAGCAAGAGGTATTGCCCAACATTCGACAGATTATCGACGAGTATCGTTCGTCAAGCAACCTTCCCATAGCCATTCTTCTTACGGGCGACGTAGTGTGGGATAATATGGCCTTTTTGCCTCGTTGCAAAGAACTTTTCGAGAGCCTCGACGTAGAGCTAATAACTGTGATTGGCAACCACGACCATGATCGTGATATTGAAGGCGAGGAGAGCCTTAAAGAGCAGGCATATGAAGCAACATTTGGCGCTCGTTATAAGAGCTTTACACTTGGTGACACTCGTTTTATTTTGCTTGACAATATCCTCTATCGAGGCTATGAGGACTACTCCATAGAGCTGGATAAGGAGCAACAAAAGTGGCTACGAGGCACAGCTAAGGATATTGCCAAAAATGAGCGTATAGCAATCTGCATGCACGCCCCAGCATATAACTTCCGCAAGGGCAAGACAATGCCCTATGCCCGAAATATAATGCGTCTATTTCGAGGCAACGAGCTCCACTTTATCACGGGTCACAGACACCGTCACGCCACGATGGAACTGAGCAAAAACAGCATTGAGCACAGCGTGGCTCAGGTCTGCGGCAACCTCTGGTTTGCACCGATATGCACTGATGGCACACCCCCAGGAGTACTATGCATCGAGGAGCGCAACAATGTGTGGCAATGGCACTTTCGCACCTTTGACACCGAGCAGTCAAAGCTGCGAGTATGGCCCGAGGGCAAGGTCAAGGATAATGAAGAGTATGTTGTTGTGAAGGTCATCGGCTGGGATGACAAACATAGTGTTGAATGGCTGGAGGACGGCAAGGACATGGGCACAATGGAGCAGATAACAATCCTCGATCCTGACTATATATATTACGTTGAGAATGAGGCTAATTACAACGATATTATAATGAACAGACTACGCCGCTCGGCAGCGCCCCACAGCCACTACTTCCGTTGCAAGCGTACCAAGCAAAATAGTGAAATAACAATCGTCGTAACAGATAGATTTGGACACAACCACACACAAAATCTAAAGTATTACTATCGCCAGCAATAATACAATATAGCATAAAAAAGCGACCCCGTAAGTTCATCACTTCGGGGTCGCTTGGTGTTTACAAATGGGCTTGGTCTGTCAAGAGCAGTTCAAGTCCGATAAGGATTTGTTATAAATCACTTAATGCGGCAGCATCTTTAGCAGAATTATTTATATAGTGTAGTCCTACGCAAGGTGCGCCTACTTGCGGTAGGTGTATTTGCCGTCGGTCAAATCCTCGATATCGAAACACTCATACACAATTGTGTAGCCACCATAGGCGAGGTTAGATGTGCCGTGGGTCTCCTCCTCGTAGAGGAAGCCGAGTCGGTTATCCTTCTGCCATGTCATGGTCGAGTATGCTGAGTTAAGCGTTGTAACCTGAAGCACGCCATCCCAGTCGCCAGCAATATCCGTTGGGGTGAAGTAGTCCTCGTCAGAAGCAAGCTCCTTATAGTAGATACCAACATTTGCACGGTTAGGGCCGAGAGGCACCGACTGCAAGAGGATATGCATAGGCTTGTTGTCGGCAACACGATTAACAGGAATGAGCATAACCTCGCCATTTGTCGAATTATCCTTCGACTCCACGCCACCATTCTGAGCACCCGAGAATACGGCATCATCCCATACACCAGCACCACTATTCACATCGTTATAAGTGAAGAAGTTGTAGTAGCGACCGCCATTATAGCGTGAGCTGATGAGCAGTGTGCCATCGGGGAGCTCCTCCACCTTAGGCTCGTCAGCAGTGTTATACACAGCAGGCTCGTTGATGTTTCCGAGCACCTTCCAGCTTCCACCAAAGTCGTCAGAGTAGAGAACATAATTCATATGCTTAGCCGACTTATCACGCACCAACACAGCGCAATAGAGACGATAGTATGCTCCAACCTTAGTGATACGGCTCTGCATGATACGTCCCGACGCTACGAACATCGAGCGCACAGGGCCATACGACGAGTTATCGAACTGCGAGTATATCGACTCGGCGATATCCTCGGGAGCACCCCATGTCTTGCCACCATCTTCTGAATAGAAACGAGCTATATTCTGGTGGCGCTGACGTGTACCATTCTGGAACGACACGTTACCAGCGCACGACAACACTAAAACACGGTCGGACTCTCTATCAGCCACGATGCATGGATCACCATAGCCAACATTCATGAAATCTGGTGACTCAGCACCTTGGCCATTGATGAGTGTCATCACCTCGCCCCAGGTGTTACCATTGTCATGCGATAGGCGGTAGTGTAGGTCGATACGACCCTTATCCGTAACGCCAATATCGGTGCCGCTATGGCGATAGTCGGCAACGGCAATAAGAGTACCATCCTTAGTTGTTGCAATAGCCGGAATACGATAAGGTATATCCGAAGGGTTCAACAGTTGGAACACCTCAAAACGCTCGGCTGCAGGTTTCTGTGGCTCTGGCTGTGGGGCCGGATCATCGGGAGTGGTACAGCTACAAGCGAAGGCTACTATGCTGATAAGAGCAGCATAAAAGACATGTATATTACGCATGATAATCAACTATTTACGATAGGTATAGTAAGCACCAGCCTGGCATGTAGGCATTAGCACGATGTCGTTTACGTTCATGTGGGCTGGGAGGTTGAGCATCCAGTGGATAGCCTCGGCGATATCCTCGCCCTGCAACGCCTCAACACCCTTATATACGCCTGATGCACGCTCCTTGTCGCCATGGAAGCGCACCTCCGAGAACTCGGTCTCAACCATTCCTGGGCGCACCTCACCCACCTTGATACCTGCCGAGAGGAGGTCGGCACGCATAGCCTGCGAGATGGCATGCACGGCGTGCTTCGATGCACAATATACTGCGCCATTCTCGTATGGTTCAGTACCAGCAATCGAACCGATGTTGATGATGTGGCCACCCTGACCAGCCTCAACCATAGCGCCACTGATGATCTTCGTCACATAGAGTAAGCCCTTCACGTTAGTGTCGATCATTGCGTCCCAATCGGCAGAGTCACCCTTGTCGATATGCTCAAGGCCTGCTGCAAGACCAGCGTTGTTTACGAGGATATCTACACGACCAAGTGGCTTGAGGTGCTCGATGCACTCAGCCTCCGAGCGAACATCAAAGTGGAGTGTTAGACACTCAGCACCCTTAGCCTCGACCTCTGCTTTGAGGGCCTCGAGGCGTTCCTTGCGACGTCCTGTGATGATAATCTCAGTGTTTGGCTCAGCAAGGCGTAGTGCAGTGGCACGACCTATGCCCGAAGTTGCACCAGTGATAAGAATACGTTTTTTCATGATTTATAATTTTAAGTACATATTTTCCTGGTTACAAATTTATAAAATTTATCGTTGACTACATCAAAGACCCGCAAAAAATTATTAACTTTGTACGTTTTACTAACAACATCATACAATGAAAGAGGTACTAAAATACTACAAAGACTTCCCAAAGGAGGGTATCATATTTGTGGATATTATTCCATTCTTGCAGAATAAGGCGGTGTTTAAGGAGCTTACACATGCTGTTGCCGAGGCATCTACAACACCCAACATCATAGCTCCTGAGGCTCGTGGCTTCTTGTTTGCCGCACCACTCCTTACGGAGGCTGACCATGTCGAGAATATCGTTCCTGTGCGCAAGAGCGGTAAGCTGCCATTTGCCGAGGGCGACCTCTTCGAGGTGCTTATAGAGAAAGAGTACGGCTTCGACAAGCTCTACTATCGCCTAAGCGACATCGCTCAGGGCAAGCCCTCAGGCGACAACTTCGAGGTGACCATCCTCGACGACGTGCTTGCTACGGGAGGCACTGCCGAGGGTTTGGCACAGTCGCTTGAGAGCCAGAAGATTACTATCGACGGCAAGAGCTACGGCATAAAGGTTAAGGAGTTTGTATTTATCGTCGAGATTGAGGAGCTTGGTGGCGCTGCACGTCTTGAGAAGACTGCGCCCGTGAAGTCAATAATCAAAATCTAATTCCGATATTTAGCCATTGCCATGGGAGTGCTGGAGCGTGACATAAAATATGTTACAGGTGTTGGTGAGGTACGTGCCAAGATTCTCGACAAGGAGATTGGCGTGCGCACCATCGGCGACCTGCTCATGCGCTTTCCGCATCGCTATATCGACCGCACACGACAACTGCGGCTATCCGAAGTCGACGAATCAATGGAGTCGACATACATTCAGCTACGCTGCAAGGTAGTAGGCATGTCGCATGTTGGCGAGGGCTCACGACGCAGGTTTGTTGTCGAGGTAAATGACTCTACGGGCGTTGCCGAATTGCTATGGTTTCACGGTATAAAATGGATTGAGAAGCGCATAGAGCCAGGGCGTGAGTACATAATCTTTGGTCGTCCCTCGTTGTTTCGTGGCAGAGTGAGCCTTGTCCACCCCGAGATTGAGACCACCGAGCAGTTTCTCTCGCGCAAGCAGGAGAGTGGTTTTCAGGCGATATATCCCTCTACGGAGCGCCTTAGCGAGGCTATTGCCATGCGCGCCATGCAACGCATAGTACAGAGCGCATGGGAGTTAGCCAAAGCCGACCCAACAGCATTTACCGACCCACTGCCCGATGAGCTACGTCATCGCAATGGGCTTATGACATTGCGTGAAGCCATCTACAACATACATTTTCCTCAATCTGCCGAGCAACTGCGTGGAGCACAATATCGTCTTAAGTACGATGAGCTGCTTGGTGTTCAACTAACGATTCAGGCTCGTCGCACCGAGCGTCATCGTAGCCAAGGCTTTATGTTTACTCGTGTTGGCGAGGCGTTCAACACCTTCTACCACGAGAAACTGCCATTTCCACTCACAGGAGCACAGAAGCGTGTGATTCGTGAGATTCGTAGCGATATGGTATCTGGCAAGCAGATGAACCGCCTGCTACAAGGCGATGTTGGTAGTGGCAAGACCATGGTGGCCTTCATGTCGATGCTTCTGGCTGTTGACAACGGCTATCAAGCATGCATCATGGCACCCACCGAGATCCTTGCTCGCCAGCACTACGCCTCGATGCTGCGTTTTGCCGAGGGCTTAAACATCAAGATTGCCATACTGACTGGTTCGTCAAAAGTGAGGGAACGCCGTGCATCGATCGAGGGCATAGCCTCGGGTGAGGTAGACATACTCATTGGCACTCATGCACTTATTGAGGAGGGTGTGCAGTTTGCAAACCTCGGATATGTAGTTATCGACGAGCAACACCGTTTTGGCGTTGAGCAGCGCGCCAAGCTATGGACAAAAAACAAGCAGCGCCCACACATCCTCGTGATGACAGCAACGCCTATTCCCCGCACCTTGGCAATGACCCTATATGGCGACTTGGAGGTGTCGGTAATTGACGAGCTCCCCCCAGGACGTATGCCAATACGCACCTACCACTACTTCGACTCAGCACGCCTACGCATGTTCGGCTTCCTACGCCAGGAGATAGCCAAAGGCCGTCAGGTTTATGTCGTATACCCACTGATCAAAGGGTCGGAGAAGATGGACTACAAAGACCTTGAAGATGGCTTCGAGTCGTTGTCGCGCGACTTCCCGCTACCACAGTATCGCATAGCGACATGTCATGGCAAGCTAAAGCCCGACGACAAGGAGGCATCAATGCAACAATTTAAGCGTGGCGAGGCCGACATCATGATTGCAACGTCGGTCATCGAGGTGGGTGTAGATGTTCCAAATGCCACAGTAATGGTCATCGAGTCGGCCGAGCGCTTCGGCCTATCGCAGCTTCATCAGCTACGTGGCCGCGTGGGTCGTGGTGGCGGACAATCCTACTGCATACTCATGTCGGGCGACAAGCTATCGAAGGATAGCCGCGCACGCCTTGAGGCTATGTGTGCCACAAACGATGGCTTCCAGCTCTCGGAACTCGACCTAAAGCTACGAGGTGCTGGCGACATTCATGGCACACAACAGAGTGGCGATGCCTTTGAGTTAAACATCGCTAATCTCGCCACAGACACCCAGATTACCGAGCTGACACGTAACGATGCAATAGATATTTTACACTCCGACCCAACACTTCAACAGCCCAAAAATGTAGGGCTCAAAGCGCTAAGAGAGCGTCATCATAAACGTGAGAAGATAGATTTTTCCGATATTTCGTAATATAGCATAATAAAATACGTTATATTTGCACCGATAATTCAAAGATGAAAGTATGGCACTTATAAGATGTAAGACATGTAATACCCCTATGTCGAGCCAGCAGACTCGATGCCCATTTTGTGGCGCACCCGTCAACGAAGCTACGGAGAAGACTCCTCAGACATCGGATGGAGCAACCATGAATGAGACTACGGAGACGGCTCCTAAGACACCCGTCGAAACAACCGTAAATGAGCAGAAGGCAGCTCCACAGCGCACTCTCAACGACATTTTGGCTGAGCGTCAGGCAAAGGCTCAAGCAGCAACAATCAACGATGTGCACTCGGAGCAAGAGCGTAAAGAGGTGGCAGAGCCACAGGCCGAGGCAACAAGCAAGCCTACACCAGTTGCTACACCCGCGCCAGCACGCGGAGAGACACCTACACATAGTGAGGGCGCAGCAGCAACCTCCATCTATGATGGCGACTACGACCGTGAGGAGCGCATGATTGATGACTACGAGGCAGATATAACCAGATATAAGCGCTCTTCAGCAGGCTTCCTCACCTTAGCCCTCGTGCTACTAATAGCTCTTATCCCGCTAACGATATTTGCTGTTAAGAACTTCGACAAGGTGAAGACCATCGAGCAGGATTATGCCCTCTTGGAGTCGGCACGTCGCTTGTTTGAGGAGCAGAACACTCTTCTTCAGCGCGATGCAGAGTCGTTGGTTAAGGAGCTCGAGGAGTACAAAGGCAAGAACGACACAATGATGCAGCGCTATCAGGAGGCTGTTGTGATGCTTGAGCAGTTGCAGAAGGAGAAGACCTACAACTACAACCAGTTGGCAAAGTATCGCAAGGAGGTAGAGATGCTTAAGGGTGTTATGAAGGGCTATGTTCGTCAGATCGACTCGCTCAACACCGTGACTACCGACCTCAAAACAAAGAATACAGAGTACGAGAAGGAGCGCAAGACTCTCAGGGAGCGCACCGAGAAGGCTGAAGAGAAGGCTCAAGAGGCCGAGACAAAGGTGCGCATTGGCTCAGTTATCCGTACTGGCGGTGTGCGCATGGTGGCTCTCAACGACAACAGCAAGCCTGTTAAGCGCATCAAGGTTGCCTCACGCCTACGTGTAGACTTTGAGCTTACAGCAAATGAGCTTGCAGAGCCAGGCGAGAAGACTATATATGTATGTATCACCGATCCTGATGGCTACGTACTATCACCTGCCAACAAGATGATACCATTCACCTATGAGGGTGAGAGCCGTGCGGCATCGGCTGTGCGTAAGGTGAGCTACGAGAATCAGTCAGTACCTGTCAGCGTATTCTACGATGGCGAGTCGTTCCAGAAGGGAACTTATCAGGTTGACATCTATGTAGATGGTCGCCATTGCGGTAGCGGCAGCACATACTTCGAGTAGTACAAAGCACTGCTTTCGACAAAGACTAATGGGCTATACGCAATGTATAGCCCATTAGTCTTTTTGTATGATGCAATATGCATTAACAATTTAGATATACTCCCAAGTATACTCGATACCCTCATTCGATAGGCGAACGACAAGATACTCAGCACGCTTAGCATCGTCGTTGATAGTACCTACAATAGTGTATCGAACACCGCCAAACATAAGATCTTCACGATAGTGATCGTGGCCCTGAAGGCATAGCGTAACCTTATGGCGGCTAAACAACTCCGTAAGCAGGGCGGTCTCCTCAAGGGCCATGTTACCCGAGCCCATTTGCGAGTTGTCGGTGTAAAATAGGTTGGTGTGTGTAAGCACCACGCAGTGGCGATACTCATCTCTTTGCTCTGCCAGAAACTCACGAAGCCACTCCATCTGTCGCCTGCCTAATGTACCACTTGCCGAGTCGAGCGAGATGAAGATGTCGCGGCCAGAGGCATACTGCACATCGAACCAATAAACCGAGGCACCCAACAGCTCAGAGTACTTGTCCCAGCCTCTATGGTAAACATCGTGATTGCCTATGAGCGACAATATCGGAGTGTTGGCAGCATGCAACTCCTCAACATAGGTTATTGCCTCGACATATGAGGGCAGAGCACTACTATGATTGCAACAGTCGCCAAGTACAATGCCAAACAATGCAGCTTGGCTATTGCGCATTCGTGTGGAGAACTCTTGTAGATTCCTATTAGTGCCATCAATATGCGGGTCGGCACACACATAGAAAGTGTAAGACTCGTCGGCTTTAATATTAGCTACTGCTTTGCCGTCTGTCATCGACATGCTCTTCTCAAAGCGCTTGTCCACAACATCACCCGTAGGAGCTATCAAACCCTTGAGATCTACTCTCTCACAGCCGACTAACACGGCCGCCACCAGAGCAACAAACACTCCCCTTACCATCTGTAACATACACCTATATTTCCATAGATTTGATAATAGTCGCTCGTGATATTAAACATCCCCGCAGGCTTGTAGTTTGCACCCAGCAGCACACTAAGCCTATCGCCTGGATGCCACCAAGCCTCCACCACAAACGATGGCTGGTAGTGACGTTCCAACTCAAATGGTCTACTATTGGTTAACATGATGTTTAAATCCCACTTCTGGAGCTTATGAAGAGTGCGTATGCCCAACTCATAGTAGATGTTGAAGGGCTCGCAGATTCTATCCTCACCCATTACTATGGTGCGATGATAGTAGCCTAATGTAACCCATAGGCAACGCAGATCTAACGATGCACCACCACCCACAAAATAGTTATTCATAAGGTTCTGATGGGTGTAGCCAAGCAACATCTGACCTGTCAATCGTCCGACGCTGAAATCGTGAAAATATTGAGGCTTGAGCTCCGCAGCTACACGCCCTATAGTGCTATACTGCGCACCACCTCGCAAGACAAAGTGGCTCTTTGCTTCGTACTGCGCCTCGGCAGATAGAGCGGCAAATCGGCCGAACAACGCATTGTGTCCAGACCTCACCCCGAGAGCCAGCTCCGTGCTCTGCGCACGTAGCACACCCATGCCCAAAACAATCATTGCAAAAAGTAAGGAGAGCCGCTTCATACCACAAATTTCCACAAATGTACAAAAAATTATCATGAAAACAAGCCATCCAGACCACCACAGTCAGCACAAATCCCGTTGAACGCAAAAATCCATGAGACTCGAACGACTAAAACAGTCGCTCGTCTCAAATTAGGTGCGGTATGGTGATAGACTATCGAACATTTATAGATGACTACTTGAAGATTGTAGAGTTCATCGAGTGGCTAAAAGATTTTTATCCCGAAAAAGCAGCTTTTCTAACGAAAAGTTCTTGATGTTATTTATGATTAATGATATTTAATATAATAATTTGTTTGTTTATATTAAAGTTATTAACTTTGTGTAAATTGATTCATAGAATAGTGAAGATATGACAAGAAAAGAAAAGAATTTAACTTCATCTCAAGTTGCAAGACAGAATATACTGAATAATATTTATGCATTAAAAGATATTCAAAATGAGATAGGATTACAAGGTGTTATTTTTAAGAACGAATTTAAGTTTATAAAAAAACACGTTGCAGAATTCTTTGGGGTAGAGGAGAGAACAATAACATATTACTTAAATTCTCATAGTGAGGAATTAATTGATAATGGATATGAAGTATTAAGTGGCCAAGATTTAAAAGACTTTATATTAGCAATTGAACAGCAATTCCCCAAAGCTAAAAATTGGATTATTTCTAAACGCACTCCCAAACTTTCTGTTTTTAATTTTAGATCATTCTTAAATCTTGCAATGTTAATAACGAACAATGACAAGGCAAAACAGATTAGAAGTCTTATCCTTGATGTATCAATTAATACTATCAACAAGCGAACTGGCGGTGGAACTAAGTACATCAATAGTCGTGATGCAAACTATCTGCAAAGCGCAATGAGTGAGATGAGATATAGGAAAGTTTTAACGACAGCTATCAACCTATATGTTGAAGGAACATCTAATGCTAAGTATGCGCAAGTAACAGACCATATATACAAAGCTATTTTTAGAGAAAATGCGCAAGAATACGCTAATATTCTAAAATTAGAGGATATTGACAATATACACGACACTATGTATTCTGAAGTATTGATGGTAATTGCATCTTTTCAAAATGGTGTAGGATTTGCACTTCAAGCAGAGTTTGACAAAACAAAGCAAAGAATTCCTATGCAAACCGTACACAATATTATAGATGAATTTGCCAAAAGCCCCATGCAGATTCCATATTTAGAAGATGCAAGAACCAAAATGGCGTCAAGAGATTTGTGTTTTAGAGAAGCTCATCACAAGAATATTGCTGAGTATATATCTCCAGTACAACCTAGTGATTATGAAAAGTTTATCGGCGAATATTCAGATGGTTTCTTGCAAGATTTATTCGATAAAAGAGATGTGATGAAAAGACTAAAATAATGAGTACAGCGATTAAAGAAATTAGATATCCTACATATGAACAAGTGGGGTGGCTTTATGATAGAGTTGTAGAGATTAGCGATGGTGGGATAAAAGGTTTTAGAGATGAGGGTGAATTATTGTATGTTCTCGAAATGATAAGAAATGATGTATACTTCCCTTCATTTTTATCGAAACTAACGTTTTTAGTACACCGAGTTTGTGATGGACATATCTTTTTAGACGGTAACAAACGCATGGGTCTAGCTTTAGGTGGACTCTTTCTTCATATCAACAACTTATATCATTCAAATATGATGTACATCCAAAGAATGGAATCTATTACATATCATATAGCAGCAGGTAATATTGATGATTTATTATTGACGAAAATTCTTGAATCAATAATTAGTAGGCAGGATTATGATGAAGATTTAAAATATGAATTGTGTATAGCATTTTCAAATAACTCTATAGATTATCATGCTATTTAACATAGTGTTTACTTGTTATTTTTTTCATAGGGCCTCTATCTGTTGATTATCAATGTATTATGTTTTACAATTATTGATGTTTGGGAAAAATCTTTTCCTTAAGATATATGGTGTATATTTAACAAGTGCTAATTGAAAGAGCAAAGTTTAAGCTTCGCTCTTTTCTGTTTATTTTTCAAAAATTCTTGATAGCCACCTCCCATTGTTATATGAGTATATGCATATTTTAAATTTCATATCTTAGCCACAGGAACTCTATGCAGATAAATTATTCCATGCGGATTAAAAAGATACTAATTTCTACTTTTTGTGGGTATTGTGTAACTTCATTCTTAAGTTGACGTTATGTACGCTTTGCTTAAAAGTTTCTTTAACGAGGTTTAGTGCGGATATACCATCATTTATAGTGGTAACACATCTACTACAGGACTGCTGTAAATTAGCCATATTAGGAAATCTTAATTTAAGTAAATTAATAATCTCATTTACAGAATCAAACATTGAGAAATATTC